>JAEYAO010000091.1 GCA_023456105.1 Pseudomonadota bacterium | reverse complement strand
CGTTGAAGGTCGACAGCGCCAGCACCCAGCCGGCGCCGGCCAGCGCCAGGCACGGCAGGGTCAGGAGCAAGGCCGGGCTGAGCGCCGCGCCGGCCGCGCCGAGCCCGAGGCCGAGTGAGGCGACCCGCACGATCCACTCGGCCGACAGACGCTGGCGCAGGCGGGTCGAGGACAGGGCGCCGCCGACCGCGCCGACGCCGAAGGCCCCCAGCAACAGGCCGTAGACGAACGGCCCGCCGCCCACGAGGTCGCGCGCCACCAGCGGCATCAGGGCCGGCACGGCGCTGGCGGCCAGGCCGAACACGGCCGCGCGGAACAGCACGCGGCGGATGCCGGGCGACAGGGCGACGTAGCGAAGCCCCGCCTCCATGGCCATGCCCAGCTTCTCGCGCGGCAACAAGCGCGGGGGCAGGGCGGGCCGCCAGCGGGCCAACACCACGATCAGGGCGAGGTAGCTGAAGGCGTTGGTCAGAAAGGCCGCCGCCGCGCCGAACGCGCCCACGATCACCCCGCCGATGGCCGGACCCAGGCTGCGGGCGATGTTGAAGCCCATGCTGTTCAGGGCGACGGCGGTGGGCAGGACGCTGCGCGGCACCATGTCGCCGACCGAGGCCTGCCAGGCCGGATTGTTGATGGCTGTGCCGCAGCCGATCAGAAAGGTGAAGCCCAGCAGGAGCCACGGCGTCAGCACCCCGCCCCAGGCGCAGGCGGCCAGCACCACCGACACCGTCAGCATGAACCCTTGCGCCGACAGCATGACCCAGCGCCGGTCCAGATTGTCCGCCACCGCCCCCGCCCACAGCGACAGCAGCATGATCGGAAGGGTGGTGGAGGCCTGGACCAGGGCGATCATCTGGGGCGAGGCGTCAAGAGAGGTCATCATCCAAGAGGCGCCGACCGACTGGATCAGTCCGCCGAAGTTGGACGCCATGCTGGCCAGCCACACCGCCCGGAAGATCGGCAGGGCCCAGGGCGAGGTCGGCATGGCGGGGGGCGTGGAGGCGGGCTGGGGCGAGGCGCTGGCGGACGGATCGGCGACGGGCGGCATGGGCCTGCAAACGGTTCGGCGGGGCGGCTGTTGCCGCCATGCGCGCCTTATTCGCTCCGCGCGGCAAGTCCTTGCCACGGTTTGACATCGCCAAGGCCCCTTCACAGGATCGAACAGCCGGCGCAGAGGTTCGGTGCGGGCGCCGTGTTCAGCGCCCGGCGCACGCGGGGCGCGACCGTCGATACAGGCGGCGACGGCCCGCATCAGGGCGAGGATGTCTATGAGTCAGTCGATCATCGACGAACTGGAGCGCCGGCGCGCGGTGGCCCGGCAGGGCGGCGGCGAGGCCCGCATCGCCAACCAGCACAAGAAGGGCAAGCTGACGGCGCGCGAGCGGATCGAGGTTCTGCTGGACGAAGGCTCGTTCGAGGAGACCGACATGTTCGTGGAGCACCGCTCCCACGACTTCGGCATGGAGAAGCAGCGCATCCCCGGCGACGGCGTGGTGACGGGGCGCGGGACCATCGGCGGGCGGCTGGTCTATGTCTTCTCCAAGGACTTCACCGTCTTCGGCGGCTCGCTGTCGGGCGCGCACGCGGCCAAGATCGTCAAGATCCAGAAGATGGCCCTGACCAACGGCGCGCCGATCATCGGCCTGTTCGACGCCGGCGGCGCGCGCATCCAGGAGGGGGTGGAGAGCCTGGCGGGATACGCCGACATCTTTCTGCAGAACACCCTGGCCTCGGGCGTCATTCCGCAGATCAGCGTGATCATGGGGCCGTGCGCGGGCGGCGACGTCTATTCGCCGGCCATCACCGACTTCATCTTCATGGTGAAGGACACGAGCTACATGTACGTGACCGGCCCCGACGTGGTGAAGACCGTCACCAACGAGGTGGTCAGCCACGAGGACCTGGGCGGCGCCCGCGTCCATGCGGGCAAGTCGGGCGTGGCGGACGGCGCGTTCGAGAACGACCTGGAGGCCCTGGCCGAGGTGCGCCGCCTGATCGGCTTCCTGCCGCTGTCGAACCGCGAAAAGCCGCCGGTGCGCGACAGCTATGACGAGCCCGATCGGGACGAGCCCAGCCTGGACACCCTGGTCCCCGCCAATCCGAACCAGCCCTATGACATGAAGGAGCTGATCCTGAAGACGGTGGACGAGGCCGACTTCTTCGAGATCGGCGCGGATTTCGCCAAGAACATCGTCACAGGCTTCGGCCGGCTGGACGGCCAGCCGGTGGGGATCGTCGCCAACCAGCCGCAGGTGCTGGCGGGCGTGCTGGACATCGATTCCAGCCGCAAGGCCGCGCGTTTCGTGCGCTTCTGCGACGCCTTCCACATTCCGCTGGTGACGCTGGTGGACGTGCCCGGCTTCATGCCCGGCACGCGCCAGGAATACGGCGGCCTGATCAAGCACGGGGCCAAGCTGTTGTTCGCCTACGCCGAGGCGACGGTGCCCAAGCTGACGGTGATCACGCGCAAGGCCTATGGCGGCGCCTATGACGTGATGAGCTCGAAACACCTGCGCGGCGACGTCAACTACGCCTGGCCCTCGGCCGAGATCGCGGTGATGGGCGCCAAGGGCGCGGTGGAGATCATCTTCCGCAAGGAGGCCGGCGATCCCGACGCCCTGGCCGCCCGCGAGGCCGAATACAAGGACCGCTTCGCCAATCCGTTCGTCGCGGCGGGCCTGGGCTACATCGACGACGTGATCATGCCGCACGGCACGCGGCGGCGGCTGATCAAGGCGCTGCGGACGCTGAAGAACAAGTCCCAGGAGAACCCCTGGAAGAAGCACGACAACATCCCGCTGTGAAGGCGAACTAATGCGTCCTGACTACAAAGCATGGCTTGAGGCTCAGCAGTACGGACCTGGCACGATCACGGCGCAGCTACATCGGACTGGTCGAGTCGAAGAATGCTATGGCGATCTATCGATCCACTTTTCGAAGGATCAGTTCGCCAGCATCATCTCTGAACTGACCTACTCGGTAGATGATCAGCGACGAGATCGACCCAACCCGTCCAAAATTCCGTTCAGTGGCGACATTCGCACGAACTTGGCGTCTTACAAGAATGCGCTCGCGCTCTATGGCCGTTTCCTTGGCGTGCCTGTGGACGACGTTACCCCTGCGGTAGCTCCCCAACTCGGCATTGAGCCGGTCGAGGATGTGGCGGGTCAACGGATTGGGCTGGAACGCGACCTTCAATCGACCTTACGAAAATCCTTGAACCAACTTGAACCCGGTCTCGCCGCTATAGACGATGGTGCAGAAAGATCGGTCCAGTCAGGCTTCATCGACATCACCGCCAAGGACGCAAACGGCGCGATCGTCGTGATCGAACTGAAGGCAGGAACGGCTGGGCAGAGGGCTGTAGGGCAGATCCTCACTTACATGGGGGATATCGCGATCGAGGAGCCCGACGCTACGCTTCGTGGTATTCTGATTGCCGCCGATTTCGATGCAAAAGCCAAAGCGGCAGCCCGCATGGTGCCGACGCTCAGTCTCCAAAAATACTCTGTGAAATTCTCTTTCGCCGTAAGCGAATAGGACCGCCTGATGTTCTCCAAAATCCTCATCGCCAACCGGGGCGAGATCGCGGTTCGGATCATCAAGACCTGTCGCCGGATGGGCATCCAGACGGTGCAGGTCTATTCGGAGGCGGACGCCGGGTCGCTGGCTGTCGAGATGGCCGACGAGGCGGTGCTGATCGGGCCGGCGCCGGCGACGCAGTCCTATCTGCTGGCCGACAGGATCGTGGAGGCGGTGCGCCGGACGGGGGCGCAGGCCGTGCATCCGGGCTTCGGCTTCCTGTCGGAGAACGCGGGCTTCGCGCGGCGGCTGCGGGACGACGGGATCGCCTTCATCGGGCCGAACCCGGAGGCCATCGAGGCGATGGGGGACAAGATCACCTCCAAGCGGTTCGCGGCGGAGGCGGGCGTCTCCACCGTGCCCGGCCACATGGGCCTGATCGAGACGCCGGAGGAGGCGGTCACGATCGCGCGTGAGATCGGCTATCCGGTGATGATCAAGGCCTCGGCCGGCGGCGGCGGCAAGGGCATCCGCGTGGCGCACGGCGACGACGACATGGCCGAAGGCTTCGCCGCCGTGAAGGCCGAGGCCATGGCCGCCTTCGGTGACGACCGGGTGTTCCTGGAGAAGTTCATCGTCGATCCGCGCCACATCGAGATCCAGGTGCTGGGCGACAAGCACGGAAACGTCGTCCACCTGTTCGAGCGCGAATGCTCGATCCAGCGCCGCAACCAGAAGGTCATCGAGGAGGCGCCGTCGCCCCTGCTGGACGAGGCCACCCGCGCCGCCATGGGCGCGCAGGCCGTCGCCCTGGCCCGGGCCGTCAACTACGACAGCGCCGGCACGGTCGAGTTCGTGGCCGGGCAGGACAAGAGCTTCTTCTTCCTGGAGATGAACACCCGGCTGCAGGTCGAGCATCCGGTGACCGAGCTGATCACCGGCGTCGATCTGGTGGAGCAGATGATCCGTTCGGCCTGGGGCGAGGCGCTGAGCTTCAAGCAGGACGACCTGAAGATAAACGGCTGGGCCATTGAAAGCCGCATCTACGCCGAGGACCCGTATCGCGGCTTTCTGCCCTCCATCGGCCGGCTGGTCCGCTACGAACAGCCGGAGGAGGGCGAGCAGGACGGCTATGTCGTGCGCAATGACTCGGGCGTGCGCGAGGGCGACGAGATCAGCATGTTCTACGACCCCATGATCGCCAAGCTGTGCGCCTGGGGCCCGACGCGCGAGGCGGCGGTGGACGGCATGGCGCGGGCGCTGGAGGACACGCACCTGTCGGGCCTGGGGCACAACATCCCCTTCCTGTCGGCGGTGATGGACCAGCAGCGGTTTCGCTCGGGCGAGCTGTCGACCAGCTACATCAAGGACGAGTTCCCAGAGGGCTTCCACGGCCTGACGCCCAGCGAGCGGCAGGCGCGCATCCTGGTCGCCGCCGGCATGGCGATGCACGAGATCATCAGCGAACAGGCCGGCGATCCGTCCGACCGCACCGACTGGATCGTGCTGGTGGACAAGGCGCCGCATGGGGTCAGCCTGTCCTATGACGAGGACGAGGCGCTGCTCCTGGCCTTCACCGGCGGCGGCCATGCGCGCTTGACCGAGATCGACTGGCGGCCGGGGCTGGCGCAGTTCCGGGCCGAACTGGACGGCGAGCCCTTCACCGCTGAGGTGAAGCGCGTCGCCGACGGCTTCGACATCCGCCACCGGGCGGCCCGGGCGCGGGTGCGGGTCATGACGCCCCGCGCCGCCGAGTTCTTCGCCCGTCTGCCGGAGAAGCAGGCGGCGGATACCTCCAAGCTGATCCAGTCCCCGATGCCGGGGCTGGTGGTCTCGGTGCCGGTCAGCGTCGGGCAGGCGGTCAAGACCGGAGAAACGGTGGCGATCATTGAAGCGATGAAGATGCAGAATATCTTGAAGGCCGAACGCGACGGCGTGGTGAAGGCCGTTGGCGCCAAGGCCGGCGATCCGGTGGCCGCCGACGACGTGCTTGTCGAATTCCAGTAAGCTGAAGAACAACAAGAAAGTTCAGGGAAACATCATGTCCGATCCGGTCGTCATCTGCTCCGTCGCGCGCACGCCCATGGGCGGCTTCCAGGGCGCGCTGTCCGGCGTGAAGGCCACCGAACTGGGCGCCGTCGCGGTCAAGGCGGCGGTCGAGCGCGCGGGCGTGTCCGCCGACAAGGTCGAGCAGATCTACATGGGCTGCGTGCTGTCCGCGGGTCTGGGGCAGGCGCCGGCGCGCCAGGCCGCGATCGGCGCCGGGCTGGGCCAGCATGTGGAGGCGACCACCGTCAACAAGATGTGCGGCTCGGGCCTCCAGGCCGTGATGATGGCGCACGACGCGCTGAAGGCCGAGACCGCCGACGTGATCGTGGCCGGCGGCATGGAGTCCATGACCGGCGCGCCCTACGTCATGGCCAAGCACCGCGGCGGCGCCCGCATCGGCCACGACGTCATCTCCGACAGCATGTACCTGGACGGGCTGGAGGACGCCTATGACACGGGCAAGCTGATGGGCGCCTTCGCCGAGGAGACGGCGGCCGAATACCAGTTCACCCGCCAGGCCATGGACGACTACGCGGTCGAAAGCCTGAACCGCGCCCGCGCCGCCGCGACCGGCGAGGGCTTCGCCTCCGAGATCGTCCCGGTCGAGGTGAAGACCCGCAAGGGCGTGGAGACCGTCTCCGTCGACGAGCAGCCGACCAAGGCCGATCCGGCCAAGATCCCCACCCTGAAGCCCGCCTTCTCCAGGGACGGGACCATCACCGCCGCCAACGCCTCCTCGATCTCGGACGGCGCGGCGGCCGTTGTGATGACGCGCCAGAGCGTGGCCGAAGCCTTGGGCCTGCCGATCCTGGCGCGTGTGGTCAGCCACGCCGCGCATGCGCATGCGCCCGGCCACTTCACCACCGCCCCGGTGCCGGCGATGCAGAAGACGCTGCAAAAGGCCGGCTGGTCCGTGGACGACGTCGATCTGTGGGAGATCAACGAGGCCTTTGCGGTGGTGCCCATGATCGCCATGCGCGAGATGAACATCGACCACGCCAAGGTGAATGTGAACGGCGGCGCCTGCGCGCTGGGCCACCCGATCGGCGCGTCGGGCGCGCGGGTGCTGGCGACGCTGATCTCGGCGCTGAAGGCGCGGGGCGGCTCCAAGGGCGTGGCGTCCCTGTGCATCGGCGGCGGCGAGGCCGTGGCCATGGCGGTCGAGCTGGCCTGATCGTGACCTTTCCCGTCCCCACGCCGCTGGAATGGCGGGAGGCCGCGCAAAAGGCGCTCAAGGACCGGCCGATCGAGAGTCTGGTCCATCTGGACGCCGACGGCCTGGCGGTGCGGCCCCTGTATGCGGCGGCGAGCGGGGTCGAGCCCCTGTCCGCGTCCCGCCCTTCGGATGCGGACGGCCGGGCGTGGGACCTGCGCGCGGTTGTCGAAGGCGACGATCCGGCGGCGGTGAACACGGCCGTTCTGACGGAGCTGCAGGGCGGGGCGGCTTCGGTGCTGATCGCGGGGGAGGTGCTGCGTGACAGCGAGCCGCTGAGGCGTGCGCTGGACGGCGTGGCGCTGGAGCTCGCCCCCGTCGCGCTGGATGCCGGGATCGACGGTCCGGATGCGGCCAACGCCCTGGCGGTCGCGGCCAAGGGCGCGCCGCGGGCCAGGCTGCGGTTCCACCTCGACCCGATCAGCGCCTTCGCCGAGGCCGGCGGCTCGCCGCGCCCGGCGGACGAGCACCTGATGCTGGCGGCCAACACGGCCCAGCGGCACGCGGGCGCCTATCCGGAAGCGAGTTTCTTTCTGGCCTCGGGTCGGGTCGCGCACGAGGCGGGCGGGTCGATCGCGCAGGAGCTGGCCTTCGCCGCCGCGTCCGCCGTCGCCTATGCGCGGGCCGCGCTGGAGGCCGGCATGACGCTGGAGCGGGCGCTTGCGGGCACGGTTGTCGGCCTGGCGGTCGATCAGGAGTATTTCGACAGCCTGGCCAAGGTGCGGGCCATGCGGCTGATCTGGCGCAGCCTGACGCGGGCGTTGGGATGCGAGACCC
Source organism: Pseudomonadota bacterium (assembly GCA_023456105.1). GTDB lineage: Bacteria > Pseudomonadota > Alphaproteobacteria > Caulobacterales > Caulobacteraceae > Brevundimonas. The sequence continues at coordinate 6,783 of JAEYAO010000091.1, read as the reverse complement.
TGGCGGTGATCGAGGCGAGGTCGTCGCGGCGCATGCTGGCGGCGCGCGATCCGTGGCCGAACCTTCTGCGGCTGACGGCGGCGGGCTTCGCCGGCGGCGTAGGCGGGGCGGACGTGGTGGTGCTGGACGGCTTCACCACCGCCGCCGGTCGGCCGGACGCTTTCGCCCGGCGACAGGCGCGGAACACCCAGCTGGTGCTGATGGAGGAGGCGAGCCTCGGCCGCGTCGACGATCCCGCCGCAGGGTCCTGGTTCCTGGACAGCCGCACGCGTGAACTGGCCGAGGCCGGCTGGTCCGAGTTCCAGATGATCGAGGCGGAAGGGGGCGTAATCGAAGCCCTCGCCGGCGGGGTGATCCAGCCGCGCATCGCCCGCGCCCGCGCCCTGCGGGAGAAGGCCTATGCCGACGGCTCGGCCCAGATCGTCGGCGTGACCAAGTTCGTCGATCCCGATCCCCGCCCCGCGCCAGTTGAAGCGCGTCCGGTCGCCCCTGCGACCCAGCGCGTGTGCGAACCGCTCCGACCCATCCGCTTCGCCGAGCCGCACGAGGCGGACGCCTGATGAGCTTTCCGAACTTCTCCGCCGTTCCGCTGGATCTGTCCCCGACGCCTGAGGGCCCCTATCGCGAACCGTGGCGGACGCCCGAGGGCCTGACGCTGCAGACCGCCTATGGACCAAAGGCGACCAGGGGGCTGGAGGCCCAGCACGGCCTGCCCGGCTTCGCGCCCTTCATGCGCGGCCCCTATCCGACCATGTACGCCGGCAATCCGTGGACGATCCGGCAATATGCGGGCTTCTCCACCGCCGAGGAGTCCAACGCCTTCTACCGCCGCAATCTGGCGGCGGGTCAAAAGGGCCTTTCCATCGCCTTCGACCTGGCGACGCACCGGGGCTACGATTCCGACCATCCGCGCGTGACCGGCGACGTCGGCATGGCGGGCGTCGCCATCGACAGCATCTACGACATGCGCACCCTGTTCGACGGCATACCGCTGGACCAGATGTCGGTGTCCATGACCATGAACGGCGCGGTGCTGCCGATCCTGGCCCTCTATGTCGCGGCGGCCGAGGAGCAGGGCGTGCCGCACGCGGCCCTGACCGGGACCATCCAGAACGACATCCTCAAGGAGTTCATGGTCCGCAACACCTACATCTATCCGCCCGAGCCCTCGATGCGGATCATCGCGGACATCTTCGCCTGGACGGCGCAGGAGACGCCGAAGTTCAATTCCATCTCCATCTCCGGCTACCACATGCAGGAGGCTGGAGCGTCGGCCGACATCGAGCTGGCCTACACCTTGTCGGACGGCTTGGAGTACATCCGCGCGGGCGTGGCGGCCGGCATGGACGTGGACCGGTTCGCGCCCCGGCTCAGCTTCTTCTGGGCCATCGGCATGAACTACTTCACCGAGGTGGCCAAGATGCGGGCGGGTCGCCTGCTTTGGGCCGAGGCGGTGCAGAAGGCCTTTTCGCCCAAGGACCCGCGCTCCCTGTCCCTGCGGGCGCACTGCCAGACATCGGGCTGGTCGCTGGCGGCGCAGGACGTGTTCAACAACGTCAGTCGCACCATGGTCGAGGCGATGGCGGCGGCGGGCGGCCAGACCCAGAGCCTGCACACCAATGCGCTGGACGAGGCGCTGGCCCTGCCGACCGACTTCTCGGCGCGGATCGCCCGCAACACCCAGATCCTGCTGCAGCAGGAGACCGGCCTGACCCGCGTGATCGATCCCTGGGGCGGCAGCTTCTATGTCGAGCGGCTGACGCACGAGCTGGCGGAGCGGGCGCGCGCCCACATGGCCGAGGTCGAGGCGCTGGGCGGCATGGCCAAGGCCATCGAGGCGGGCGTGCCCAAGATGCGGATCGAGGAATCCGCCGCCCGCACCCAGGCGCGCATCGACACGGGCCAGCAGACGGTGGTGGGCGTCAACCGCTATCTCTCAGACACGCCCGACGACATTCCGATGCTGAAGGTCGACAACGCCGAGGTCCGCGCCCGCCAGATCGACAAGCTGAAGCGCCTGCGGGCAGAGCGGGATGAGGCGGAGACGCAAGGTGCGCTCGGCGCCCTGACGCGCGGCGCCCACGGCAAGGCGAACCTCTTGGAACTGGCCGTGCAGGCCGCGCGCGCCAAGGCGACGGTGGGCGAGATATCCGATGCGCTGGAGGCGGCGTTCGGCCGGCACGTCGCCTCGGTCAGGACGGTGTCGGGCGTTTATGCGCGCGAGGCCGGACGCGATCCGCGGTTCGCCCGCGCCCGCGACATGGTGGCGACTTTTGTCGAGAACGACGGCGGGCCGCCGCGCATCCTGATCGCCAAATTGGGCCAGGACGGGCATGACCGGGGCCAGAAGGTCGTGGCGACCGGCTATGGCGATCTCGGCTTCGACGTCACCGCCGGCAGCCTGTTCCAGACCCCGGCCGAGGCCGCGCGCGACGCGGTGGAGAAGGGCGTCCATGCGGTGGGCGCCTCATCCCTGGCGGCTGGGCACCTGACGCTGGTGCCGGAACTGAAGGCTGAACTGGAGAAGCTGGGGCGGCCCGATATAACCATCGTTGTCGGGGGCGTGATCCCGCCCTCGGACGTGCAGCCGCTGCTGGAGATGGGGGCGGCGGCGGTCTATCCGCCCGGCTCGGCCATCGCGGACACGGCCATCGACCTCCTCGAGAAGCTGAACCAGCGGCTCGGCTACGCCCAGCCCGTCCCGTCGAGAGCGCCCGCATGATCGGCAAGCTGAACCACGTCGGTGTCGCCACGCCGTCGATCGCGGAGGCGATCCCGCTATACCGCGACGTTCTGGGCGCGACCCGCGTCGGCGAGCCCTTCGACCTGCCGGCGCAGGGGGTGAAGGTCTGTTTCGTCGATCTGCCGAACGCCCAGATCGAGCTGATCGAGCCGTATGACGACACAAGCCCGATCGTCGGCTTTCTGGCCAAGAACCCGCGCGGCGGTCAGCACCACGTCTGTTTCGAGGTGGACGACATGGACGCCGCCATCGCCGAGATGAAGGCCAAGGGCGTGACCCTGCTGGGCACGGGCGAGCCGCGCATCGGCGCTCACGGCACGCCGGTGGTGTTCCTTCACCCCCGCGACATGGGCGGGGTGCTGATCGAGCTGATGCAGGCGGCCGAAGGGCACTGAGGTCCGCGTTCAACCCTGCCTGGGCGTTACGTCGCCCGTGCGAACCGGGGCGCCGGAGAAGTCGCCGGCGTAGGGGGGATTGAGCAGCCCTTGGAAGGCGCTCAGCGGCAGGACGATCTGATAGGCGCCCTCCGCATAGGGTCCCACCGCATAGGGGCCGATCAGGAAGACGAGGCCGCCCGCCTTGCCCGGCTGACCCGCCGCCGGCTCCAGCGCCATGGGCGTCTGCAGGGCGCGCGGGCAGTTCCAGGTGTCGCCCCGGCCGAGCGTCAGCCGCTCCGTCCCCGGCGAGCGCGCCTGCTTCGCCGCATTGACCGCATCGCACAGGGCGCGGTCCAGAGCCGCCGCATCGACGCCGGGGCGGAACAGATCGGCGGCGGCGATCTGGCGCTTGGCCGCCTTGTCCCACAGCACGCCAGCGAACAGGGTGTTGCCGTGCGCCCCGCCCGAATAGTCGTAGTCGGTGCGCTTCAGGCTGAACAGCGTGCCCGCATCGGCGCCCGGCTCGACAGTGATGGTCTTCTCATAGGGCGGCAGGCTGCTGTCCGAGCCCGCCTCGGTGCGGTCGGCTTGGGCGCCCTCCATGAACTGGCGCAGCTCGCGCACCGTGGAGGCGTAAAGGGCCGTGTGCAGTTCGGGCTGGGTGCGGATCGCTTCCGGGAGGGTCAGCCGGACGCTGGCGTAGGGTGTCTGTTCGCTGAAGCTCAGCGGCTCAGTCGACAGAGCGGGCGCCGGAGCGGCCGCAGGCGCGGCGGGCGGCTGGGGCGCGGGTTCCTCGCGGCGCTGGCATCCGGCGAAGGCGGCCAGCGCACATCCGATCAGCAGGAGGCGGGACGGCGTCATCGGTAAGTCTCCGTTTGCGGGATCAGGAAACGACGCCGAGCGAGCCGGCGGCGATAGCGAACAGCAGCAGCAGGCCCGCCTCGCGGTTGGACTTGAACAGGCGCAGGGCCTGCGCCGGATCATCGACCCGCAGGCGCACGACCTGCAATCCGAGGTGTCCGGCGTAGAGCAGAAGGCCGGTCCAGGCCAGCACGCCCAGCCCAGCCGAGGCGAGCGCGCATGCGGCCAGCAGGGCGGCCAGGGCATAGAAGACGGCGACGCCCCGTCGCACGCCCGCCCCTAAACGTCGGGCCGAGGACTTCACCCCCACCATGGCGTCGTCCTCGATGTCCTGCAGCGCATAGATGGTGTCGTAGCCGAGGGTCCAGAACACGCCGCCGAGATAAAGCAGCACGGCGGGCAGATAGGCCTGCCAGGCGAGACCCACGGCGTGGTCGCCCGCCGGCGCGCCTTGCCACAGGAAAGGGCGGAACTCGCCGGCGATCTCAGGCGGCAGCAGGGGCGCGGCCGCAAGCGGCAGGGCGGAGGCGAAGCCCATCAGCGCGCCCCAGTTGAAGGTCAGGCCCAGCCAAGCCTGCGGCCACCAGGTGATCCGCTTCATGAACGGATAGGCCGCGACCAGCCCGAGTGATCCGACGCCCAGCAGAATGGCGACCGTCGGCAAGGTCAGCAGGATCAGCAGGCTGACGAGGCTGCATCCGACCACGAAGCCCCAGGCCTGCTTGACCGAGATGCGGCCGGAAGGAATCGGCCGCTGGGCGGTGCGGGCCACGCGCGCGTCGAAGTCGCGGTCCACGATGTCGTTGAAGGCGCAGCCCGCCGCCCGCATCAGGCAGGCGCCGACGCCGAAGCCCGCGAACAGCCAAATCTCATAGGCGCCCGGCGTCTTGCCGTACTGAGCCAGGGCCAGAGCGATCCCCTGCCAGCCGGGCAGCAAGAGCAGCCATATGCCGATCGGCCGGTCGAAGCGGCCGAGCTTCAGCCACGGCTTCAGCCCTTCCGGCGCGTGGCGGTCCACCCAGTTCTGGCCGGCGTCGGGGAGGGGGGCGGACGTCATGGCCGCCTGCATAGACCCTGAGCCGGCGAGCGTGAAGATTCGAGGATGACTCCTCTGTGAGGTGACGGCGGCGAGGCGGACCGCTAGAGGCGGGCTTCGCCACACAAAGAACACGTCCTGCCGCTGGTAAGGACGCCTGTTCACCGTCCCTCGGAGCGCCCCTGCATGACCGCCGCCGTCGACGCCTCGATGATGAATCCCGTTGAGCTGTTCCTGACCGCCGACTGGGTGGTCAAGAGCGTGATGATCGGCCTGGCGGCGGCCTCGGTCTGGTCCTGGACCATCATCATCGACAAGGCTTTCCGCTTCACCGCGCTGAACAAGCAGGCGGACGATTTCGAGACGGCGGTGTCGTCCGGCCGATCGCTGGAGGAGGTGGCCAACCAGGCCGGGCCGAACCCGTCGCACGCCCTGCCGCGCATGCTGGTGATCGCCCTGTCCGACTGGCGCGAGGCCCGGCAGAAGGGCGCGCTGAACGGCGAACAGGGCGGATTGCTGCTGACCCGCATCGACCGGGCCATGGACAGCCTGATCGCGCGCGAGGGCCAGCGGATCGAAAAGGGCCTGGGCGTCCTGTCGATCGTCGCCACCGCCTCGCCCTTCATCGGCCTGTTCGGCACGGTGTGGGGCATCATGAACGCCTTCGGGCGGATCGCGGCGGCCGGCAACACCAACCTGACCACCGTGGCCCCGGCCATCGCCGAGGCGCTGTTCGCCACCGCCATCGGCCTGGCGGCGGCCATTCCCGCCTATATCGCCTACAACAAGTTCTCCATCGACGCGGGCAAGTTCACCGGGCGGCTGGAAAGCTTCGCCGACGACCTGCAGGCGGCGGTGGCGCGCCGGCTGGGCTCGCCGGGTGCGGCGCCTCCGCCTCCGCCGCCTTCCGACGGCATCAGCCTGAACCGGACGGTCTGAGCCATGGCCATGGGCGGGGGATCGGGCGGCGGCGGCGGCCGTCGTGGCCGGCGGGGGCGAAAAGGTCCCCTGACCGAGATCAACGTCACGCCCCTGGTGGACGTGATGCTGGTGCTGCTGATCATCTTCATGATCTCGGCGCCGCTGTTGACCGTGGGCGTGCCGGTCGAGCTGCCGCAGACGGACGCCAGCGCGGTGGAGACAAACAACGAGCCGCTCAGCGTCTCCATCGACCAGCAGGGCGCGGTGTTCATCGGCGAAAGCGAGACTCCCTTCGAGGAGCTGGCCCCGCGTCTGCTGCAGGAGGCCGGCGGGGCCGAGCAGGCGGGCGAGCGGCCGGTGTTCGTGCGCGCGGACGGCCGAGCGCCCTATCAAGCGGTGGCGCGGGTCATGGCGCGGCTGTCCGCCACCGGCTTCACCAAGATGAACCTGATCACCGACACGGCGCCGGAGGCCTGAGCCCCTTGCGTCGTCCGAGCCCGGCCGTTCTCGGATCCGTCGCCCTGCACCTGGGCGTGGCGGCGCTCGCCTTTCTGTCATGGCCTGAGCGGAGCCCGGAGGATCCCAAGCCTCTGGTCAGTTCGGTCCCGGTCTCGATCGTGTCGGAGACGGAGGTCGCGGCGGCGGCCGCCGACAATCCGCAGCCGGAGCCGTCGCTCGAGAACGCCGCCACCGCGCCGGTGCAGCAGCCCGATCCGGTTCCGCCGACGCCAGAGCCCACGCCGCCGACACCTGCACCCCAGCCGCCCCGCCCGACGCCCCAGCCGACGCCCCAGCTGACGCCACGTCCCACGCCGCCCGCCCCGACGCCCCGGCCGGCGCCGACC
>JAEYAO010000075.1 GCA_023456105.1 Pseudomonadota bacterium | reverse complement strand
GTTCTTGGCCGCCCAGGCGGCGTAGGCCTCCGCATCGGTATAGGCGACATGCACGACCGGATGGTCATCGAGGCCCTTGATGGACGATCCTCGCCCGTAGGGGCGGCGCCAGTTCGCCCCGAAGGTGAAGGACCACCACTGGCTCCAATCCTCCAGGGAGACCGGATAATCTGGTGGGCTGAAGACGAGGGAGCCCGCCTTGAGCATCTCGGGCAGCGCGCCGGGATAGTCTTTGGGATCGGGGCTGCGCTCCGCGATGGTGACGTGTCCGGTCGCCTCGACGAAGCGCCTGAATTCCCGGTTGGTGACCGGCGTCCGGTCGATCCAGAAACCGTCGACGGTCACACGGTGGACGGGAGCTTCCTCGGGATAGTGTCGGTCCGAGCCCATGCGGAACGTGCCGCCGGCAATGCAGACCATGTTCGGAGCCGGGGCTTCGCCTCGGAACGAAGCGGCTTCGGTCGTGTCGGGTTCGGCGATGGTCATGGCTTCCTGGTCCTCATGCCATGCAGTTCAGGATGATGGCGAGGCGTGACGCTCACTCGGCCGGTGCCGGCGGCGTGACGCCCGTGACCTGCTCGGACGGTTCCTCGCTGAGCCAGCGATAGAGCACGCCGCCGAGCGCTCCGCCGATAAGCGGAGCCACCCAGAACAGCCAGAGCTGTGCCAGCGCCCAGCCGCCGACGAAGAGGGCGGGGCCGGTGCTGCGGGCCGGGTTCACCGAGGTGTTGGTGATCGGAATGCCCACGAGGTGGATCAGCGTCAGCCCGAGGCCGATGGCGATGGGAGCGAAGCCCGCCGGCGCCTTGCCGTGGGTCGCGCCCATAATGATGAACAGGAACATCATGGTCAGGACGACTTCGGCCACGAAGGCGGAGATCACGCTGTACTGGCCGGGGGAGTGGGCGCCGTAGCCGTTGGCGGCGAAGCCCTTCGTCAGGTCGAAGCCGGGAGCCCCGGAGGCGATCAGATACAGCACGAAGGCCGCGATGATGGCTCCGATCACCTGTGCCACGATGTAGGGCGCGATGTCCTGCTTCGGGAAACGCCCTCCCGCGGCGAGGCCGACCGTCACCGCCGGATTGAGATGGCAGCCCGAGATGTGGCCGATGGCATAGGCCATGGTGAGCACGGTCAGGCCGAAGGCGAGCGAAACACCGAGCAGACCGATCCCGACCTGGGGAAAGCTCGCGGCGATCACCGCGCTGCCGCAGCCGCCGAAGGTGAGCCAGAAGGTGCCGATGCCTTCAGCGACGCATTTGTGGATGTTGCGGCTGTTGTGGAGATCCATGCTGTCCTCCTTCATGTCGGCGCGCGGACGTGTCGGAGCCCTCGGGCAGCGCCGCCCGTCATGCCGACGTCGCCTCGCGCAAGATTGGGTCCCATGCGATTGAGCTTAGGGAGCCGCGGCAAAAGCGGAATTGGGGGAACACCTGAGGGAAGGCCGGGAAAACACCGAAAGCGGGCGCTCTTCGGAGTAGGGGGCTGACCGCGCTACGGGGTGAGCGTGCCCGACACGGTTTGGCCCAGTCCTTCCACGTGTCCCTGGAAGTTTTCGCGCGTCCGCGGGTCGACGACCGCGACCGGGGCCGAGACGGCGAGGCCCGCCGCCGTGCCGACAGCGGCTGCGGCGCCCGTCGTGACCTGGATGATCCTGTCGCCGATGCCGACCCGGGCATCCGTGAGGGTCTGGCCCTCGGCCAGTTCCTTGCCGATCATGCGCACGACTTCCGGGCTTTCGGCGAACTTCGAATGGTTCAGGGGATCGCCGGTTCGCAGCTTGGACAGGTTCAGCACCGTTATGCCGGACTTGTCCAGGTCGCTGCGATACGGCTCCTGCTCCGGGTCGATGGCGCCGAGCCGCACCGCGTCGCCCCAGATGCGCCGGGAGATCGCCAGTGCCCGGTCGTCCTGCGACACGAAGAGTGTGAAGGACGGGCGGGCCTTGCCCATGTCGAGCACCGCCTCGCGGAACAGGTCCACGTCAACGTCGGGAGCGGCTAGCAGCACGTTCCGGATCTTCGGCGCCACGCGGCCGTCACGGATCGCCATCTGGCGCAGCGCCTCGAGGGTCACCCAGTTGCCCATGGAATGCGCGAGGATCGAAATCTCCCCGACGGCCGGGTCGCTCGCCAGCGTCCGCAGGGTGTTCTCGAGGGCGTTGCGGGAATAGGTGTTGCTCTCCCGATCGTAGCCATAGGCCAGCACGCTGCCCCGCGACGGCCAGGTGAACAGCACCGGCACCACGGGCGTTCCGGCGTCGTGGACAATCTGGGCGAAGCGGAAGACCGCATCGTCGAAGCGGTTGTTGAAGCCGTGAATGAACACGAGCACGCGCCGCTGCGGTACGGTCCTAACCGTGCGGTTGAACCAGGTGGTCGCCTGCTTGCGGTCGATGATGTCCGCCTTCAGGGTCACGAAATCCGTGGCAGGATTGCCCGGTACGCTCTGGGGCCATTGCACCTCGCCGGCCGCGCGATTGGCCGCGGGCGGGATCGAGATCGTGAACTCGGCAAAAGACAGTTCCGGCCCACGGCCGCCCGAATAGAATTCCTGCGGATCCGTCGCCCTCATGCGGGTCGTGGCGACGAGCATGTCGACCTTGGTGGCGCCGGGGTCCGTTCCGGTCACGGGAAGCAGAACGCCCTTGGGACCAGCGCATCCGGCCAAGGCCGTGCCCACGATCAGGAACGCGAGAGACCATGGCGAACGTTCTATGGCGCGCGAAGGCACGGGCCGAAGTCTCTCCTGCGAGGGTCGCATGCGCACCTGCGATTGTGGGGCATCATCGGCGGAAGAGCTATTGGTGTTTTCCCTGACCGAGCTATGGGGAAACCCATGTGCCTTACCGCTTGGCGCTTCAAAGCGTGCAGATGCTCGTTGACGAGCATTGGATCAATATCGCGAGAAGCAGCATTCAATACCGTCACCTTGAGGGTGACCGTGGCGAAACCGGGGGAGCGCACTGGTGTGGGTTACGCGACGCGCTGGGGTACTTTACGCGGTGCGCAATCTTGCAGCCGCAGCCCGCTGCCATTCATTAGAATGTAATATCCGGATTGAGGCTCCCGCGCCATTCTGAATCCATGACCATGAAGGTCGGGTAATGGCAGATATTGTTGAAAAACCCCGGACAGGCCGCTTTTGGGCCTACCATCATACTGGATGCTGGGCCTTCGTCGGCAGCCACATACAAATAGACTGGTGATGCGCTTCCAAAGAGTTTTTCAACAATATCGGCACTTTTCGGAAGTGGATCGAATGTCCGCGTAAGGAGGGAACAGCGGACATTCCTGGAGGGCAGGGGATCGTCAGTGCGTGACCCTGGTTGTGTAAAAACGCTGGCGGCGGGACAAGGCAAGTAGTGGTAGGATAGCCCTGCAGCCCAGCCTTGTTTGGGGGGATCCGATGAGACGCTTTGTTGAAGGCGTGGATCGCAGCCAGACCACGCTGTTTCCCGAAAGCCTGGACGGCTGGGTTGATGAGAACAACTCGGTGCGTGTCATCGACGCTTTTGTCGATGCCCTTGATCTGCGGGTGCTGGGCTTTGACGGGGTGGTGCCCGAAGCCACCGGACGCCCGTCGTACCATCCCGCGATCCTGCTCAAGCTGTCCATCTACGGCTATCTCAACCGGGTGCAGTCGAGCCGGCGCTTGGAACGCGAGGCGGGCCGCAATGTCGAGCTGATGTGGCTCACTGGCCGCCTGAGGCCGGACCACAAGACTATTGCCAACTTCCGCAAGGACAGCGGCCGGGCCATTCGGCAGGTTTGTGCGCAGTTCGTCGTTCTCTGCCGCAAGCTCGGGCTGCTCAACACCGCCAGCGTGGCGATCGACGGCTCCAAGTTCAAGGCCGTCAACAACCGGGATCGCAACTTCACGCGGGCCAAGGTCGAACGGCGTCGAGCGCAGATCGAGGAGAGCGTCGCGCGCTACCTCCGGCAGCTCGACACGGCGGATCGGCATGACCCAACAGAAGCGCTGGCGGCCAGGACCACCCGGCTGAAAGAGAAGATCGCCCGGCTCGAGCAGGAGATGCAGCGTCTGGCCGAGTTGGAGGCGCAGATGCTGGCCTCTCCCGACCAGCAGATCTCACTCACCGATCCGGATGCCCGCTCGATGGCGACCAGTGGCCGCGGCTCTGGGGTGGTGGGCTACAACGTGCAGGTGGCGGTCGAGACCGAGCACCACCTCATTGTGGCGCATGAGGTGACCAACGACGGTTGCGACCGCGCTCAACTGTCCGCCATGGGCAAGGAAGCCAAGGCTGTTCTGGAGGTGGAGACGCTGGAGGCTGTCGCTGACCGAGGTTACTGGGACAGCGAAGAGATCCTGGCCTGCGACCAGGCGGGAGTGACTGTCACCTTGCCTAAGCCGATGACTTCCGGCTCGAAAGCGGATGGCCGGTTCGGCAAGCAGGACTTCGTCTACCTGCCCGACGAAGACGCCTACCGTTGTCCAGCCGGCGAGAAGC
>JAEYAO010000074.1 GCA_023456105.1 Pseudomonadota bacterium | reverse complement strand
GTTGACCACCGGGGCCAGGCCGGCCTCGCGCATGCGGTCTTCGGCCATGGCGCGGGCGGCGGCGACACGGGCGCGCGCTTCGGCCGTGCCTTCGGCCGGCGGGGGCAAGGCCATGTCGGCGGCGGTGACCGGCGGCGTCTCCACCGTCAGGTCGATGCGGTCGAACATGGGACCGGAGACGCGGTTCTGATAATCGCGCTGGCAGCGCGGGGCCTTGCCGCAGGCGCCGCGTCCCGCCCCGCCCAGGCCGCAGCGGCAGGGGTTCATGGCCGCCACCAGCTGGAACCGCGCCGGATAGCGGACATGGGCGTTGGCCCGCGCCACCACGATCTCGCCGGTCTCCAACGGCTGGCGCAGGCTGTCCAGCGCCTGGGCGCTGTATTCCGGCAGTTCGTCGAGAAACAGCACGCCGTTGTGCGCCAGCGACGCCTCGCCGGGTTTGGCCTTGACCCCGCCGCCGGTCAGCGCCGCCATGGAGGCGGAGTGGTGCGGGCTGCGGAACGGCCGGTCCCGCGTCAGCGTCCCGCGCTCGATCAGGCCGGCAACCGACCAGACCATGGAGGTCTCCAGCAGCTCCTGCGAGGTCAGCGGCGGCAGCAGGCCCGGCAGGCGCTGCGCCATCATCGACTTGCCCGATCCGGGAGGCCCCATGAACAGGATGTTGTGGCCGCCGGCCGCCGCGATCTCCAGCGCGCGCTTGGCGCTTTCCTGACCCTTGACCTCGCGCAGGTCGGGGACGACCCCGCCCTCGACCATGGCGCCCGGCTCGGGCGGCCGCAGCACCTGGGTTCCCTTGAAGTGGTTGACCAGGCCGATCAGCGAACGGGGCGCGAGAATGCGCGCATCACCGGCCCAGGCCGCCTCCGGCCCGTTCGCTTCGGGACAGATCAGGCCCAGCCCCATGCCGTCCACCGCCACAGCGGCGGGCAGGGCGCCGCCCACGCGCGCGATCTGGCCGTCCAGCCCCAGCTCGCCGATCGCCGCCCAGCCGTCCAGCGCATCCGGCGCCACAACCCCCATGGCCGCCATCAACGCCAGCGCGATCGGCAGATCGAAATGACTGCCCTCCTTGGGCAGGTCGGCGGGCGCGAGGTTGGCGATGATCCGCTGCGACGGCAGGGCCAGGCCGATCCCGGCGAAGGCGCCGCGCACCCGCTCGCGGCTCTCGGCCACCGCCTTGTCCGGCAGGCCGACGATGGTGAAGATCGTCTGCTGGTTCTGGCCAACCAGCTGCACCTCCACGTCCACGCGCCGCGCCTCGACCCCGTCGAAAGCCACCGTCACCACCCGCGCGACCATGCGTTCCTCCCTCAGCCAAGAAGAACGAACCATGAACCCAGATCGATTGCAAGAGCGGCGCTATGCGGCGCGCTTGGCCTCGATCGCGTCCCACATCAGGGCGGCGGCGTCGACGTCGGAGAAGCGCTTCAGCTGCTGGGCCCCGGTGGGCGAGGTGACGTTGATTTCGGTCAGATAGTCGCCGATCACGTCGATGCCGACGAACAAGAGGCCCCGCTCGCGCAGCGTGGGCCCGATGGCGGCGCAGATCTCGCGGTCGCGCGCGGTCAGTTCGACCGGCGCGGCGGTGCCGCCGACCCGCAGGTTGGAGCGCACCTGATCCTTGGCCGGCACCCGGTTGATGGCGCCCACCGGCTCTCCGTCGATCAGGATGATGCGCTTGTCGCCGGCCGAGACGGCGGGAATGAACTTCTGGATCACCAGCGGATCGCGCGATCCGGCGGCGTGAATCTCGATCAGCGCCTCCAGGTTCGGATCGTCGGCCTTGAGCCGCACCACGCCCGAACCCGCCGCGCCGTGCAGGGGCTTCAGCACCACGTCGCCGTGGCGGCGATGGAAGTCGACCAGGGCGACCGGATCGGACGAGATCAGCGTCGGCGGCTGAAGACCCGGAAAGCGCGTCGCCAGCAGCTTTTCCGGCGCCGAGCGCACCTCGGCCGGATCGTTCACCACCAGCGTCCTGGGGTGCACCGTCTCCAGCAGATAGGTGGCGGTGACATAGGCCATGTCGAACGGCGGGTCCTGGCGCATCAGGATCACGTCGACGTCCTCCGACAGGTCCAGCCGGACCTCTTCACCCAAGGAGACATGGTCGCCTTGGGTCTGGCGCAGGGTCGCGGGGCGGGCGCGGCAGAACAGGCGGCCGTCCTCCAGCGCCAGGGTGCGGAAGTCGTAGATCCACAGGGCGTGGCCGCGATCCTGCGCCGTCGTGGCCATCAGCCAGGTGGTGTCGGACTCGATGTTGACGGACTCGATGGGGTCCATCTGGATGGCGACGCGAAGCATGCGGAGGTCCTGGCGGCGGGGGTCAGCTTCGCTAATGGGTCCGCCGCTCGCGGGGCGCAAGGCCGCGCCGGAGGATCAGGGCGCCTCGGGCGCTTCCGGAGCCTCTGGCGCTTGCGGCGGCTCGGGCATGTCCTCCAGCGACTCTTCGACCTCCGCCAGGGCGTATTCGGTCATCAGCTTGTAGGTCTCAAGCTGCTCCGGGTCCGGATTGGTCCAGGCGCTGTTGGCGGCGATGCCCGTTCCCATGGCCGAGGCCTGCTGCAGCTGGGCCTGCACCTCCGGGTCGTTCATGGCCTCGGCCACCACGGCGTCCACGTCGATCTCGGCCAGGGCCTCGGCGGCGATGGCGCCGGCGGAGGCGGCGGCCATGGCGGTGAAGGCGGTGACCTCCGGCTGGTGCTCGGCCCACAGGGCGGCGACGCGGCCGGAACGCTCGCTTTCGCTCAGGGATTCGTCGGCGGCGATGGCCTCGGCGCGGGCGCCGAAGGCCTCCATGCGTTTTTCGAACGCCTCGGCGGCCGCCTCCAGCCGGGCTTCGGCGGAAGGGGCGGGCGTCGTCTGCTGCGCCAGGGCGGGCGTGGCGGCGGACAGGATGGCTGCGGCGGAAAGGAGGGCGCGGATCATGGCGGGCTTCCGGTGTTTGACCGGCTGAAGCGTCCGCCGAACACGGCCCGGCCTCAAGTGAAATCGCGGTAAGGCGAGGCTACAGCCGCAGGGCGATCAGCACCGCCGCGGTCAGCAGAAGCACGCCCACGAAGACGTTGAAGCCCCGGCGGAAGCGCGGCTCGCGCATGCGTCTCGACAGGGCGGCGCCGAACAGGGCGTAGGTGCTCATGGCCAGCGTATCCAGCCCGATCATGGCCACGGCGAACAGCGCAAGCTGCGGCCACACCGGCCGTGTTGTGTCGATAAACGGCGGCAGCACGGCGGTGAAGAACAGGATCGCCTTGGGGTTGGCGATCTGCACCGCAAAACCGTCAGCAAAGGCGTTGCGCCCGCGCCGGACCGCGATCTCGGACGGATCGGAGGGGTTGCGGAACGCGCCGTGCAGCGCCTTCAGGCCCAGCCAGGCGACATACAGCGCGCCGCCGATGGCGATCAGCCGGAACACCGCCGGAAAGGCCGCGACCAGCGCGCCCAGCCCCAGCGCGGCGGCGCCGAACCAGACCAGGCTGGCGCTGTTCATGCCGGCCACGCTGACCAGGGCCGAGGCGCGGCCCCGCTGCACGCCCGAGGCCACGGCGAACAGGTTCGCCGGACCGGGCGTCACCGCCATCACCGCCATGATCCCCAGAAAGGTGGAGAACAGGTGCGGATCGACAGGCAGGACGGGCATCGCGGCGGTGTCGGGCCCGCCGCCGCCTGCGTCAAGCGGGGATCAGTGCTGGTGCGGCGCGGCCGCCGGCGCCGCGGGCTGAGCGGCTGCGGCGCCTTGAGCCGCGGCCTGTTCGACCTGGCCGCGCACCTGGGCCGGCACGGCCTTGATGGTGGGAACGGCGGCGGCGATGCCGCTGGTGATGGCGGCGCGCTGTTCTTCCGGCGCGAGCGCGGCCTGCGAGGCGCCGAAGCTCTCCAGGTCGGCGGCGAAAGTGTCGGCGTCGGCCTGATAGCGGGCCTGAATGGCGTCCAGGTCGGTCTTGGCCTTGGCCTGGTCGCCGGCGGCGGCGGTGACCGCGGCCTGCATCTCGCCGGCCATGGCCTCCATGCGCTGGCCGAAGGCCTCGCCCTTGGCGTTGAAGGCGGCCTCTTCAGCCGAGGGGGCCGGAGCGGCGGCGGCGGCAGGCGCGGCGGGGGTCTGGACCGGCGTCTGGGCGGGAGTCTGCGCCAGCGCCGGGGCGGCGACGGCGAGGGTCAGGATGGAGGCGGCGGCGATCAGGCGCATGGGACAGGCTCCGGAAAAACAGGACCGCCACCGTGACGCGGGATCACGGCGGCGGCAAGGCGTGCTTATGGTTCCCGGGCGGGCGTCAGCCCTCGCGCTGGTCCCGGCGCGCCAGCACCCGCAGGCGCAGGGCGTTCAGCTTGATGAAGCCCGCCGCGTCGCGATGGTCATAGGCCTGCACGCCTTCCTCGAAGGTCACCAGGTCCTGATCGTAGAGGGAGAAGGGGCTTTCGCGGCCGATCACCTGGACATTGCCCTTGTACAGCTTGACCCGCACCGTGCCCGAGACCTTGGCCTGGGAATGGTCGATGGCCGCCTGCAGCATCTCGCGCTCGGGCGAGAACCAGAAGCCATTGTAGATCAGCTGGGCGTATTTCACCGCCAGCTCGTCCTTCAGGTGCATGGCCCCGCGATCCAAGGTGATCGACTCGATCCCACGGTGCGCGGCCAGCAGGATGGTCCCGCCCGGCGTCTCATAGACCCCGCGCGACTTCATGCCGACGAAGCGGTTCTCGACCAGGTCCAGCCGTCCCACGCCGTTGTCGTGCCCCAGCTGGTTCAGACGCGTCAGGATCTCGGCCGGGCTCATCGCCTCGCCGTCGATCGAGACGGCGTCGCCGCGTTCGAAGCCCAGGGTGAAGACGGTGGGCGCATCCGGCGCGTCCTCCGGGCTGATGGTGCGCTGGTGCACGAACTCGGGCGCCTCGACCGCCGGGTCCTCCAGCACCTTGCCTTCGGACGAGGAGTGCAGAAGGTTGGCGTCGACCGAGAACGGCGCCTCGCCGCGCTTGTCCTTGGAGATCGGGATCTGGTTCTTCTCGGCGAAGTCCAGCAGGGCCTCGCGGCTGCGGAACTCCCATTCGCGCCAGGGGGCGATGACGTGGATGTCGGGGTTCAGCGCATAGTAGCTCAGCTCGAACCGCACCTGGTCGTTGCCCTTGCCGGTGGCGCCGTGACAGACGGCGTCGGCGCCGACCTGGCGGGCGATCTCGATCTGGCGCTGGGCGATCAGCGGCCGAGCGATGGAGGTGCCCAAGAGGTACTGGCCTTCGTAGACGGTGTTGGCGCGGAACATCGGAAACACGAAGTCGCGCACGAACTCTTCGCGCAGGTCGTCGATGAAGATGTTCTCGGGCTTGATGCCCAGCTTCAGCGCCTTTTCGCGCGCCGGCCCCAGCTCCTCGCCCTGACCCAGATCGGCGGTGAAGGTCACCACCTCCGCCTCATACTCCGTCTGCAGCCACTTCAGGATGATGGAGGTGTCGAGGCCGCCGGAATAGGCGAGGACGACCTTCTTGATCGGCTTAGAGGAGCTGGAGGACATGGGCAGGGTCTTTCGCGGCCGCTCGGGGAGGAGGCGGGGAAGGATTGGATCGACGCGCGCATAAGACCCGCGCCGCCCCGATGCAAATTCAATGTCGGGACGGGCCGTCAGCGGGTCAGGTCGGACCAGCGCCAGCGGTCGCGTCCCAGCGCCACACGCGGCCCGCCGGGGCGGTCGGTCAGAGAGATCACCACCAGCCCCCGCACCGGCGGCGCCCGGCAGGCGGCGGGGGCGAACGCGACCTCGACCGCCACGGCCTGGCGCACGGACGCCAACCCCTTGCCGTCCTGACCCCGGCTGCGCAGCCAGTCGCCGTCCCAGATCAGAAGCGCGCCGCCGGGACCAAACTCGTCCTGGGCCCTTTCGGCCGCCGCCAGCACGGCCGGCGCGTCCCGCAGCGCATCCTGCAGCCGGCCCACCATGTCGCAGCCGCCGTTGGAGCC
>JAEYAO010000038.1 GCA_023456105.1 Pseudomonadota bacterium | reverse complement strand
TGAGGGCGGGACCCGCTCGAACCGTTCTTCCCTCACGCCCCTCCGTTCGCCGCGGGATGGAGCAGCCCGGTAGCTCGTCAGGCTCATAACCTGAAGGTCGCAGGTTCAAATCCTGCTCCCGCACCCAGTGATACCCCACAGTCCATGACTGTGGGGTTTTCTGCTTTCTGTGATCCGCCCAAGCCCAGTAGGACCGCCAGGTCGCCATAGACGCGCAGGTCGAACTTGCCCAGGCCCTCCAACGGGATGAAGTCCACGCGATCGATCAGCCGGCGCAGTTCCTGTCGCAGGTCCTCGCCGGTGTCGCCCTCGATCGCCAGGTGCAGGTTCTCCGCCAGTCGGCGGTAAGCCTCCGCCACACCAGGGTGCAGCTGCACCGTCTCCGTCGGCGCGGCCTCCGAGAGGAAGGCGGTCAACTCCGCCTGGCGCGCCTTCAGCGGCGCGGTGCGGGCCTTCAGGGTCTCGAGGTCGATGACCTCTTCCATGAACATCACTTGGGCCCGGTCCAGGCGCCGACCGATCTCGGCCAGTTCCTTCTCCATCGGCGCGCGCTCGCGCTCGATCATACGCCGGTGCTCGTCGGCCACCTCCTGATAGCGCGTCACCGCCAGGGCGATGGCTTCCGGCGAGATCAGGTGCGTTTTCACCCCGGCCAGCACACGGCGCTCCACCGTGGTCGCGGCGATGATCTTGCCGTTGGCGCAGGTGCCGCGGTCGCGGTTTGCGCTGCAGATGTACTTGCCGCCGTTCAGGATCATGCCTGAGCCGCACCGGCCGCATTTCATCAGCCCGGACAGCAGGCGTTTGGGCTTGCGGGCGTGAGCGGCGGGGAGGGCGGAGAGCACCGCCTTGCGGTTCTGGACGCGGGCCCAGAGGTCGTCGTCGATGATCCGCAGGTCCGGCGTCGGCTCGCGGATCCATTCCTCCGGCGGGTTCAGCACCGAGGAGCGGCGGCCGGTGTCCGGGTGCTTGCGAAAACGGCGGCGATTAAACACGCGCACGCCGATATAGAGTTCCTGATGCAGCAGGCCGTCGCCGGTTCGGCGGTCTCCATGGACGGTCGATGGCGTCCAGGTTCCGCCGCGCGGACCAGGCTCTCCGGCCGCGTTCAGGGCATGGGCGATGGCGCGAGGCGATTCCCCATCGGCATACTTCTCGAAGATGGAGGTGATGACGGCGGCCTGGTGCGCGTTGATGATTAGCTCGCCCTTGTCGCCCAGGTCGTAGCCGTAGCAGCGGCCGCCACCACTGAAGCCGGCCTTCACTCGGGCGACCAGACCGCGACGAGTCTTCTTGCCCAATTCGACCAGGAACATCTGGTTCATGGTGCCGGACAGACCGACGTGCAGTTCGGAGATTCGGCCCTCGGACAGGGTCTCTAAGGTGACGCCATGAAACTGTAGCCGCTTGAAGACGTGGGCCGTGCCCTCCTGATCTCTCGAGATGCGGTCGAGTGCTTCGGTCAGGACGAGGTTGAACTCACCGCGTGCGGCACCGTCCAGCAAGGCGCGCAGCCCAGGCCGATTGGCGATCGCAGCACCCGAGACGCCCTCGTCGGTGAAGGCGTGGATCTCCACGGCACCTCGGGCCCGGCCCACGATACGCAGAGCCGCCAGCTGGTCTGTGGTCGAGCGCTGGTTTTGAAGGTCAGATGAACGGCGGGCGTAATAGGCGGCCTTCAGAACCATGCAGCGCATCCGGGAGTAGGCCGCCTGTGTGGTGGTCCGGGCAAATTATAAGGAGTCGAAAAAAGTTGGGCTGGGACCACTTTTGCTCTTAACTTCCTGTTAAGGGTTTGCTAGTAAGATCATTGATGGCGGATTACGCCTTTACCCCTGATGCGGTCGGGGGTAGATAGCCCCTTGTCTGAAGCGCAGCAAGGGGAGTTTTCCTGTGCAAAAAATCGATTTCGCTCTCGCGCCGCCGGGAAGCGACCCGCAGCACATTTATCGCACCATCGAAGTACAGACCGTGGATGGTGAAGCGGTGTGGCTGTGCGTGAACGCCAGCAGCTTGCAGGAAATCGCTGACGGTATGGTCCAGAAGCGCCACCTCATTGGGCGGTACATGGGAAGCCCTGGTGACCAGTTCGATGCACATCGCATGATCGTCCCGTCCGAGCGCATCAAGCTGATCATCGATGTCGATGGCTGAGGAGTCGTCGTCGCGCGGTCCACTCAGAGGTCGGGCGCGTATTCCCGCCACGACCATCGCGTTGTGGAGCAGCAACCGCGCCACGCTGCTTTCTCATGTCGTCATTGAAATTCTTGGGCCGTTGATCCGGCTGCTCGCGGGCCGCATGGATAAGAGACTCGACGCTCCCCCCGAGCCGTAACGGCTCTTTCCCAGCAACTCCGTTTCCAAATCTGCCGACGCGCGGCTTCCGCGTGGACGGCGTCCTCATGCCCGAAAGGAACTGATCTTTATGTCTGACGATCCCACTCACGAGGATGCGGCGATCAACGTCGCCGGCACCGGAAAAACCCTACTGGAGCAGATGGAGAAACTGGGCGTGGAGGAGTTCCACGTCGAGGTCGTCCCCGATGCCGACGCCGGTGAAGACGCTGTCCGTGTGATCTCCATCACCCCAAAGCCCAAGAAGTAGGAGGCGATATTGTCCCGCAACGAGCAGCTCAATCCTCTGATGGAGCAAACGAAGGCATGCATTTACGTCCACACCGCTCAGACGCGGTCCCAGGACGTCAAAGCGCAGATCGAAGCTTGTCGTGCCGTCGCTGACGCATCAGGTCTTACAGTAGTGAAAACGGAGATCGACGGCGGGCGAGGCCCACGTGATGGTCTCGCGCGTGTGCTGCAAGACGCAGAATCCGGCCTTTTCGATACGCTGATCGTCATGACAATAGGTCGTATTTCGCGCGAAGCGGTGGAACTGTTGCCAGTGTTGGTTCGGCTGCGCATTGACGTGACCCCCGTTTCTCATCCAGCCATAACGAGAGTCCTTTGGTGATCTGAGCTGGGGTTGTCGGGGTTGGCAAGAGGCCGGTCAGCGCAGCCCCCAACCAGCGCAGCGGACCGGCCGATCTG
>JAEYAO010000099.1 GCA_023456105.1 Pseudomonadota bacterium | reverse complement strand
GTCCAGGCGCGGGCGGTCGAGCCGGCGTCGGCCACCAGCGTCGGCCGCACTGTCGGCGCGGGGGCGGCCGTATAGGCCACGGCGTTCGCCGGGACGCCGCCGTCCTCGTCCGACGCCGAGGCGTAGGCGATGGGCGCGTCGTCCGCGGCCGCCGAGCCGAGGCCGAAGCCGCGTTGCTCAAAGAAGGTCTGGGCGATCTGGATGCGCTCTCCGGCCTCGCGCCGGCGCTCCAGCTCGAAGCCGGTGTCCATCAGTTCCGCGACATGCGCGTTGCGGCTGGCGCTGGAACGGCCGCCCAGCACCACGGTGATGATGCGCCGACCATCGCGCACCGCCGACGCCACCAGGTTGTAGCCCGAGGCGTTGATGTAGCCCGTCTTCATGCCGTCGTAGCCGCGACCCGTGGCCAGCAGCCCGTTAGTGTTGCGGTAGTCGCGGCCGTTGTAGGCCCAGTCGTGCAGGCCGAAATAGCGGTAGTACTGCGGATAGTCGCGCATGATGGCGCGCGCCAGGATCGACAGGTCGCGGGCCGAGGTGACCTGCCGTCCGTCCGGCAAGCCGTTGGCGTTGACGTAGCGGGTCTGGGTCATGCCCAGCTCCTGCGCCTTCAGCGTCATCATGGCGGTGAAGCGGCTCTCGGAACCGCCGCCGATGTGTTCGGCCAGGGCCACGGCCATGTCGTTGGCGGAACGAACAGCGGTGGCGCGCATGGCGTTGTCCAGGGTGATCGACTGCCCCGCGCCCAGCCCCAGCTTGGAGGGCGGCTGCGAGGCGGCGTGCGAGGTGACGGTCAGCACGTCGTCCAGCCGCACCTTGCCCTGCTCCAGCGCCTCGAACGTCAGGTACAGGGTCATCATCTTGGTGGTGGAGGCCGGGTAGCGCCGGGCGTCCGCGAAACGGTCGAACAGCACCTCTCCGGTGGACGCGTCCACGACGATGGCGGCGTATTTGCTGTTTTCAGAGCTTTGGGCCCGCAGGGGCGCGGCGCCGAAGCCGGTGTCCACCGAGCCGATGCTGGCGGGACCCGCGCTGAGCAGGCCCACGGTGA
The DNA here is from genome assembly GCA_023456105.1 of Pseudomonadota bacterium. Lineage (GTDB taxonomy): Bacteria > Pseudomonadota > Alphaproteobacteria > Caulobacterales > Caulobacteraceae > Brevundimonas. The sequence continues at coordinate 29,197 of JAEYAO010000099.1, read as the reverse complement.
GAAGGAAGACAAGAGCGCGACGAAGACTGGCGATCATGGGCGAACTCAAGGAACCTCTGAGACAAGAGGGCGGCGGGGCCCCCCGGCCTGACGCTGAACTGGCCCATACCATGAGAAGCAGGGGTTTCGCGGTGGTTAACGAGCCGTCAACGGAGTTGTTACCCGCAGAACGTCGTCAGGCTTCTTCAAGCCAAGTGCGGCTTTTTTGGGAGAGGGCGCGGAACCTGCGGCCCTCACGCAAGCTGTGACTGGACGCGCCTTCAAATCGGGGCATCAATCCCTATCTTGAGCCTCAAGACGATCTCCCCACGACGGAACACGAATGCCCATCCAAAGGCCCGGTGAGCGCGGCGGCGGCCAAGGCGCCGCAACGGTCACCGAAACCAAGCCGAAACTTCAGAAGCCCTCGCTGTATCGGGTGCTGATCCTGAACGACGACTACACGCCGATGGAGTTCGTCATCTATGTGCTGGAGCGGTTCTTCCAGAAGAGCCGCGAGGACGCCACCCGCATCATGCTGCATGTGCACCAGCATGGGGTCGGGGTGTGCGGCGTGTTCACCTACGAAGTGGCCGAAACCAAGGTCGCCCAGGTGGTGGAGACGGCGAGACGTCACCAGCATCCGCTGCAATGCACGATGGAAAAGGACTGAGAGGAACCTCCCCATGCCCTCGTTTTCGCGTCCTCTCGAAGAAACCCTGCACCGCGCCGTCGGCTTCGCCAACGAGCGCCGGCATGAGTACGCAACCCTTGAACACCTGCTGCTGGCGCTGATCGACGATCCGGACGCGTCCGGCGTGATGGGCGCCTGCAACGTCGACCTCGCCGCGCTGAAGACGGCGCTGACGCTGTATGTCGACAACGACCTGGCGGCGCTGGCCACCTCGGCCGGCGAGGACGCCAAGCCGACCGCCGGCTTCCAGCGCGTGATCCAGCGCGCGGTGATCCACGTCCAGTCGTCCGGCCGCGAGGAAGTGTCCGGCGCGAACGTGCTGGTCGCCATCTTCTCCGAGCGGGAGAGCCACGCCGCCTACTTCCTGCAGGAGCAGGACATGACGCGGTATGACGCGGTCAACTACATCGCCCACGGCATCGCCAAGAAGGCGGGCGCATCGGAGTCCAAGCCGGCCAAGGGCTCTTCGCCCGAGGAGGCCGAGGATGCGGCCGCCGCCAAGTCGGGCGGCGAGGCGCTGGAGGCCTACTGCGTCGACCTCAACGAGAAGTCCCGCCAGGGCAAGGTCGATCCGCTGATCGGTCGTCAGGCCGAAGTCGACCGCTCTATCCAGATCCTGTGCCGCCGCACCAAGAACAACCCGCTGCTGGTCGGCGACCCGGGCGTCGGCAAGACCGCCATCGCCGAAGGCCTGGCCCGCAAGATCGTCAACGGCGAGGTGCCGGACGTCCTGAAGGACGCCACCATCTACTCGCTGGACATGGGCGCGCTGCTGGCCGGCACCCGCTATCGCGGCGACTTCGAGGAGCGGCTGAAGCAGGTGGTCAAGGAGCTGGAGAACCACGACAACGCCGTGCTCTTCATTGACGAGATCCACACGGTGATCGGCGCAGGCGCGACCAGCGGCGGGGCCATGGACGCCTCCAACCTGCTGAAGCCGGCGCTGGCGTCGGGTTCGCTGCGCTGCATGGGCTCGACCACCTACAAGGAGTATCGCCAGCACTTCGAAAAGGACCGCGCCCTGGTGCGGCGCTTCCAGAAAATCGACGTCAACGAGCCGACCGTCGAGGACTCGGTGAAGATCCTGAAGGGGCTGAAGACCTACTACGAGCAGCACCACAAGGTCCGCTACACCGACAGCGCGATCCGCACGGCGGTAGAGCTGTCGGCCCGCTACATGACCGACCGCAAGCTGCCGGACAAGGCGATCGACGTCATCGACGAGGCCGGCGCCTCGCAGATGCTGGTGGCCGAATCCAAGCGCAAAAAGGTCATCGGCCAGAAGGAGGTCGAGGCCGTCATCGCCAAGATGGCGCGCATCCCGGCCAAGTCGGTGTCCAAGTCCGACACCGAAAGCTTGAAGGAGCTGCAGCCCGACCTGAACCGCGTGGTGTTCGGCCAGGAACAGGCCATCGAACAGGTCTCGGCGGCGATGAAGCTGGCGCGGGCGGGTCTGCGCGACCCCAACAAGCCGATCGGCTCCTTCCTGTTCAGCGGTCCGACCGGCGTCGGCAAGACGGAGGTGGCCAAGCAGCTGGCCTCCACGCTCGGCATCGAGATGCAGCGGTTCGACATGTCCGAGTACATGGAGCGCCACACCGTCAGCCGCCTGATCGGCGCGCCTCCCGGTTATGTGGGTCATGATCAGGGCGGCTTGCTGACAGACGCGGTGGACCAGCACCCGCACGCGGTGATCCTGCTCGACGAGATCGAGAAGGCGCACCCGGACATCTACAACATCCTGCTCCAGGTCATGGACAACGGGATGCTGACGGATGCGGTGGGCAAAAAGGTCGATTTCAGGAACGTCATCCTGATCATGACCACCAACGCCGGGGCCGCCGACAACGCCCGCGCCTCCATCGGCTTTGGCCGGGGCAAGGTCGAGGGCGAAGACGACAAGGCCATCCAGCGCCTGTTCGCGCCCGAGTTCCGGAACCGCCTGGACGCCATTGTGGCCTTCAAGCCGCTGGGCGCCGAGACGATCCGTTCGGTGGTGACCAAGTTCGTGCTGCAGCTGGAAGCTCAGCTGGCGGACCGCAACATCACCATCGAACTGACGGACGAAGCGGCCGACTGGCTGGCCAAGAACGGCTTCGACGAACTGTACGGCGCGCGCCCGCTGGCGCGGGTCATCCAGGACTCGATCAAGAAGCCGCTGGCCGACGACATCCTGTTCGGCCGCCTGACCGGCGGCGGGCACGTCAAGGTCCAGCTGAAGGACGGCAAGATCGACTTCGACATCAAGGGCGCCAGCGGCGCTCCGGCGAAGGAAGAGGAAGAAGAAACGGCCTGATCAGCCGTTTTCGAACGCCGGGCCCGGAAGCGGGTCCGGCGTTTTCTTATTGCGGTGCGTCGCCGCAGTGGAAGCGGGCGCAGTATCGCGAACGCACCTCGGCGTTGGCGGCTGCGACGTCGAACAAGCCGCCAATGACTTGAGGGCCGGCCTTGTTGATCGCGCGGATATCGTCTTCGGACGGCGAGCGTCCTTCCATCATCGACTTGAGGGCTGTGGCGGGAAAGATGCGAGCCATGCCTCGAGCCGCGATGCGGCTCATCTCCTGCTGTGACGGAAACGCCTCCTCCACGAACCCGGAGACGATTTTGCGGCGATCCGGCGTCAGGCTTTCCAGGGCTGCAGGATCGTACATGGGCGGAAGAGGACCCATTGCTGCGATGAACTGTTCCGCCAGGGCGATGCTCGCGGCGTCTGGCTCGGGACCCTGCCAAGGCCTGAACTCAGGCGTTTCTCCCATCATGTTGAAGGGTATCCGCACGGTGAACCTCGCGCCCACGGGAACGCCATTCTCGGTGGGTGGATTCACACTGCCTCGCCGCACCACGCTCACAGCCGCAGCCCCAAAACCGAGCCCCTCCGGAACTTCGGAAAGCACCTCGCACGTCCGAACGACTCCGGCCGGGTCGTGAATGCATTCCAATGCTGTTCGCCCGGAGAACCCAAACTCCTGAGCGAAGGCCGGATAGTCAGTCATCTGAGCCGATGGAACAACACGCCAGCTGGCTTGGCTGTCCTGCGCATGAGATGGCGCCGCTGAAATCCCGCACACGGTTGCGGTCGCCGCACACAGTAAGACCTTGCGAAGCATGTCTGATCCCCCTTCTCAAGGATCATCAACGTCTGAACTCAAGTCAATGAACTCTGCAGACTCGCTGCATGTCCGGCGATGTCGACACACAGAAAAAGCCGCCGCCCCGGAGGGGACGGCGGCTTGAACGATCGGACTGATTCCCGGCTTAGCGGCGACGGCCGGCGCGCGACAGGATCAGGGCCAGGCCGGCGACGATGCCGGTGGTCAGCAGGGGCTTGTTGCGGGCGAAATCGACGCCGGCGCGAGCCTTGTCCTGATACTGGACCGGAGCCTTGTCGACGAGGGTCTCCAGCTTGTCGACGGCCTGGCCGTAGTAGTCCTTGGCCTTGCCCTTGATCTCGTTGAACTTGCCTTCGGCCTGAAGCTTGGAGTCGCCGGTCAGGTCGCCGAGGCCGCCTTGAACCTTGCCGCCGATCTCGGTGGCCGTGCCTTCGATGCGTTGGTCGGTCATGGATATGTCCTTTCGAGCGGTGCTCGCTTGCGTGCGGGGAGATGCGCTCACAGCGCGCGAACCGGCCGTCGGTTCCGGCCAAGCTTCCATGTCGCGGCGATCGGCCGCTAGGCCGAGCGGTAGGGCGACTGAGCCTGGGTCAGGGCGGCGATCTCGGCCTCCACCGCCGGGCCTTCGCCCTCGAGGTAGCGGGCGACGGGTTCGCGCAGCGCCGGGTCGACGATGAAGTGGGCGGAGTAGACCGGCGAGGGCAGGTAGCCGCGGGCGATCTTGTGCTCGCCCTGCGCCCCCGCCTCCACGCGGGACAGGCCGCGCGCAATGGCGAAGTCGATCGCCTGATAGTAGCAGAGCTCGAAATGGAGGAAGGGCACGTCCTCCAGCGCCCCCCACTGGCGGCCGTAAAGGGCGTCGCGGCCGATGAAGTTGAGGGCGCCGGCGATAGGCGTGTCGTCGCGGAACGCCATCACCAGGGCGATGCGCTCGCTCATGGTGGCGCCCACGCGGGTGAAGAAGTCGCGGGTCAGATAGGGGCGGCCCCACTTGCGCGAGCCCGTGTCCATGTAGAAGGCGAAAAAGGCGTCCCAGTGCGCTTCTTCGATCCCGGCGCCGGTGAGGATGCGGATGTCGAGCCCGGCCTGGGCGTCGCGCCGCTCGCGGCGGATGGTCTTGCGCCGGTTCGAGGACAGGGCGGCCAGGAAATCGTCGAAGGTCCGGTAGCCGTTGTTGCGCCAGATGAACTGCATGTCCTGGCGCGGCAGCAGGCCGGCCTGCGTCGTCGCGGTCCAGTCGTCGCGGGTCGGAAAGTTGACGTGCAGCGAGGAGACGCCCAGCTGCTGCACCAGGGTGAGGGCGCCTTGCAGCAGGGCTTCGCGCACCGTCGGGTGGTCGGCGGACGCGTGCGACAGGAAGCGCGGGCCGGTCGCGGGCGTGAAGGGCACCGCGCCCAGTAGCTTGGGATAGTAGCGGCCGCCGGCGCGCTCATAGGCGTCGGCCCAGCTGTGATCGAAGACGTATTCGCCCTGGCTGTTGCCCTTGAGGTAGAGGGGCATGACGCCGAGGACGACGTCAGCCTCGTCGCGCAGGGCCAGGTGCCGCGGGGCCCAGCCCTGGCGCGGGGCGGCGGACAGCGACGCCTCACAGGCGTGCAGAAAGTCGAAGGAGACGAACGGATCGCCGGTGGGGGAGGCGCAGGCGTCCCACGCCTCCCGGCCGATGTCGGCGATCCGGTCGTGAACCGTCAGGGTGAAGGTCAACGGATCTCCACGATCGCGTCCACCTCGACGGCGAAGCCGAGCGGCAGCTTGTAGACGCCCACGGCCGAGCGGGCGTGGCGGCCGGCGTCGCCGAACACCTCGACCATCAGGTCCGAGCAGCCGTTGATGACGCCCGGAATGGCCTCGAAGTCGGGTCCGGCCTGAACAAAGCCGCCCAGCTTGACCACCCGCACCACGCGCGACAGGTCGCCGTCGCAGGCGACCTTCATCTGGGCCATCAGGTTGATGGCGCACAGGCGGGCGGCGGCGTTGGCCTGTTCCGGCGAGACGTCGACACCGACCGTGCCCTTGATCCCGCCGGAGGCGTCGTTCGACAGCTGACCCGAGATGTGGACCAGATTGCCCGTCTGAACAAAGGAGACGTAGTTGGCGACGGGAACGGCCGGGGTCGGCAGGTCGATGCCGAGTTCGGCGAGGCGGGCGTCGATGCTCATGAGATTGGTCCTCTTGCGGTGTTTGAGCGGGGTTTAGCGCGGGCGCGCGGCGGCGTCATCCGGGGGCGCGCTTAAAGGTTCGCCAACCGGCGTAAGCTAGGATGCCGGTCATGGACATGCCCCAGGTCACGCCCGCCACCGCCTTTCAGACCGTGCTCGCGCGGCTGTCGCCCGATGATCGGACGCGCGTTGAGGCCGCCGCAGGACCCGCCGCCGAAGGCGCCGCGGAGGCCGCACCGCACTGGGACTTCGAAGCGCCGGCCAAGGCGGTGGACACCGTATTGGGCGCAGGCGCATCCGACGAGATGAAGCGTGGGCTGATCGCCTTCTGGGCGCTCGGCTTGCCGGAACGTGCGGCGGCGTTGCGGATGCCAGACGAGGTGATGACGCTCTATCCCTGGTGGCTCGAGCGGCTGGCCGAGTTCCTGGTCGGTGCGGAAGGTCAGGCCTATGACCGCGACCACTGGGCCAAGGACGTGCGGTTCGCGCTGGCGCTGAGCGTGCCAGGGGCGCGGTCGCAGGTGATCGACCTGACCTCGCCCATGGGACCGGGACAGGTGGTGCGGCATGCGCGCGAGGGGCATGGGATGGGCGCGTTGGTCCGCTATGTCGCCGCACAGGGATGGAGGAAGACCTGGCTGGAGGCGCACACCGAGGCGCGCTGGCTCGCCGACTTCAACGAAAACGGCTGGAACCGGGCCTGGGCGACGGCGGCGGCGATCTGCCAGGCGCGGCCGGAGCTGGGCGGCATGATCGGCTCCAGCTGGTTCTACGATCCCCCGCTGACGGAGATCAGCCCGCGCCTCGCGCACCTGCGGCTGAATCCGCTGAACGGCGGGGCCTTCATGGTCCATCAGGGACCGGGCGAGATCCACACGGAGCGGGCGGCGACCGCCTCTCCGACGCGCAAGCGGATGATCGACAGCGGCGAATACGTCGCCCGGTCATGGCTGATGGTGTGGCCGAGAAAGCCGCTGATCGCGTGGGCGGAGGGGCGACGTTCCCCTCCATCGTCATCCTAGGCCTTGGGCCTTGGATCCGCTCGGGCTCATCCGGCGAGGTTCGGGAGGCTGAATCCTCCCCACAAGGGCGAGGATGACGAGGAAGTTGGAACTCCGAGGCGTCTCCTCACGCGCATGACTTCGGCGTATCATTGTTCTGAACTCCGGACGGGGAGAATGCGATGACGGATGCGGCGAGACTTCATGGAAAAGCCAACCTGATCCGGACGGCGGGTTGGAGCGGGGTCGCGCTGGTGCTGCTGGCGCCTCTGATCGCCATGCGCTTCACCGACGAGGTGAACTGGACCGCATTCGACTTCGCCTTTGCCGCCGTGCTTCTGATCGGTGCGGGCCTACTGCTGGAGCTGATCCTGTGGAAGGCGCGAGGGGCCGCGCTCAGGGCGGGGCTGGCGCTTGCGGTGATCGCGGCGGTGCTGCTGATCTGGGCGGACGGCGCAGTCGGCGTCTTCTAGGCCATGCGGCTCCAGGCGCGTGCGACGGGCTGAATGTCCAGGTCGGCCGCCTTCGCCAGGGTTAGCAGACGATCCAGGTCCGCGACTGTGCAGCCATAGGGCGTGGGGCGATCGCCGACGTCGTGGCCATAGGCGATCAGCCACCCCTTCTGGTCGGCGGCTTGCTGCACCAGCGCCTCGAGATCGTAGCCGGGCAGGCGGCGGGACTCCAGGCCGATGGCCTGCAGCAGGGCGCGATCGGCGCGGCCGACATTGACCCCGTCGCGTACGCCGCGTCCGCACAGGAACCGTCCGTCGATCACCGTCTTGGACGTCAGGGCGCAGTCGCCGAAGGGATAGGCGAAGGTGGTCATGACGTGGCCGTCCAGCCGCTCGGCGACCCAGGCGGCGTTGCGGGCGAGATCGGCCTCGAGCTCGGCAGGCGACAGGGTGAGGGTCGAGACGTGGCCGAAGGTATGGCAGCCGACCTCGTGCCCGGCGGCGAACAGCGCCTGAAGGTGTTCTGTGGTGAACTGCCGAAGGCCGAGGTTGATCCCGCGCTCCAGCCCGCCGCAGACGTAGTAGGTCGCCTTGACCCCATGGGCGTCCAGCACCGGACCGGCCTCGGTCCAGGCGCTTTCGGGGATGTCGTCGAACGACAGGCTCAAGGTTCCGCGCGAAGGCCGGACGGCGACCGGCCGCACATCGAGGTAGCGGCCGGCGCGGCGGCGCATCTTGTCGATAAAGGCGCTCATGCCGCCATCCTGCACGGCCGCCGTTAAGGCCGGCTGAAGCTTCAGACCACGACGGGGTGACGGCTGTGGCCGCGCTGGCCGAAGACGCGCAGATAACGGGCGATCTCGTCGGGGTCGCCGACGGCCTTGGCCGGATTGTCCGACAGCTTGACCGCCGGACGGCCGTTCGCCGAAGTGACCTTGCACACCAACGAGATGGGATCGAGTTCGGGCGCGGGCGCCGGCGAGCAGCCGTGGAAGTCGTTGGTCAGATTGGTGCCCCAGCCGTAGCTGAGCCGCACCCGGCCGTGGAAACGCGCGTGCGTCGCTTCGATGCTGTCCACGTCCATGCCGTCGGAGAAGATCAGCAGCTTGTCTCGCGGATCGCGCCCGCGCTCAGTCCACCAGCGGATCAGGCGCTCGCCGGCTTCCAGCGGCGGCGAGGAGTCGGGGCGAAAGCCGGTCCAGTCCGCGACCCAGTCCGGCGCTTCATCCAGAAAGGCCTCGGTGCCGAAGGCGTCGGGCAGAACCACCAGAAGGTTGCCGCCGTAGTGCTGGCGCCACCGATCCAGCACCTGGTAGGGGGCAGTGCGAAGTGCGGCGTCATCGGGCGCGAGCGCGGCCAGGACCATGGGCAGCTCATGACCGTTGGTGCCGATCGCCTCCAGATCATGGTTCATCGCCAGCAGGACGTTGGATGAGCCGACGAAGGCCGAGCCCAGACCCTCCTTCAAGGCCGCGATGCACCAGTCCTGCCACAGAAAGCCGTGGCGGCGGCGGGTGCCGAAGTCGGACAGCCGCAGGTCGGGCAGGGCGCGAAGGCGCTCGACCTTGTCCCACAGCCGGGTCTTGGCGCGGGCGTAGAGCACGTCCAGCTCGAACCGACCCAGCCGGTTGAGGGCGGTTCGGCAGCGCAGTTCGTTGACGATGGACAGGGCGGGGATCTCCCACAGCGTCACCTCGGCCCAGGCGCCCTCGAACGTCAGGTCGATCTGACCGTCGCGGACTTCCAGCCGGTAGTCGGGCAGGCGGAAGTCCGCGAGCCAGGCCAGGAAATCCGGCGAGAAGATCGACTTGACGCCGTAGAAGGTGTTGCCGGCCAGCCAGACCTGTTCGCGCTTGCCGAGGCCGATGGTGCGGGCGTGGTCCAGCTGCTCGCGCAGGGCGCCGATGTCGATCTCGTCGGCCAGGCGGACGGAGCGGGTGCGGTTGATGACCTGGAACTCCACGCGCACGTCGCGGTGTTCGCGCCAGATCAGCTGAAGCATCAGCAGCTTGTAGAAGTCGGTGTCCAGCAGGCTGCGTACGATCGGATCGAGCCGCCAGGCGTGGTCGTAGGCGCGGCGGGCGAGATCGGTCATCGTGCGGGCTTCTCCTTGGGCGAGGTCACGACGCGGCCGGCGACCACGGCGTCGGCGCCGAAGCGGGCGCGCAGGGCGTCGATCGCGGTTTCGGTCTTCAGAGCCCGGGTCTCGGGCGTGGCGAACAGGCCGGCGGGCGCGTCCTCCGCCTCCTGAACCTCGGCCATGCCGATGCCGATCAGCCGGTAGGGACGGCCGAGTTCGGGCTTCAGCAGCTCGCGGCCTGCGGCGAACAGGGCGCGGGCGGTCTGGACCGGCTCCGGCAGCGAAGTGCGGCGGGTGACGATGCGGAAGTCTGTTCGGCGCAGCTTCAGCACCAGCACGCGGCTGGCCACGCCGTCGTGGCGCGCCTTGGACGCCAGCTTCTCGCACAGGGGCCACAGCTCGGCCTCCAGATCGGCGGCGGCCGTCAGGTCCTCGTTGAAGGTGGTCTCCGCGCTCATGCCCTTGCGGTCTCGGTCGGGGTTCACGGGCCGGGCGTCGCGGGCGTGGGACAGTTCGTGCAGGCGCAGGCCCGATTCGCCGTAGCGACGGACAAGGTCGCGCACGTCGGCGCGCGCGAGATCACCGATGGTCGCGTAGCCGTCGCTGCGCAGGCTCTTACCGAACACAGGACCGACGCCGGGCAGGGCGGTGACCGGCTTGTGGGCCAGCAAGGCCTGCGCGTTCGCCCGGCCGACGACGGAAAAGCCGCGCGGCTTGTCCATCTCGGACGCCATCTTGGCGAGGAAGCGGTTGGGGGCCAGGCCGATGGAGACGGTCAGGCCGGTCTCCGCCTCGATGCGCTGCTGCAGACGGATCAGCTGAAGCGCAGGAGGGCCGCCGTTCAGCCGTTCGGTGCCTGAAAGATCGACCCAGGCCTCGTCCAGCGACAGGGTCTGGATCAGGGGCGTCAGCTCGGCGAGGGCGCCCAGGATGCGGCGGGACTCCACAACGTATTTGGAGAAGTCCGGCTTGATGACCACGGCGTCGGGGCAGGCCTTCAACGCCTTGAACATCGGCATGGCCGAGCCCACCCCGTACAGGCGCGCGACATAGCAAGCGGTGGAGACCACGCCCCGCTTGCCGCCGCCGATGATCACCGGCTTGTCGCGCAGCTCGGGACGGTCGCGCTTCTCCACCGAGGCGTAGAAGGCGTCGCAGTCGAGGTGGGCGATGGACAGCTGATCCAGCTCGGCGTCCGCGACGACGCGACGAGAGCCGCACGACGGGCAGCGGCGATCCGGCGGCCCCGCGGGGTCCGCGCCGGTCCACAGGCAGTCGCGGCAGATGGCCTTGATGGCCACGTCGTTGCTCTCCGTCAGGCGGGCTTCACCCCAGCTTAAGACCCCTCCGTCATGCTGGCGTCAACGAAGGCGACAAGGTCTCACGCGACGCGCGGTGGACCAGTATCAGGGTGATGATGTCCAAGACCGTCCTCATCGTCGAGGATAACGAGCTGAACATGAAGCTCTTTCATGATCTGCTCGACTCCCAGGGCTATCGGACGCTGCAGACCCGCGAGGGTCTGCAGGCGCTGGCGCTCGCCCGCCAGCATCACCCGGACCTGATCCTGATGGACATCCAGCTGCCGGAGATCTCCGGACTGGAGGTCACCAAGTGGCTGAAGGACGACGACGAGCTGAACCACATCCCGGTCATCGCCGTCACCGCCTTCGCCATGAAGGGCGACGAGGAGCGCATCCGCCAGGGCGGGTGCGAGGCCTACATCTCCAAGCCGATCTCGGTGATGCACTTCCTCGACACCGTCAGGAAGCACCTGCAATGAGCGCGCGCATCCTGGTGGTCGATGACCTGGACACCAACGTCCGGCTGCTCGAGGCCAAGCTGACGCTGGAATACTATGACGTACTGACGTGCGGCGACGGCATGACCGCGCTGGCGATCGCGGCCGAACACCAGCCGGACCTGATCCTGCTGGACGTCATGATGCCGGGCATGGACGGGTTCGAGACCTGCCGGCGGCTGAAGGCGGATGCATCCACCCGGCATATTCCGGTGGTGCTGGTCACCGCGCTGGACGGACGCGAGGATCGGCTGAAGGGGCTCGAGGCCGGCGCCGACGACTTCGTCACCAAGCCGCTGGACGACGTGATCCTGTTCGCGCGCGTCAAGTCGCTGACGCGGCTGAAGCAGGTCATGGACGAACTGCGCGAACGCGAGGAAAGCGGACGCAGGCTGGGCGTTCAGGGCGAGGGCTCGGCACGGCTGCGGGGCGCGGGCGGGCGGGTGATGATCGTCGACGACGACCGTCGCCAGGCCGACCGCATGGCGGCGGAGCTGTCGGCCGAGCATCGACCGACGATCGAGAGCGATCCGGAGGCGGCGCTGCTGGCGGCGGCCGGACCTATCGACCTGATCATCGTCAATGTCGCGGCTCACGACTTCGACGGCCTGCGCGTGATCGCCAAGGCCAAGTCGGGCGCATCGGCGCGTCGCGCGCCGATCCTGGCGGTGATCGATCCCGGCGACCGGCCGCGCATGGTGAAGGCGCTGGAGCTGGGCGCCCACGACATCCTGCCCCGTCCCGTAGATCCGCAGGAGCTGGCTGCGCGCGCCCGCACCCAGATCCGCCGCAAGCGCTACAGCGACTTCCTGCGAGAAAAGCTGGATTCCAGCCTGGAGATGGCGGTCACCGACCCGCTGACAGGGCTGCATAATCGCCGCTACATGACCGGACAGCTGCAGGCGCTGGTCGGGCGGGCCAGCCACGGCGGGTCGTCGGTCGCGGTGCTGGTGCTGGACATCGACCACTTCAAGGCCGTCAACGACGGTTTCGGCCACGATGCGGGCGACGAGGTGCTGCGCGAGTTCGCGGTGCGCCTGGCCACAAATGTGCGCGCCATCGACCTGCCGTGCCGTATGGGCGGCGAGGAGTTCGTGGTGGTGATGCCGGGGGCGTCGCTGGACGACGCGCACCGCGTGGCCGAACGCATCCGTCGCGACGTGGCCTCGGCGCCTTTCCGCGTCATGGGCGGCGCCGAGCATCTGACCGTCACCATCTCCATCGGCGTCGCGGCGACGACGTTCGGCGATACGCCGGACGGCTTGCTGAAACGCGCCGACGAAGGCGTCTATCAGGCCAAGGCCGCTGGCCGGAACACGGTGATCGCGCGCGCCGCCTGATCATCGGCGCACAGCAAAACGCCCGGCTGGCGATCCAGCCGGGCGCTAAAAGATCGTAGAGGCGAACGCCGTCTTACTTGATCTTGCCTTCCTTGAACTCGACGTGCTTGCGCACGACGGGGTCGTACTTCTTGACGACCATCTTCTCGGTCATGGTGCGGGCGTTCTTCTTGGTGACGTAGAAGAAGCCGGTGTCGGCGGTCGAGTTCAGGCGGATCTTGATGGAAGCCGGTTTGGCCATCGGACAATTACCTTTGCGACGGCGAAAGCCGCTGGAAACGAGAGGCGCGGAACATACTCAGGCGCGCCGCAAAGTCAACGGCCGCCCGCCTGCCCGCAAGAGGCCGCAGAGGTTACAAAGAAGTCACGACGGAAATCCCGCCGCCCACCGTTAGCACGAACATCTGTTTCTCCCCCAGACGGACGCCTTCATGACCGCCGCCCTTCTTCTGCTCGCCCTCGCGCCCGTGGTGCAGCTGGCCCAGACTCAGCCTCAGCCATCCACGACGACCCAGGACGACGAGGTCTATGACCTGGGCGAGGTGCTGGTCACCGCGCCCACGCCGCGCGGAGTGGCGCTGGGCGGGCAGGAGCCGATCGCCTCGTTCGACTCGACCCAGCTTCAGGCCTTTGGCGCCTCCAGCATCGGGGAACTGGTGACGCTGCTGGAGAGCCAGACCCGCAGCGCGCGGGGCGGCTCGCCTGTGTTCCTGGTCAACGGACGCCGCATCTCGGGCTTTCAGGAGATCCGGGGCCTGCCGCCAGAGGCCATCGACCGCTTCGACATCCTGCCGGAGGAGACCGCGCTGTCCTACGGCTACCGCGCCGACCAGCGGGTGGTGAACATCGTGCTGAAGGCGAACTTCCGCTCGCTGACCACCCAGGTGGAATATGGCGCGCCGACGCAAAGGGGGCGTTCGTCCACCGAGTTCGAGAACAATGTGCTGCGCATCGAGGGCGGCACACGCTGGTCGTTCGACCTGAACCACGAACGCGACAGCGCCATCTTCGAAAGCGAGCGCGACATCGACCGCACGCTGGGCGGTGCGCCGTTCGACCTTGTCGGCAACGTCACCGGCCTGTCTCAGGACGCAGAGATCGACCCCGCGCTGTCGGCCCTGGCGGGCGGCGTCGTCACCGTGGCCGCCGTGCCGGCGGGAGCGGGCGGCGTGACGCTGCAGGACTTCACGCAAGGCGCGGGGATCGTCCGCAACGGCGACGTCTCGGCCTGGCGCACCCTGACGCCGCAGCGCGAGCAGATCGAGCTGTCGGGCACGCTGAAGCGCGACCTGAACGAGCAGGTGGGCGCGACCGTCAGCGTCAACCTGGAGGACCTCGACAGCGAAAGCTACCTGGGCCTGCCGGGCGTCAGCCTGAACCTGGATGCGGACAATCCCTTCTCGCCGTTCGGGACGGACGTGCTGGTCCATCGCTATGTGGATCAGCCCGAGGCGCTGAGGCGCGAAAGCGACGCGCGCACGGCCAATGTGGCGACGGTGCTGGACGGCTACGTCGGCGACTGGCGCTGGACCGCCACCGGCGGCTACGACCGGGTGGAGACGGAGTCGCGCACCGGCCGTGGCGTGGACGCGGCGGCGCTGCAGGCGCTGCTGGACGGAAACAGCCCCACCGCCAATCCGTTTGGCGACATCGGCGGCGCGGTCACGGCGATCCCGTTCGACACGGCCCGGTCCGTCGCGGGCACGCTGAACACCGAACTGGTGCTGACCGGCTCGCCCTTCACCCTGCCGGCGGGCGACGTGCGGACCACGATCACGGGCGGCTATCGGCGGCTGACGCTGGATTCGGAGAGCACCCGCTCCGGCGTGTTCAGCGAGCGCTCCCTGTCGCGCAACCTGGGCAACGTCCAGGCCAACGTCGATGTGCCGCTGTTCCAGCGCGACGAGGAGAACCCCAGCCTGCTGGGCGACCTGCGCGCCAACTTCAACCTGGCCTATCAGGAGGTTTCCGACTTTGGTGGCCTGCCGACGATCGGCGGCGGGGTGAACTGGTCGCCGATCGATCCGCTAAACTTCAACGTCAGCTACACCGACGAAAAGAACGCGCCCTCGGTGCAGCAGTTGAACGATCCGACCGAGCTGACGCCCAACACGCCGGTGTTCGACTTCCGCACCGGCGACACGGTGGACGTCATCCGGATAACCGGCGGCGATCCGAACCTGGAGGCCGAGCACAAGCGCACGCTGAAGCTGGGCCTGAACTACACGCCCTGGACCAGCGTCGATTTCCGGCTGAACGCGGCCTACACCCGCACCGAGATCGACGACTCGATCGCGTCTTTCCCGACCATCACCGCCGACTTGGAGGCCGCTCTGCCGGAGCGGTTCGTGCGGGACGCGGGCGGCAATCTGCTGTCCATCGACGCACGGGCGCTGAACTACGAGAAGATCGAGCGGCAGGAGGTCCAGTGGGGCTTCAACTTCTCGCGGCCGTTCGGTCAGCCGACGCCGCAGGCCGAACAGGGCCCGGGGGGGGCAGGTGCGCGCGGACCGGGCGGGCGTCCCGGCGGCGGACCCACCACCTTCACCTTCGGTGGGCCGGGCGGCGGAGGACCGGGCGGCTCGGGCGGACGTCGTCGCGGCTCGGGCGCCCAGCCGGGGCAGGGCGTGTTCAACCTGTCGGTGACGCACATCATGCGCATCCAGGACGAGGTGACGATCCGCGACGGGCTGGAGCCGCTCGACCTGCTGGACGGCGACTCGATCGTCAGCAGCGGTGGTCAGCCCAGGAACGAGCTGCAGCTGCAAGCCGGCGCCTTCAAGAACGGCTTCGGCGCCTTTCTGAACGCCAACTGGCGCGAGTCCACGCGGGTGCTGGGCGATCTGGCCGGAAGCCCCGACCTGGAGTTCTCGGACCGGACCACGGTGAACCTGTTCACCTTCGCCGACCTGGGCTCGCGCACCTCGCTGGTGGAGCGGTTCCCGTTCCTGAAGGGATCGCGCCTCGGCTTCGGCGTCACTAACCTGTTCGACAGCCGCACGGAGGTGACGTCCAGCGACGGCGCCACGCCGCTGAACTATCAGGAAGACTATCTGGAGCCGGTGGGTCGCGCCTTCCGCATCAACTTCCGCAAGATCTTCTACTGATCGGCGTCAGGCGCGGGTGACGAGGTGTCGCCCGCGCACCATCCGGACAAAGGGCGGCGGGAGGTCAGGATCGGCCCGCCGCGCCCGCACCTCGCCCAGCACGAAACGGGTGATGGCGGGCAGGTCCAGCCGCTCGGCTTCGTCCAGCGACAGCCAGGCGATCTCATCCAGTTCGCCGCAGCCCTCGCTCGGCTCGGGACGCAGCAGGCTTGAGGCTTCGGCGGTGAAGAAGCGCGCGTCGAAGCGGCGCGTCCGACCCGGCGGCGTGATCGCCCGCGCCACATAGGTCAGGGCCGCCAGGTCGGGCAGGGCGCCGACCTGTCGGTAGGTCCGCCAAGGACCGCCGACCGACGCCGACGGCGCGGGTGCGCCTAGCAGCAGCCCCGTCTCCTCGAACGTCTCGCGCACCGCGGTCAGCATCAGAGCGCGCGCACGACGGGGAGGCATCTGGACGCGCAGCAACGCCGCCGTGCCGCTGTCCGGCTCGCCCGTCGAGGCGGCGGTGAAGTCGGCGCGGTCCAGCCTTCCGCCCGGAAACACCCACTTGGACGGCATGAAGACGTGTCCAGGCGCGCGGCGGCCCATAAGCACTCGGTCGCCGTCCAGCAGGATCAGGGTCGCGGCGTCGCGCGGTCGCTGGCCCTGGGTGACGCGCGGAGCGTCGGCGAGGTCCTGCGCCGCGTCGAACGGGGTGGTCACCGCCGCTTGCCCTTGCGCACCCCCTTCAGCCCGCCGGCGGGCTTGGCGCCATTGCGCGGCTTGGGACCGCCCGGCCGTCCCTTGCCGCGCGAGGGCGGACCGTCGCCGCCACGTCCGCGCACGCCATAGCGGGGGGCGGGCGCGTTCGGATCGCGCGGTTCGGGATCGCTCAGCATCTCGAACAGGAGGCCGCCGGTGACGGGCGTGGCCTCCACCAGCTTGACCTCGACGCGGCGTCCAAGCGTGTAGCGTTGGCCCGACCGCTCGCCGACCAGGGCGTGGCTGCGATCGTCGTGGGTGAAGTATTCGTTCCCCAGCGACGACACCGGAACCAGGCCGTCAGCGCCTGTCTCGTCCAGCCTGACGAACAGGCCGAAGCGCGTGACGCCGGTGATGCGCCCGCCAAAGGTCGCGCCGACCCGCTCCTCAAGGAAGGCGGCGATGTAGCGGTCCATGGCGTCGCGCTCGGCGGCCATGGACCGGCGCTCCGTCATGGTCACCTGTTCGGCGATGGAGGTCATCTCGGCGACCTCGCGGTCGGTCAGGCCGTCCGATCCCAGCTTCAGCGCGCGGATCAGCCCGCGATGCACGATCAGGTCCGAGTAGCGACGGATGGGTGAGGTGAAGTGGGCGTAGCGATCCAGATGCAGCCCGAAGTGGCCGACGTTCTCGGTCGAGTAGATCGCCTGCATCTGGGTGCGCAGCACCACCTCGTTGACGACCTCGGCGTGCGGGCTGTCGCGCATCTGGTCCAGCAGCTTGTTGAACCGCTTGGTCGTGCCCGGCTCGCCCTTGTTCCACGGCAGACCCAGGGTGGACAGGAAGTCGGCCAGGTTGAAGATCTTCTCCTGGCTGGGCGCCTCGTGCACGCGGTAGATCAGCGGCGTCTTCTTCCCCTCCAGCGTCTCGGCGGCGCAGACGTTGGCCTGGATCATCATCTCCTCGATCAGCCGGTGCGCCTCCAGGCTGGCGCGCGGCTCGATGGAGGCGATGTCGCCCTCGGGCGTCATGCGGATGCGCCGCTCGGCCGAGTTGATGGCAAGGGGAGCGCGACGCTCCCGGCCCTTCAGCATGGCGTGGTAGGCGTTCCACAGCGGGTAAAGGATCGCCTCCATGATGGGGCCGGTCACATCGTCCGTTTCGCCGTCGATGGCCGCCTGCGCCTGTTCGTACGACAGCTTGGCGTGCGAGCGCATCAGGCCGCGGACGAAGCGATGGCCGGTCTTCCGCCCGTCCTTGTCGAACACCATGCGCACGGCCAGGCAGGCGCGGTTCTCGCCGGCCTTGAGGCTGCACAGGCCGTTGGACAGCACCTCGGGCAGCATGGGCTCGACGCGGTCGGGGAAGTAGGTCGAGTTTCCCTTGGCCCGCGCCTCGCGGTCCAGCGCCGCGCCGGGGCGGACGTAGGCGGCGACATCCGCGATGGCGACCCAGACGATCCAGCCGCCGTCGTTCTTGGGATCCTCATCGCGCTGTGCATAGACGGCGTCGTCGTGGTCGCGCGCGTCGGCCGGGTCGATGGTGATGAAGGGGACCTCACGCAGATCCTCGCGCCCCTTCAGCGTCGGCAGCGCCTGATCCTCGGCCTCGCGCTCCACAGTCTCGGAGAAGCCGGTCGGCACGCTGTGCGCGTGTATGGCCAGAAGCGACGCGACGCGCGGATCGTCCTCTCTGCCGATGGTCTCCAGGATTTTGCCGCGCTTGGGACCGTATCGATGGTCGCCCTTCTCGATGGCGGCGAGCACCAGGTCGCCGTCGCGCAGGTCGTCGGCCTGAATACTGGGCACCACCAGCACGTCCTTGGAGCGGCGGTCCACCGGCTCCACCCGCGTCTCGCGCGACGACTTGCGGATCACGCCCAGCACGCGGTTGGCGGACGTGTCCAACCGCTTGACCAGGCGCGCTTCCCAGCCGTCCTCTCCGCGCTGGAACTTGACCAGCAGCCGGTCGCCCATGCCGGGCGCGGGCGCCGCCGTCTTGCGGTCGGGCATCAACAGCGCGCGCGGCGCATCGGGCGAGGCCTCGACCAGGCGCACGTACATCTCGCCGTCGGCGTCGCGCTCGACCACGTCGGCCACGCCGACCGGGGGCAGGGCGCCGGCTTCGGAGAAGCCCTTGCGGCCGCGCTTGCCGAGCTTGCCCTCGGCCTCAAGCTCGCGGATCATCTCGCGCAGGGCGCGTCGGTCGCCGCCCTTCAGGCCGAAGTGGCGGGCGATGTCGGTCTTCTCGGCCGATCCCGCCTCACGCAGGAAGGCGATCAGCGTGTCCTTGTCGGGGAGGCCTGCGGGCGGCCTCTTGGTTGATTTCGTCATTCAGTCCTTCACGCCGCCGACTCTTCGGCGGGATTGATGCAGGAAAGGTCGAGCGCTCGGGCGGCTGCGGCCATGTTGATGTCCAGGGTTATCAAGCGGGCGTCGATCCGCCGGCAGACCGCGATGTGCAGAGCGTCGGGCGCGCGGAGCTTCAGGTCGAAGTGACGCACCAGAGCAGTGGCTTCGCGAACATCGGAGCCCTCGATTGGGATCGGCGCCGCCGTCGCCGCAATCCAGTCGTCGAGGTCGTGCAGGGCGGCGTCCGCCTCCGTCAAGGTCAGCGTTCGTGTCCGCACCAGTCGCGACACGGCTGATGAAACCTCCGCCACGACAAAGTCGCTGACCTGTGGTCTCTGCGCCTCGGCCATGAGGTCGATCACCGCGCGGCTATGAGGCTCTATCATCAGAAACGGCACAACGACGCTGGCGTCGAAGTAGTCGATCATTCCACCGGCTCGTCATACATGCCGTTGATCAACTCCACGGATGTCATACCGAGCGGCGGACGACTGAGGCGCCGCTCGGCGATTTCCAGCATTCGGGCCTTACGCTGCTCCGGCGTCAATGCGGGCAGGGAGCGAAGCTCCGCGACCGGCTTGCCGTGCCGCGTGATGGTGATCTGCTCGCCGCTTTCCGCCCGATCCAGCAGGTGGGTGAAGTTGTTCTTAGCTTCCGCGACGCCGTAGGTGGCCATGGTCGATCTCCATTATGGCCAGAAATATAGCCATTCTGACCCGTTTGCGCCAGCGCCCGGGGCGTGGGCCCGGCGGTGAAATCTTGCGCGGGTTGACCGAGAGGGGCTCGACCCTCAGCTTCCACATTCAGCCCCTTGGAGCCGTCCATGTCCCTGTCCGCCCCAACCCTCAGCGCGCCTGTTTCGACGCCGCTTGATCTGATCGGCAAGACGCCGATGGTGGAGGTGAAGCGGATCGACACCGGGCCGTGCCGCCTGCTGCTGAAGCTGGAGGCGCAGAACCCCGGCGGATCGATCAAGGACCGCATCGCCGTCGAGATGATCGAGGCGGCGGAGCGCGAAGGCTTTCTGAAGCCTGGCGGCACGATTGTTGAGGCGACGGCCGGAAACACGGGGCTGGCGCTGACGCTGGTCGGACGGGCGCGGGGCTACAAGGTGCTGCTGGTCATTCCCGACAAGATGTCCAAGGAGAAGATCCAGCATCTCAGGGCGATGGGGGCGGACGTCCGCCTGACGCGTTCGGACGTGCCGCACGGCCATCCGGAATACTACACCGACATGGCGGAGCGGTTGGCGCAGGGGATTCCCGGCGGCTACTACGTCAACCAGTTCGCCAACGAGGCGAACGCCGAGGCGCATGTGAAGACGACCGGCCCCGAGATCTGGGAGCAGACGGGCGGGCGGATCGACGCGCTGGTCGCCGGCATCGGCTCGGGCGGCACCATCACCGGCACGGCGCGGTTCCTCAACAGCGTGGGTTCGGACGCCGAGATCATCTTGGCCGACCCGGTCGGCTCGACCCTGGCGGGGATCGTCAACGAGGGCGTTCCTGGCCCTGAGGGCAGCTACACCGTCGAAGGCATCGGCCAGAACTTCGTGCCGGACACCGCCGACATGAGCCTGATCGACCGCGCCTATTCGATCCCGGACACGGAGGCGATTGCCACCGCGCGCGAGCTTCTGCTGAAGGAGGGCATCCTGGCGGGCTCATCGTCGGGCACGCTGATCGCCGCCGCCCTGCGTTGGTGCCGCGAGCAGACGGAGCCCAAGACCTGCGTCACCTTCGTTTGCGACACCGGCGCCAAATACCTGTCCAAGGTCTACAACGACGCCTGGCTGGCCGATCAGGGTCTGTCGGACCGCGAACTGCACGGCGACCTCTCCGACCTGATCACGCGCAAGTACGAAAAGGGCGACGTGGTTGTGGCCGGGCCGGACGATACGCTGGACACCGCCTTCAAGCGGATGCGCGGAGCCGACGTGTCGCAGTTGCCGATCATCGACGAGGGGCGGCTGGTCGGCATCCTGGACGAAAGCGACATCGTCCACATCATGAACACCGACGAGATCACGCGGAAGGAGCGGTTCGCCAAGCCGGTGTCCTCGGCCATGACGCGCGATCTGGACACGGTGCAGGTGTCCGAGCCGCTAGATGCGCTGATCCCCCTGTTCGACCGCGACCGGGTGGCGCTGGTGCAGGACGGCGACCGGTTCGTGGGCCTGATCACCCGCACCGATCTGATCAACCACCTCAGCCTGAACCGGTAAGTCGATGTCCGGCAAGAAGAACAACCAGGGTTTCTCCACCCGCGCCATCCATGCCGGACAGCGTCCGGACCCGACCACGGGCGCGGTGATGACGCCGATCTACGCCACCTCGACCTACGCCCAGGAAAGCCCGGGCGTGAACAAGGGGTACGAGTACGCACGCGGCAAGAACCCGACGCGAGAGGCGTTCGAGGCGTGCATCGCGGACCTGGAAGGCGGAACCCACGGCTTCGGCTTCGCCTCCGGCATGGCGGCGACGTCCACGGCGCTGGAGCTGCTGGACGCGGGCGATCATGTGGTCACCGGCGATGACCTGTACGGCGGCTCGTGGAGGCTGTTCGAGCGGGTGCGGCGCCGTTCGATGGGGCTGGACTTCGCCTATGTGGACCTGAGCGACATCGCGGCGGTCGAGGCGGCGATCACGCCGAAGACACGGATGCTGTGGGTGGAGACGCCGACCAATCCGATGATGAAACTGGCCGACATCGCGGCGCTGTCGCAGATCGCAAGGGCGCGCGGGCTGATCCTGGTGGTGGACAACACCTTCGCCACGCCCTTCTGCCAGCAGCCGCTGAGCCTGGGGGCCGACGTTGTCATGCATTCGGCCACCAAATATCTGAACGGACATTCCGACATCATTGGCGGGGTCCTGGTGACCGCCGACGCCGATCTGGGACAGCGGATCAAGTTCTTGCAGAACTCGGTCGGCGGCGTGATGGGGCCGTTCGACGCTTTTCTGGCCAATCGCGGCTTGAAGACGCTGGCGCTGAGGATGCGGGCGCATTGCGAAAACGCCATGGCTGTCGCGCGCTGGCTGGAAACCCGCGCGGGGGTGGCGCGGGTGATCTATCCGGGCCTGATCGCCCATACGCAGCACGATCTGGCGGCCCGCCAGATGCCCGGTGGGTTCGGGGGCATGGTGACGGTGGTGCTGGACGGCGACCTGGAGCGCACCCGGCGCGTTCTGGAGGGGGTGGAGGTGTTCACCCTGGCGGAGTCGCTGGGCGGGGTCGAAAGCCTGGTCAACCATCCGGCCATCATGACTCACGCCTCGGTGCCGCGTGAGGTGCGCGAGGCGGGCGGGGTCAGCGATAGTCTGATCCGCCTGTCCGTGGGCGTGGAGGACGTGGACGACCTGATCGCTGATCTGGATCAGGCGCTGGGCTGATCGGCGGGCGGCGCCGCCTTCAGCATGGCGGCGCCGTACAGGCGGGGTTCGAACCGCCTGGTCCAGAACACCTTGCCCAAGCCTTTGGCCACCCCGTCCATCGCCTCGGCGCGGCGGGGGCTGCGCATGAGCCAGAGCGGCGCGAGTTTGAGGCCGCGAGCAACCGCCTGAACCGCGCCGACCGCCATCCACTTGGCGACGCCAGGCCAGTCCCGACGCGCGGCGGCGGCCTGGCTGGGGCTCTGGCCATAGGCGAAGGCGCGGGTCAGGGCGTAGCGCAGTGTGGCGCGATGCGGCGGCGCGAATTCGTCGACCCACGCCTCAGCGGCCCAGCCGAAACGGCCGCCGCGGGCACGCACGCCGGCGAACAGCACGTCGTCCTCGCCGCCGGACTGATCCATGGCGGTGTCGAAGGGCGCCGGGCCCGGAAGGGCGACAGCGCGGCGCATCAGCGAATTGCCGCAGCCGTAGGGCTCGTCGATCAGGCGGGTCTCAGCCGGCCCATCCCGTCCGAAGAACCGCTCGAGATAGAGCGCGGCCCAGCCGGCGTCATCGGGCACGCGGCCTCGAATGGGGCCGAAGACCACGTCGGCGCCCGTGTCCTGCATGCCCGCGAGCAAGGCCAACAGCCATCCGGGAGAGGCCGCCTCGTCGTCGTCGAGAAAGGCGATCAGGGGAGCCTCAGTAGCCGCCAGACCGGCGTTGCGCGCCGTCGCGACGCCGGGCACAGGGGCGTGGACATAGACGAGCGGGGCGGGCGCAGCGCGTCTTAGCCGCTCCACCACCTCTGCCGCCGAACCTTGCGGATCGTTGTCGGCGACCACGATGGCTGTCAGTCGGCCCTCGACGCCTGTCTGGGCGAACAGCGAGCGCAGCGCCCGCTCCAGGCTGTCGGGCCGCCGCAGCGTGGGCACGATCACCGCCACGTCGCCCATCAGATCGCCTCGGCGTAGAGGGCGGTGCGATAGAGGCGCAGCGCAAAGGCGCGTGCGGCGACGGGCAGGGGCGACGCCTTCGCAGCGGCCTTCAGAACTCCGCGCAGCAGACCGCGCGCGGGCAGGCTGCGCAGAATCCGCGCGACCTTGTAGCTGGGATAGGCGGTCGCGAACTGAGGGTGCAGCGCGACGACGCGGGCGAAGTTCGGCGCGCCTTGCTCGAACTTGCGGGCCAGCGCATCCACCGTGTCCAGCCCCATGTGGGTGGCCGGATTATCGACATGGACGATGGGGAAGCGGCGCGACACCCGCATGGCCCACTCCACATCCTCCCAGCCCCAGCCGGTGAAGCCGGGATCGAAGCGTTCGGCCTCGAACACGTCGCGGCGGACCAGAAGGTTGGAGGTGTAGACGTACTTCTCCGGCTGCTTGGCGCGATCGGACGCCGGGACGCATTCGGAGCGCAGGGACAGGGCGCGGTGAACGGCGAAGCGCGGATCCTGCGGCGCGGCGTCCAGCGAGAAGCCGCCGAAGGCGACGGCGGGCGCAGGGTCGCGGGCGATCTCGGTCCAATTCCGAAGAAAAATCTCCGTATCCGGCCGCATGTCGCTGTCCAGAAACAGAAAGGCGTCGGCGCGCGCGGCTTCGGTCAAGCGGTTGCGCCCCTGCGCTCGCCCCTCGTTGGTCGGCAGGCTGATGAGGCGGATCGGCAGGGGCAGGGTGCCGATCAGGGCGCGCAGACGTGCCGTGAGCGCCGGATCGCCTGTGCCGTCGTCCATGACGATGACCTCGGCCGCGCCGTCCAGGGGCGTCGCTTCGGCGGCCAGCTGCGTCAGCAGGTCAGACGGATCATCCCTCAGGAAGGGGATCAGCACGGACACGATGGGCCTGGCCGCCTCGAAGGCGGCGTTGTCGTGGATCTGGGGCGAGGTCATGCGGGCGCGTCCTGCCGGCGGGCCAGCAGGCGTCGGGCGACGTCTCGCACGCCGGCTGCGTTCAGCATCAGCACCATCACGGCGTAGACGACCGCGCCTGTCCCCGCGTCCAGCACCAGTTCGGCCAGGCCTCCAAGCGCGGGCAAGATCCCGACCACGGCCGCCATGGCGCCGGCCGCAAGGCCGCAGCGTGCGAGCGTCCCCCACGGCACCGGAAGCGGGATCGCACGTCGGCTGAGAAGGACACAGGCGACCAGGCCGATGGCGAAGCTGCCGGCGGTGGCCCAGGCGGCGCCGACCAAACCGAAGCGAGGGATCAGGAACAGGTTCAGCCCGATGTTCGCGACCGCCGGAACGGCGGTGGTCAGGAGCAGCAGCTCCGTCCGCTTGCCCAGGGTGAAGCCGAAGCCGAAGTAGTAGGCGATCATGCCCGACAGAAAGGCCGAAAGCGCGATCCACGGCGTGACGATCACGGCTGCGGCGCGCAGGTCCTCGCCGATCATCAGCTCGGCCATGGGCCGGGCGACCAGGGCCAGCCCCACCGCCGCCGGCAGGGTGATCAGCACCAGCGTCGAGGCCTGCTCCAGCGCCGAGCGCCTCAGCGCCTCGCGCCCGCCACGCTCCAGCGCCATCACCATGGCCGGCGCGCCTGCGGCCCCCAGCCAGATGAACATCACGTCCAGCGTACGGTTCGCCAGTGAATAGCTGGCGTGATAGGCGCCCACCGCCGCCGCATCCATGAAGGCGGCCAGCAGGAAGCGGTCGGTCGAGGCCAGCACCAGCGCCAGCGTCAGGGACGCGGCGACGGGATAGCCGAAGGCGGCGTAGGCCTTGAGGCGCGCCCTGTCGACCACGCCGCGCCTGGCCTGCCGCAGCTCGCCCGGAAGCACGAACGGGAGCGCGAACAAGGGCGCGACCAGCAGGCCCAGCAGCGGAGACGCCGCGCCCGCGCCCGCCAGCGCGAACCCCGCGCCGACGGCGAAGCCGACGATCGCCACGCCCATGTCGACGCGCGCGGCCTTTGCGACCTCGCCCGCCGCGCGAAACCGTTCCTGCGCCAGCTTGGCCAGGCACCGCAGCGGCGCGCCGGCCAGACCCGCCGCCACCGCCAGCTTGAAAGGCAGGCTGGCCGGCCACAGCCAGACGCCGAGAGCGGCCGCCGGGACAAATATCGCGATCACTAGAAAAGCCGTGCGGTACAGGCTGGCGAAATGGCTGGCGAGGCCTTCGGGCGTCTGCTCCCCGGCCCAGAACCGGGCCATGGCGGCCTCCAGCCAGGTGAAGGCCAGCAGGTGCAGCAGGCTGGTGATCGAAAAGGCCAGCGCATAGTGGCCGAAGTCCTCGGCGCTGAGCAGGCGCGTGAAGACCACGATGGTGGCGAACCCCACCACGCCCTGGACGATGTTGGCGGGCAGATAGCCCCACACGCCGCGCCAGAACATGCGCCCGTCCTTGTCCGCGCTCATCGCACCGCGGCCCGGTCGCCCAGCAGCACGGGCACGGTGACCAGGAGGATCCACAGGTCCAGCCAGACGGAGTGGCGCTCCACATAGTCGATGTCCAGCTGCACCCGGCGGCGCACGTCCGCCTCGCTGTGCAGCGGCCCGCGAGAGCCCTGGATGGCGGCCCAGCCGGTCATGCCGGGCTTGATCCGGTGGCGGTGGGCGTAGTCGGCGACCAGCCGCGCGGATTCGGTGTCGCCGGTCTTCATGCCGATGGCGTGGGGGCGCGGGCCGACCAGCGACATCTCGCCGGACAGGACGTTGAAGATCTGCGGCAGCTCGTCCAGGCTGGTGGCGCGGATGAAGCGCCCGACGCGCGTGACCCGGTCGTCGCCCGCCGTGACCTGGCGGCTCGCGGTGGCGTCCGCCGCCTCGCGCCGCATCGAGCGAAACTTCCACACCACGATTTCTTCCTGGTTGAAGCCGTGGCGGCGCTGGCGAAAGAAGACGGGGCCGGGGCTGTCCAGTCGGATGGCGAGCGCGATCAGCGCCATGACCGGCGCCACAAGCAGCAGAGCAAGCGCGCCCAGGGTCAGGTCCAGCATCCGCTTGGCGAAGGCGCGGCGGGCGTCGCTGCCGGCCTGGGTCAGCGAAGACAGCGGCGCACGGGCCAGCCGGTCCAGCGCTGCGTCGCGGCCGCTGTCGTCCACCAGCACCGTAACCGGATTGGGCAGGGTCTCCAGCTTGCGCGTCAGCTCCCGCGCGCGCGCGCCGGCCTGCGGGTCGATGGCCAGGACGATGTGATCCACGTAGGGCGTGATCCGGTGTGCGATCAGGGCCTCGGCGTCGCCCAGCACCGGCACGCCGACCAGGCTGTCCGGCGCCCGCGCCAGCCGGTCGTCGAACACGCCCAGCACATTGATGTCGCGCCGTTCCATGGCGCTGCGGATCAGGGCCTCAGCGTAGCGGGTCGCCCCGACCACGACCACATTAGGCCGCAGCACGCCCCCGCGGCTCCAGCGCAGAACCATGCCGGTCCACAGCGCATGAAGGAGCAACAGCACGCCCGCCCCGGCCAGGGACCAGACCTGCGCCGCCTCCGCGCCTCGCTCCAGCAGCAGGGCCAGCCCCATCGCCGCGCCACAGGCGAGCAGCCAGCCGATCAGCAGCGGCCCCAGGTGCACCAGGACGCCGCCCGTCCGACCGAAACGATATCCGCCCAGCGACGGCGTGGCCGCGACGAAGACCAGCACGCCGAGAATGACCGGCGCGAGATCCGCCAGCCGGTCCGATCCTTCACCCGCCAGCGCGATCACGGCCACGGCGACCACGGTCAGGACATCGATGGCGCGAAACGCATGCGGCGCCAGCCTGACGTCGGATCTCTGGCGCGCATTGAGCCAGACGTCCGGGCGAAACGGCCCGCGTCGAGGCGTGTCCGGCCCCTTGGCGGGCTCGGCGGCGGCGGCGTCGTCAATGGGCAAGGCGCAATCGGGCATGCGGGTCCGCGGTGCAGGGCAGGGCCGCCACCCTGCCGCGGCGGCCTCTCTTTCGCGTTAACGGCCCCAAGGTCGGCCCGGCGACGGCGGCGATCGGCAACGGGATTGCGCCCGCGCCCGCGACCCGCTATCGACGCAGCCGCTGGAGACGTGGCCGAGTGGCTGAAGGCAACGGTTTGCTAAATCGTCGTACCCTGTAAGGGGTACCGAGGGTTCGAATCCCTCCGTCTCCGCCAGACCCTTATGGGGTCTAGAAATCCCGTGAAATCAGGGGCTTTTCGCAAGTGGGTGTTACATCTGGAGCAGATGAAACCCCTATGCCGACCTACCTGACCAAGCGCGGCGCGACCTACTATTTCCGCCGCCCGGTCCCTGAGGACCTCCGGCCGATCATCGGCAAAACGGAACTGACCTTCTCGCTTCGGACCAAAGATCGGGCCGAGGCGGGGAAACGCTGCCGGATCGAAGCCGTCGAGAGCGACAAGATATTTGCGGCGGCGCGGGCGAAGATCGCCAGCGGCGCGGCTGTCCCTGACAAGACCGACTATGCCGAGCCTGTTGACGTGCAGGTTTACGCCTCGCGGGCTTTGGCTGCGCTTAGGAAAAAGCGGGATCGCTACGCTGCTGAGAACAGGCTTGAGGACTTCGCCATTGAGTTGGGCGAGGAACTGGAAGTGCAGCAGGCCATCCTCGATGGGCGCTTTGAGCCCGTTGGACCGCCGGCGAAGGCCGAGGGGATGCGGAACGCGCTGCGGGCCATCCAGTCCGGGGAAGGGGCGATGGCTCTCCCGTCAGTTGGTGTGGCTCCGACTGTCGCCGCTGCGGCCAAGACGCCCATGCTGCCCGAACTCATCGACATGTGGGCGGCCGAGCGTAGCCCGGAGGCTAGGTCCGTCGACATGTGGCGGCGGACGTGCGCTATGTTCTATGCCGTCAATGGCGAAAAGCCTGTCGGTGCAATCACTAAGGCCGATGTGCTCGCGTTCCGGGCGCACTTGATCGCCAAGGGGAATGCCCCGGCGACCGTGGATAGCCGCCTCAATCATCTGCGCTCGCTATTCAGGATCGCCGTTGAGCAGGACATAATCCCTCTCGACCCGGCGGCCACCGTGAAGGCCCCGTCAATGAAGGGGGAAGCGCCGCCTCGTCGCTACTATGACGCCGATGAACTCAAGGCCGTGTTCGGGTCTGCGATCTACACCAAGGGCGAGCGTCCTAACCGTGGGGCGGGGGAGGCCGCCTATTGGCTCCCATTGCTAGCGCTCTACACGGGTGCCCGGCTTAACGAGATGGGTCAGCTTCGGCCGAAAGACATTTTGCAGGAAGTCTATCTGGACGCGGACGACAAGGAGCAGGGGGCGTGGGTCATCCGCATCACGGAGGATAAGCAAGACGGCCTGACGGTTAAGAACCCCAGTAGCAACCGGCGTGTCCCGATCCATCAGGCGCTTATCGACCTGGGCTTTCTTCGCTTTGTGGATGCCGCTCGCGATAAAGGGCAGGCTCGCATCTTCCCGGACCTTAAGCCCGACCGCTACGGCGTAATTACCGGCAACTGGTCGAAATGGTATGGCCTTCACCTGCGCCAAGTTTGCGGCGTGTTGGATAAGAAGATCACCTTCCACTCATTCCGGCACAACTTTAAGCGCCATTGGCGTGAGTGTGATCCCAATAGGGCGGCAAACGACGCGATCACCGGGCATGAGAGCGGTTCAGTCGCTGACAAATACGGCGGGGACTATCCCCTTAGACCGCTGGTCGAGGGCATGGCCCGCTATCGTGTGCCGGGCTTCACGCTGCCGCCCCCGCCCGCTTCCCTGAGATAGCCGTGAAGGCCGGAAAGAGAGGCGCTGGGGCGGTGGTTTGATCCCGGTCGGGCGGTCCTCATCCGGGGTGGCGAAGTCCCTCAGCGGGCGTTTCTCAGATAACGGCGGCCGGGCCTGCGGACGCGAAGCCGAACGCCTGCGGCTGGGATTGCGCGGCGCTGCCGTGCGGACCCTGCGCGGAGTAGTCCGACGCCCTGTCGCGGTCGATGCGGGCCTGAGCGCCGGGGGCGATGATGCCTGTCACCGGGACGCCGGGGCTGCTGGTCTGGCTGGCGTATAGGTCCTCGGGGCTGACGTGACCCCCTGAAACTCCTCCAGGAATAGCTAGAGTCCGCCCAACGAAGGACGGACAGAATGAAGCGATCAAGGTTCACGGAAGAGCAAATCATCGGGATCTTGCGGGAGCAGGAGGCCGG
>JAEYAO010000061.1 GCA_023456105.1 Pseudomonadota bacterium | reverse complement strand
CTCCTGCTTGCCGAGGTCATCGCCGACGCTCCAGACACAATTCGATTGAGCGAGTATCGTATTGGAGGTGGAAAGGAATTCTACGCGCGGGCCAGCGCGATAAAGCTTGAGGGAGTCATCGCGAAGCGAAGAAAGTCGCTCTATTCCTACACGCGAAGTGACGATTGGCTGAAGGTAAAATGCCTCAACACTGGGGAATTCGTCGTTATCGGTTACACGGAGCCACAGCGATCGCGGGTGGGATGCGGGGCCCTCCTCGTTGGCTATTACACACCGGCCGGTGATCTGAAATATGCAGGCAAGGTCGGGACAGGATATGTGCGCGAATTCCTCAAGGCGTTTCAGTCTCGGCTGAAGCGAATCGAGCAGCAGAAGCCGACAGCAGCCCTACCGAAGGGGACTTACATGCGCGCCGCTGTGCACTGGGTGAAGCCGCGGTACCTGGCGCAGATCGAATTCACAGAATGGACGCGGGATCACATTCTGCGTCACCCGGTTTTTCTAGGTTTAAGGGAAGATAGAGATCCCAGCGAGGTGGTGATCGATCGTCCAGTTTGAACGAACTGAAGAGTGGATCCCATGACAACAGCGGCCATCTGGAGGAGACAGCCGGGTTTCCATACGTTGCTTCCCTGGTCCTGATCATCTCTTACCGGAAATCTTGCAGGACAAGCCAGAGCCGGTCCTTGCCACTGACTCCTGCCGTTCTACCAACGAGTAGCCAAGCTCTGGGGTATCACGCTGATATGGAACTTCTCCGTCTTGGGTTCACAACGAGTGCTTCTGGAGTAAAGCGCCTAATCGCTGATCCCGTCTGAGCTATAGTAATCCGCGAGATTTGTATTGATGTCGTCCCTTTCTGGACGTCGGCCGCGGTGATGAGTGTTGATTTCCACGCGGAACTGACCCGGGTTTTCCATCGAGAACTGACCCACCGTCAGATTATGTTTCGCGGGTCAGGCTTGGGTCAATGCATGGTTGGCCTCCTTCATCTTCCGGGCTGCTTGGTCTGAGCTTGCCTTGAACCGGAAGCTGTCGTTTCCGGTCTCAAGGATGTGGCAGCGATGGGTCAGGCGGTCGAGCAAAGCTGTGGTCATCTTGGCGTCGCCGAAGACCGTTGCCCATTCGCTGAAGCCGAGGTTGGTGGTGATGACGACGCTGGTGCGCTCGTAGAGCTTGCTCAAGAGATGGAAGAGCAGGGCGCCACCCGAGGCGCTGAACGGCAGGTAGCCCAGTTCGTCCAGGATCACGAGATCGAGCCGGGTCAGGCCCTCCGCGATCTGGCCCGCTTTACCCTTGGTTTTCTCCTGCTCGAGGGCATTGACGAGTTCGATGGTGGAGAAGAAGCGGACCTTTCGCCGGTGATGCTCGATCGCCTGGATGCCGAGAGCGGTCGCGACGTGGGTCTTACCGGTGCCGGGGCCGCCGATCAGCACGACGTTCTGGGCGCCATCCATGAAGTCTCCGCGATGCAGTTGCCGCACCGTGGCCTCGTTGATCTCGCTGGATGCGAAGTCGAAGCCGGAAAGATCCTTGTAAGCGGGGAAGCGGGCGGCCTTCATGTGATAGGCGATGGAGCGCACTTCGCGTTCGGCCAGTTCGGCTTTCAGCAGTTGGGACAGGATCGGCACAGCCGCTTCAAAGGCCGGCGCCCCCTGGTCGATCAGATCGGTCACGGCCTGGGCCATGCCGTGCATCTTCAGGCTGCGCAGCATGATGACGATGGCAGCACTGGCGGGATCATGACGCATGGCGGCCTCCCGCGATCTGGGCCCGCAGGCTGTCATAGCGTTCGACATCGGCTGTTGGCTCGCGGCGCAGGATCAGCCCCTGCGGTGTGTCGATGCCGGGATCGCCGCTCGTCTTGCCGTCGATCAGCCTGTGCAGCAGATTCAGCACATGGGTCTTGGTCGCGACGCCCTCGGCCAGAGCCATTTCCACAGCAACCAGCACGGCCTGTTCATCGTGATGCAGGACCAGCGCCAGGATATCGACCATCTCGCGATCGCCGCCGGGACGTCGCAGCATCTGGTCCTGCAACTGCCTAAAGGCCAGGGGCAGGTCCGCGAAGGGCGCACCATTCCTGAGGGCCCCGGGCTTGCGCTGGATAACGGCCAGATAATGCCGCCAGTCATAGATCGTGCGTGGCGGCAGGTGATGGGACCGCTGGATCACCCGCTCGTGCTCGCACAGAATCTGTCCCTCGGCGGCAACCACCAACCGATCCGGGTAGACCCTCAGACTGACGGGCCGGTTGGCGAAGGATGCCGGCACGCTGTAGCGATTGCGTTCGAAGCTGATCAGGCAGGTGGGCGAGACACGCTTGCTCCGCTCGACAAAGCCATCGAAGGCAGGCGGCAGCGGCATCAAGGCGGCCTGCTCTTCGACCCAGGCGTCGGCGACGGTTCCGGGCAGAACCCCGTGCGGGATCTCGCGCCACAGCTCCAGGCAGCGCCGTTCCAGCCAGGCGTTCAGCGCCGTCAGGTCAGGAAAGCTCGGCATCGGCTGCCACAGGCGAGGACGGGCATCCTGGACGTTCTTCTCGACCTGCCCCTTCTCCCATCCTGACGCGGGATTGCAGAACTCCGGCTCGAAGACATAGTGGTTCGTCATGGCGAGGAAGCGGATGTTGACCTGCCGTTCCTTGCCGCGGCCGACGCGGTCAACCGCCGTCTTCATGTTGTCATAGATGCCGCGCCCCGGCACGCCACCGAAGACGCGGAACCCGTGCCAATGAGCGTCGAACAGCATCTCGTGGGTCTGCAACAGATAGGCCCGGAGCAGGAAGGCCCGGCTGT
The DNA here is from genome assembly GCA_023456105.1 of Pseudomonadota bacterium. GTDB lineage: Bacteria > Pseudomonadota > Alphaproteobacteria > Caulobacterales > Caulobacteraceae > Brevundimonas. The sequence goes on along the minus strand of JAEYAO010000061.1, from coordinate 587 downwards.
GTGCCAGCTTGATATGGGCGACCTGAAGCTTCGTGCGCTCCCCACCCAGGACTGCGTGGTCCTCGCTCCAGTCGAACTGGAACGCCTCGCCCGGGCGAAAGGCCAGAGGGACGAAGGTGCCGCGACCTGTCGTCTGCTGCTCGCGCTGCCGATCCACCCGCCATTCCCGGGCAAAGGCGGCGACCCGGCCGTAGGAGCCGGTGAAGCCGAGCGCCACAAGGTCGGCATGGAACTGCTTCAGCGTCCGGCGCTGCTTGCGTGACTTGCCGGCGTCCGTCTTCAGCCACGCCGCCAGCCTCTCGGCAAACGGATCGAGCTTGCTCGGCCGCTCGGGCGTGGCGAACCTCGGCTCGATTGTGCCAGCGTTCAGATACTTCTTGATGGTGTTGCGGGACAGGCCGGTCCGCCGTGCGATCTCCCGGATCGGCAGCTTCTCCCGCAACGCCATGCGTCGGATGATGTTCAAAAGTCCCATGTGGATCACTCCGGTATCCCCCGCCGCTCTCCGCTTTGGGGAAGGTTCACATGGGTCAATTCTCAGTGGAAATTACGCGCCTACCCGGGTCAGTTCCAGGTGGAAATCAACA
>JAEYAO010000028.1 GCA_023456105.1 Pseudomonadota bacterium | reverse complement strand
GCCTGCGTGTCGGCATGACCGCGGACAGCCTGACGGCGCGGGCGGTCGTGGACACGCCCGCGACGGTGGGAGTGCTGTTGTCGCCGGTGACGCCGGGGCCGATCGACGGCTGGGACGAGGGAAGCGTTCTGGACGTCCGGGTCGAGGGCGAGGCGCCGGCGAGCGCGTCGGAGGCGGCGGTGCTGGGGGGCGTCAACCAGATCGCGGTCGAGTGTGCGGGGGGCGGCTGGGAGCTGATGCAGTTCCGCCATGCCGAGATGATCGGTTCAGAGGCCTGGCGGCTGAGCGGCCTGTTGCGGGCGCAGCAAGGGACGGACGGCGAGATGGCGGCGGGCGCGATGGAGGGTGCGCTTGTGGTGTTTCTGGATGCGGGACTGCCGCGAGTGGACATCGGGCGGAGCGAGCGAGGCTTGCCGCTGATCTGCCGGGCAGGACCAAGAGGCGCGCCGCCGGGCGGCGACCGCTTTGCCGAGACCGTCTTCACCCCGAGGGGTGTTCACCACCGGCCGTGGTCGCCGGCGGGTCTGACGGTGGAACACGCGGCGGACGGCGCCCTGACGGTACGGTGGACGCCGCGTGCGCGGCGGCCCGGCGTCGGCTGGAACGCGGAGGGGCAGCTGGACGCGCGGCGCTATCGCATCCGCGTGCTGGACGGAAACCGCGTGGTTCGGTTGGCGGAGGCGACCGTCGAGACCTTCACCTATGCGGCCGGAGCCGTGGCGGAGGATTTTCCCGACGGGCTCGTCACCGACGTTGCGCTGGCCGTGGCGCAGTGGGGTGAAGGCTATGGCTGGGGCGTGGAGGCGCGCATCTTTATCGGCGGATAGAACCGCGCGGGTCTTTCAGGCGCAGAGGGCATGGCTTAACTGACGGGTAGTTTATCAGCGAACCTAAGAGGAGCGACAGACGGCGTGGCGAGCGATCCCTACAAGGAACTGGGCGTGTCCCGAACCGCCTCTCCCGAGGAGATCAAGAAGGCGTTCCGGAAGCTGGCCAAGGAGTTGCACCCCGATCGCAACCCCGGCGACAAGGCGGCCGAGGACCGGTTCAAGCGCATCACTGCCGCCTTCGACATCCTGGGCGACGAGGAGAAGAAGGCCAAGTACGACCAGGGCGCCATCGACGCCGACGGCAACGAGCAGTTCCGCGGCTTCGGCGGCGGACGCGCCAGCGGCAGCCCGTTCGGTCAGGGCGGATCCAGCGGCTTCGGCTTCAGCCGCGAAGGCGGGCCGGGCGGACGAGCCAACTTCGAGGGCGTCGATCTGGACGAGATCTTCGGCATGTTCGGCGGGGGCGGCCGGCGGCCGGCCGGACCCCAGCGCGGGCAGGACGTGCGCGCGACGCTGGAGATCAGCCTGGAGGACGCCATCGCCGGCGCCACGCGCCGCATCCAGTTCTCGGACGGGCGGACGCTGGACGTAACCATTCCGAAGGGCGCGACCGACGGCCAGACCATCCGCCTGAAGGGGCAGGGCGGGCCGGGACGCGGCGGAGAGGCGGGAGACGCCCTGATCGAGCTGAGGCTGGCGGCACATCCGCTGTTCCGCCGCGAGGGCTCCGATCTGGTGATGGACCTGCCGGTGTCGGTGCCCGATGCGGTGCTGGGCGGCAAGGTGCGGGTGCCGACGCCGGAGGGCGCGGTGTCGATGACGATCCCCAAGGGCTCCAACTCGGGGCGGGTGCTGAGGCTGAAAGGGCGCGGCGCCCACGAAGGCGGGAGGCGCGGGGACCTGCTTGCGCGGCTCGTGGTGACGCTGCCGGATGCGCCGGACGATACGCTGACGCGCTTCGCCGAGGAGTGGCGCGACAAGCGTCCCTACGAGCCGGGGCGGTGAGGGTGGCGGACAAGCCTCTGATCAAGCCGGAGCGACCGTGGTTCTCGGCCGGACCGACGGCCAAGCGGCCGGGCTATGCGCCGGGGGGGCTGCCGACGAACCTGCTGGGTCGCGGCATCCGCGCGCCTGAGGTGGTGGAGCGGTTCGCCCACGGACTGCGGCTGACGCGCGAGGTGCTGGAGGTTCCGGACGATTTCGTGATGCTCTACACGCCCGGCTCGGACACCGGTGCGGTGGAGGCGGCGCTGTGGGGAATGTTGGGCGCCCGCGGCGTGCAGGTGATCGCCTATGAGAACTTCGGCCTGACCTGGGCGTCAGACGTGCGCGATCATCTGAAGCTGGAGCCCGAGGTGCTGGAGGCGCCTTGGGGCGAGCTGCCGGACCTGTCGCGCGCGGACTGGTCCAAGGACGTGGTGTTTCCGTGGAACGGCACGACGTCCGGCGTGCGCGTGCCGGACGCCGACTGGATCGCGGAGGACCGAGAGGGGCTGGCGATCTGCGATGCGACGTCGGCCGCCTTCGCCATGCCGCTGCCGTGGGACCGGCTGGACGTGGTGACGTTCAGTTTCCAGAAGGCGTTGGGCGGCGAGGCGGGCATTGGGGTCATGGTGCTGTCGCCGCGCGCGGTGGAGCGGCTGGACGGCTATCGGCCCGAGCGGGCGATCCCCAAGGTGCTGCGGATCGCCGACAAAAACGGCTTTGATCGGTCGCTGGCCGACGGCGTGGCGATCAACACCTTCTCGGTCCTGACCATCGAGGACTGGATCGACGCCTTGGATTGGGCCAAGTCGATCGGCGGCCTGCGCGAGCTGATCCGTCGCACCGACGCCAACTATGCCGCGCTGGCCGAATGGGTCGAGCGGATGGAGTGGATCGACTTTCTGCCGGAGCGGCCGGAGATCCGATCCACGACTTCGGTCTGTCTGAAGTTCACGGATGCAGGCGTGGTGAGGCTGGACGCAAAGGCCCAGAAGGCGTTCGTTGTGCGGTTCAAGGCGCTACTGGAAGGCGAAGGCGCGGTGTTCGACATGGAGCCGCACAGGAACGCGCCGCCGGGACTGCGCCTGTGGTGCGGTTGCACGGTGGAGACGGCCGACGTGCGCGCCGCCACGCCCTGGCTGGAGTGGGCGTTCCAAACCGCAGCGTCCGAACTCGGATAAATCCGACCGCTCGGGGGGACATCGCCTGATTCCCCGGTTATAGGCTGCGCCCGCATCATCTGCGGAGAAGACGGTCTTGGCGAACGTGGCGGTGGTCGGCGCCCAGTGGGGCGACGAGGGCAAGGGCAAGATCGTGGACTGGCTGTCCAACCGCGCCGACTGGGTGGTGCGGTTCCAGGGCGGGCACAATGCGGGCCACACCCTGGTGGTCGGCGACGTCACCTACAAGCTCAGCCTGCTGCCCTCCGGCGTCGTGCAAGGCAAGCCGTCGGTGATCGGCAACGGGGTCGTGGTCGATCCGTGGGCGCTGATCGACGAGATCGGCCGGATCGAGGCGCAAGGCGTGAAGATCACGCCCGAACTGCTGACGCTGGCGGACAACGCCTGCCTCATCCTGCCGCTGCACCACGACCTGGATCAGGCGCGCGAGGCCCAGGCCGGCAAGACCAAGATCGGCACCACGGGTCGCGGCATTGGTCCAGCCTATGAGGACAAGGCGGGACGGCGCGCGATCCGCGTCGGAGACCTGTCGGACCCGGAGGCGCTGGACGCCAAGATCGAGCGTCTCCTGGCCCACCACAATGCCCTGCGGCGCGGGCTGGACCTGCCGGAGGTGGATGTCGCCAGCCTGAAGGCGGAACTGCTGGACATCGCGCCCAAGGTGCTGCCGTTCGCCAGCCAGCCGGTGTGGCGGATGCTGGATCAGGCGTACCGCGACGGCAAGCGCATCCTGTTCGAGGGCGCGCAAGGGACGCTGCTGGACGTCGACCACGGCACCTACCCGTATGTCACCTCGTCCAACACGGTCGCGGGTCAGGCGGCGGCGGGCTCGGGCCTGGGGCCGCGTTCGGTCGGCTATGTGCTGGGGATCGTCAAGGCCTACACCACGCGGGTGGGCGAGGGGCCGTTCCCGACGGAGCTGTTCGACGATGCCGGCAAGCGCATCGCCGAGCGCGGGCGTGAATTCGGCACGGTGACGGGAAGGGCGCGGCGCTGCGGCTGGTTCGATGCGGTGCTGGCGCGGCAGTCGATCGCCATCAACGGCATTCACGGCATCGCCCTGACCAAGCTGGACGTGCTGGACGGGTTCGGCGAGCTGAAGATCTGCGTCGGCTACCGCATCGGCGGACGCGAGTTCGACTATCTGCCGGCGGGCATGAAGGATCAGGCGGCCGCCGAGCCGATCTATGAGACCATCGAAGGCTGGTCCGAGAGCACGCAGGGCGCGCGGTCCTGGAAGGACCTGCCCGCCAATGCGATCAAGTATGTGCGCCGGATCGAGGAGCTGATCGCAGCGCCCGTGGCCCTGCTGTCGACCAGCCCCGAGCGGGACGACACCATCCTGATGCATGACCCCTTCCAGGGCTGAGGTTTTCAGCCGTTCAAGGCCATCTTAACCCTGGCGCGGCTAGCGTGAGCGGACTGTCGCCACGGAGTCCCGCTTGTTCGCCGCCGATCCCAAGACGCTGAACCGGATCGCGCCGTCGATCCGCAGGATCGTGATCGCCGATCCGAACCCGGCGTCGGCGCGGCTGCTGATGGACATCATGAAGGGCATCGGTTCGCGCGAAGTCTTCATCGAAAGCGACGAAGACCGGACTTTGGAGCTGCTGCGCGACGTCGAGCCGGGCGTGGTCTTCACAGAACGCCGGGGCGAGACGCTGAACGGTGAAACGCTGACCCGGCGGATGCGACGGTCATCCATGTCCTGCCGCACCGTTCCGGTCATCATGGTGACCGGCGACGCGACCGCGAGCTCCATCAAGGGGGCGAGAGACGCCGGCGTTCACGAGTTCCTGCGCAAGCCCTTCACGGCCGGCGACCTGTTCAAGCGAATAGAGAACGTCGCCCTGAAGCCGCGCCCGTGGATCGAGGCCGTGGGCTATGTCGGGCCGGATCGACGCCGCTTCAACTCAGGCGAATACGCCGGCTCGCGCAAGCGCAAGGGTGACACGGCGTCCGGCGAGAAGGCCGTTGACGCCAAGACGCAGGCGTTGCGCATCCTCGCCGCCGCGCTCGCCCAATTCAACCAGGACCCCCTTCAGGCCGCCCGCGCGGTGAAGCAGCAGGTCGATACGCTGAAGGCGCTGGCGGCCAGCACCGGCGACATCAATCTGGCGATCGCGGCGAACGGACTGGACGCCTATCTCGGCGGAGGCGGCGTGACCAAGGATGGCCTGGCCCAGCCGATCGGCGCGATCTTGGCGCTGGGCGCGCCATCGCCGCAGGCGCGCGCAGGCTGAACCTGCGCGCGGCTTCGATCAGGCGTCGACCAGATTGCGCTCTTCGGCCGCCGCCCGCATGGCCTTTTGCAGCTTCTCGAACGCGCGGACCTCGATCTGGCGCACGCGCTCGCGCGAGACGCCGTACTGGCTGGCCAGTTCCTCGAGCGTCACCGGATCGTCCTTGAGGCGGCGCTCCGTCAGGATGTGCTTCTCGCGGTCGGTTAGTTCTTCCATGGCTTCCTGAAGCAGGCCCATGCGCAGGCCGCGCTCCTCGTCCTCCGCCAGCTTGGTCTCCTGCGAGACGGCGGTGTCGTCGGCCAGCCAGTCCTGCCACTCGCTCTCGCCATCGGCGCGTAGGGGCGCGTTCAGCGAGGCGTCGCCGCCCAGACGGCGGTTCATGTTGGTGACCTCTTCCTCCGACACGCCCAGCTTGGTGGCGATGGCCGAGAGGTGTTCGGGATGCAGGTCCCCTTCCTCGAAGGCGGAGATCTGGCTCTTGGCCTTGCGCAGGTTGAAGAACAACTTTTTCTGCGCGGCGGTGGTGCCCATTTTCACCAGCGACCAGGAGCGCAGGATGTATTCCTGGATCGAGGCGCGGATCCACCACATGGCGTAGGTGGCCAGGCGGAAGCCCTTGTCGGGATCGAACTTTTTGACCGCCTGCATCAGGCCGACGTTGCCTTCGGAGATGACCTCGCCGATCGGCAGGCCGTAGCCGCGATAGCCCATGGCGATCTTGGCCACGAGGCGCAGGTGGGAGGTGACGAGACGGTGCGCGGCCTCCGGGTCCTGATGCTCGGACCAGCGCTTGGCCAGCATGAACTCCTCGTCCTTGGTCAGCATCGGAAACTTGCGGATTTCCGTGAGATAGCGAGACAGGCCCTGTTCGGGCGACATGATGGTGAGCGAGCTGTTGGCGGCCATTACGGTCCCTCCGACCAAGATAGTACGAGCGGGCGCTTCGACTTCGGCCACTAGTGTGCGCCGACGCCTCTCCCCTCAACCGGACAAGTAGCGATGGGTTGCCGATCTTTTTAGGGACGGGCGGTCACACGAAAGCGTGACCGTATCCCGGGCGCCACTCGCACCGGATGAGCTCCGCTTCTAGCACAGCCGCTGTTGCTATTCAAGACCAAGCTGCGTGGTCGGGTATTCAGAGGTCGCCGAGCCGACGCTCCAGATCGATCATGTCCGCTGGCGGATCGGTCTCGAATCGCAGGGGTGCGCCCGTGACCGGATGCACGAAGCCGAGCACCGCCGCGTGCAGGGCCTGGCGGCGCAGACCGGCCTCGGCGACGGCGCTGCGCACCGACGCGGCGGGGCTGCCGGAGCCGTAGACGGGGTCGCCCAGCAGAGGTGCGCCCTTCGAGGCCATATGAACGCGGATCTGGTGGGTGCGGCCTGTCTGCAGCGTACAGGCGACGCGGGCGGCGAGCGGCGCGCCGGACGCCTTGGCGGGCTGGCCGAAGGTGCGCTGGACCACGTAGTCGGTGATCGCCTCCCGCCCGCCGGACCGCAGCACCGCCATCTTCTTGCGGTCACCGCTGGAGCGGCCGATGCGCGTCACGATGCGGTCACGCGCCGGCGAGGGCGCGCCGCGCGTCAGGGCGATGTAGGTGCGCTCGATGTCGTGAGCGGCGAAAAGAGCGGAGATGCCCGCATGCGCCCGGTCGGACTTGGCCGCGACCATGACGCCGGAGGTGTCCTTGTCCAGCCGGTGGACGACGCCGGGGCGCGCGACCCCCCCGATGCCCGACAAGGACGCGCCGCAGTGGTGCAGCAGGGCGTTGACCAAGGTGCCGCTTTCGCAGCCGGGCGCCGGGTGGGCGGCCATGCCGGCGGCCTTGTCGACCACGATCAGGTCGGCGTCCTCGAACAGCACCACCAGCGGAATGGCTTCCGGCTGGGGAGCGGCCGGGGCGACGGGAGGAAGGGCGACGGCGTAGAGGCCGGGCAAGGCTTTGGTCGAGCCGGAGCCGACCGGCAGTCCGTCCCGGGTCACCGCGCCTTGCGCCAGCAGCGCCTGGAGGCGCGCACGTGAAAGGGTGGGAAAGGCGTCGGACAGCGCCTTGTCGAGGCGGACCGCGGGAGCGTCGAGGCTCGCCTCCAGCCGCTCGCCGGCAAGATCGTCTTCGTCAGGTAGGGGGTCGGTCACGCCAGCGCGCTTAGCACGCGCCGACGCCCGAACGAAGAAGGGCGGCCCGAAGGCCGCCCCCTTGAAGCCTAAGCCGCCTGCGAGGCCGCGGTGCGGAAGTGCGGGTTTAGTTCGCCCGAGGCGTAGCGCCTGGCCATCTGGGCGGTCGACATCGGCTTGATCTTGTCGGCCATGCCTTCACAGCCGAACTGCTGGTAGCGCTCGATGCAGAGCTTCTTCATCGCTTCCTTGGCCGGCTTCAGATAAGCGCGGGGGTCGAACTCGCCCGGCTTCTCCATCAGCACCTTCCGGATCGCGCCGGTGATGGCCATGCGGTTGTCGGTGTCGATGTTGATCTTGCGCACGCCGTGCTTGATGCCGCGCTGGATCTCCTCGACCGGCACGCCCCAAGTCTGGGGCATCTGGCCGCCGTACTGGTTGATGATGTCCTGCAGGTCCTGCGGCACGGACGATGAGCCGTGCATGACAAGGTGGGTGTCGGGCAGGCGGCGGTGGATCTCCTCGATCACGTGCATCGCCAGAATGTCGCCGTCCGGCTTCTTGGTGAACTTGTAGGCGCCGTGCGAGGTGCCCATGGCGATGGCCAGCGCATCGACCTTGGTGGCGGCCACAAACTCCACCGCCTGATCCGGGTCGGTCAGCAGCTCTGAGTGGTCCAGCTTGCCTTCGAAGCCGTGGCCGTCCTCGGCCTCCCCCATGCCGGTCTCCAGCGAGCCCAGAACGCCCAGCTCACCCTCGACCGAGACGCCGCAGGCGTGGGCCATCTCCGTGACGCGGCGGGTCACGTCGAGGTTGTATTCGTAGGAGGCCGGGGTCCTGGCGTCCTCCATCAGCGAGCCGTCCATCATCACCGAGGTGAAGCCGTACTGGATGGCGGTGGCGCAGGTCGCCGGGCCGTTGCCGTGGTCCTGGTGCATGCAGACCGGGATGTGCGGATAGAGCTCGGCCAGAGCGTCGATCAGCTTGGCCAGCACGATGTCGTTGGCGTAGGAGCGCGCGCCGCGAGAGGCCTGGATGATGACGGGCGCATTGACGGCTTCCGCCGCCTCCATGATCGCCAGGCCCTGTTCCATGTTGTTGATGTTGTAGGCCGGCAGGCCGTAGTCGTTCTCGGCCGCGTGGTCGAGCAGCTGTCGCAGCGTGATGCGCGCCATGGTGGAGGTCTCCTGAGCAGTTCTTTTTATTGCCCGCTGTTCTAGACCCGCCGAGCTTCCAAGTCACGCCATGTTACAGCCGCCGATCAGGCGCCCAGGGCCTCGACGCCCAGCAGGGGCTTGCCCTCCATCCACTCCAGGAAGGCGCCGCCGGCGGTGGAGACGAAGGTCATGTCTTCCGATACGCCCGCGTGGTTCAGCGCCGCCACCGTGTCGCCGCCGCCCGCCACGGCCGTCAGCTTTCCGGCCGTGGCGAGTTCCGCCGCGTGCTTCGCCGCCGCCACGGTCGCGGCGTCGAACGGCGGGACCTCGAACACGCCCAGCGGACCGTTCCAGATCAGGGTCCGGGCGGCGTCCATCGCGGCGGTGAGGCGAGCCACGCTGTCGGGGCCGGCGTCCAGGATCTTGTCGTCGGTCGAGAGGGTGTCGCCGGCCTTGACGGTCCGCGCGGCGGCGCCGGGCTTGACCTCGGTTGCGACCACCACGTCGATGGGCAGCAGCAGTTCGCAGCCCCGCGTCGCGGCTTCGGCCATGATCGCACGGGCGGTGTCGGCCATGTCCTTTTCAGCCAGCGAGCCGCCGATATCCACGCCCTGCGCGTAGAGAAAGGTGTTGGCCATGCCGCCGCCGATCGCGAGCTGATCCAGCTTGCCGACCAGGTTCTGCAGGAGGTCCAGCTTGGTCGAGACCTTTGAGCCGCCGACGATGCCCAGCACGGGCTTGACCGGGTCGCCAAGAGCCTTGTCCAGCGCCTCGAGCTCGCGACGCATCGACTCGCCGGCGTAGGCGGGCAGAAGGCGCGCCAGACCCTCGGTCGAGGCGTGGGCGCGGTGAGCGGCCGAAAAGGCGTCGTTGACGTAGATGTCGCCCAGGTCCGCCAGTCGCCGGGCGAAGGCGGGATCGTTCTTCTCCTCGCCCTTGTGGAAGCGCACGTTCTCCAGCAGCACCACGCCGCCGACGTCAAGATCAGCAAGCCCAGCCTTGGCTTCTTCTCCCACGCAGTCGCCGGCGAAGCGAACCGGCGCGCCGAGCAGTCGCTCCAGATCGTCCACCACGGGTTCGAGGCTCATGGACGGCACGCGCTCGCCCTTGGGCCGGTCGAAGTGGGCGAGCAGCGCGACCTTGGCGCCGGCGTCGCGCAGACGCTGGATCGTGGGCAGGGCGACGCGCAGACGAGTGTCGTCGGTGACCCTGCCGCCCTCCATCGGTACGTTGAAGTCCACGCGGACCAGGGCGGTCTTGCCGGCGAGGTCCGTGGCGTCGTCGAGGGTGCGGAAGGTCATGGGGCTTTCCTTCTCTTCCCGGTCGCACAGCGATGGGGGAGGTGGCGCGCCGCCGTCAGCGGCGAGGCGGAGGGGTTTGCATGCGGAACGAACCCCTCCGCCACTTCATGGTCCTCATCCCCATTTGCACGGGGAGGAGAGGCGGGTCAGATCAGCTTCGCCATGGCCAGGGCGGTGTCGCTCATGCGTGTGGCGAAGCCCCATTCGTTGTCATACCAGCTGAGCACGCGCGCCAGCTTGCCGTCGACGACCTGGGTCTGGGGCAGGGCGGCGGTGGAGGAGGCGGCGATGTGGTTCAGGTCGCTGGACACCAGCGGGTCTGTGGTCGTGGCCAGTACGCCCTTCATCGGACCGTCGGCGGCCGCCTGAAGCGCTGCGTTGATCTCATCCACCGAGGTTTCACGACCGGCGACGACCTTGAGGTCGATGACGGAGACGTTTGGCGTCGGCACGCGGATGGACGAGCCGTCCAGCTTGCCCTTCAGCTCCGGCAGCACCAGGCCCAACGCCTTGGCGGCCCCGGTGGAGGTGGGGATCATCGACAGCGCGGCGGCGCGGGCGCGGTACAGGTCCTTGTGCATCGTATCCAGCGTCGGCTGGTCGCCGGTGTAGGAATGCACCGTCGTCATGTAGCCGCGCTCGATGCCGAAGAGGTCGTGCAGCACCTTGGCGACAGGGGCCAGGGCGTTGGTGGTGCACGAGCCGTTGGAAACGACGATGTCGTCTGCACTCAGTGTGTTGTCGTTGACCTTGAAGACAATGGTCTTGTCGGCGCCGTCGGCGGGCGCCGAGACCAGCACGCGCTTGGCACCGGCGGTCAAGTGCGCCGAGGCCTTGTCCTTGGACGTGAAGATGCCGGTGCATTCAAAGGCGATGTCGACGTTCAGGTCCTTGTGCGGCAGGTTCGCCGGATCACGCTCGGCCGTGACCTTGATCTTGCCCAGGCCCACGTCGATCCAGTCGTCGCCGCTCTCGACCGTGCCGGGAAAACGGCCGTGGACCGAATCGTAGCGCAGCAGGTGCGCATTGGTCGCCACCGGCCCCAAGTCGTTGATCGCCACAACCTCGATGTCGCGGCGGCCATGCTCGGCGATGGAGCGAAGAACAAGGCGGCCGATGCGGCCGAAGCCGTTGATGGCGACGCGGACGGTCATGGGGTGTCTCCTGAAGCCGAGCTTTTGTGTGGGGCTTCAATGGAACGCGCGAGAGCCCGTTGCAAGTGCGGCGCTGTTACAAGGCGTGATCGTGGAAGACGGAGAGCCCGCCGGCTCTCCTTGCGTGCGACCGGGTCGCCGGCGGGAAGATGCGCGGTCGAGGCCATGTTGAGGCATGATGTGCAAAATTATTGCGCGGCGGCTTGTGCGTCTCTCGGCGCTGTGGTTACCTCTGCAAAGAACAGGGAGCCTATCGTGGCCGCTCGCAAAATCGCATCGATGAAGCGCAAGACCGCCGTGGCGGTCCGCGCCGTTCGTGCGCCTTCGGCGGCCGCCAGCCTGTTTTCGCTCATTTCGCTCGTACTTCTTGGCCTGCTTACGCAAGCGGCGTGGATGCACGCGACCTGAACCCAACCCACAGGATCGCCCCGCACCCACCCCGCTCCCGAAAGGAAGCGGGGTTTTTCGTGCTTGGCGGTTCGCTGACGAACCAGACCGATGACGCAAGATTCTACCTCTCAACCTCCTAGGCCGAACGCGCGCAGCGCGGCGGTTACGCATGGCCCCAGCCGGGCGGCCGCGCGGTCCTATCTGCGGGCCGCGGGTATGCAGGACGCCGACTTCGACAAGCCGATGATCGGCGTCGTCAACACCTGGTCGTCGGTCACGCCGTGCAACATGCACCTGGACCGGCTGGCCAGGGACGTGCGCGCCGGGATCACGGCCGCCGGCGGCTATCCGGTGGACTTCAACACCGTCGTCGTGACCGACGGCATCTCCATGGGCACGGCCGGAATGAAGGCCTCGCTGATCTCGCGCGAGGTTGTGGCCGACTCCATCGAGCTGGCGATCGAGGGCCACCAGCTGGACGGCGTGGTCTGCATCGTCGGCTGCGACAAGACCATTCCGGCTGCGGCCATGGCGCTGGCGCGGATGGATATCCCGGGCTTGGTTTACTACGGCGGGACCATCATGCCGGGCGTCATCGACGGCCGCGAGGTCTCGGTTCAGGAGGTGTTCGAGGCGATCGGCGCCCATGCGGCGGGCCGGCTGGACGACGCGGGGCTGAAGGCGGTCGAGAGCGCCGTCTGTCCGGGCGCCGGCGCGTGCGGGGGACAGTTCACCGCCAACACCATGGCCATGGCCCTGTCGGTCATGGGCATCAGCCCCATGGGGGCCAACGACGTCCCGGCGGTCGATCCAAACAAGGCGGCCGAGGGCGAGCGCTGCGGTCGGCTGATCGTCGAGCGGGTGTTCGCCGGCGACATGGCCCGCAAATACATCACCCGCGCCAGCCTGAAGAACGCCGCCGTCGCGGTCTCCGCCTCGGGCGGATCGACCAATGCGGTGATGCACCTGACGGCTATCGCGGCCGAGGCCGGGATCGCGTTCGGCGTCGAGGATTGCCACCAGGCCTGCGTCGAGGCGCCGGTGATCTGCGACCTGAAGCCGGGCGGGCGCTTTCTGGCCTCGCACCTGTTCGCGGCGGGCGGCACGCGGCTGGTGACGCAGCGCATGGCCTCGGCGGGCAAGATTGTGAACACGCCCACTGTCAGTGGCCGCAGCCTGTTTGTCGAAGCCTCGGAAGCGGAAGAGGCGCCGGGCCAGCAGGTGGTGGCGACCTTTGATGCGCCGGTGATGGCGCGCGGCTCATACGCCGTGATCCACGGCGACGTGGCGCCCGAGGGCGCGGTGATCAAGCTGACGGGGCATAAGGTCGATCGGTTCGAGGGACCGGCCTGCGTCTTCGACGGCGAGGAGGACGCCTTTCACGCGGTGCAGGACGGCTCGGTGGGCGAGGGCGACGTGATCGTCATCCGCTACGAAGGGCCGAAGGGCGGCCCCGGCATGCGCGAGATGCTGCAGGTCACCGCGGCGCTGAAGGGGCGCGGGATCGAGAACGTGGCCCTGATCACCGACGGGCGCTTCTCCGGCGCCTCCTATGGCTTCGTCGCCGGCCATGTGTCGCCGGAGGCGGCGGTCGGCGGGCCCATCGCCCTGATCCGCGACGGCGACCGCATCACCATCGACGTCACCGACCGACGCATCGACGTGGCCGCCGACCTGAAGGCGCGCCGCGCCGCCCATGTCGCGCCGGCCCTGAAGGCGGCCCGCGGCGTCTTCGCCAAGTATCGCGCCAGCGTGGCCTCGGCCGCCCAGGGCGCGGTGACCATCCCCAACCCCCCGCCGGCGCAAGTTCCGGCTTTCACCCAAGCCCACGAGGACGCCTGAGCCATGGCCATCACCATCTACACCAACGACGATATCCGGCCGGGCGCCATCACCGGCCAGCGCATCGCCGTGATCGGCTATGGCTCGCAAGGGCGGGCCCATGCGCGCAACCTGAAGGACAGCGGTCATGACGTGGTCGCGAGCGTTCGCCACGGCGGCAAGGGCTGGCGTCACGCGAACGAGGACGGCGTGCCGACCGCGGAGCCGGCCGAGGCGGTTCGCGGGGCCGACATCATCGCCATCCTGACGCCGGACATGGCGCAGGCCGAAATCTACCGGACGGTGATCGAGCCCCACGCCAAGATGGGCGCGGCCATCCTGTTCGCCCACGGCTTTTCGATCCACTATGGCCGGATCGCGCCGCGCGAGGACATGGACGTGATCCTGGTCGCGCCCAAGGGGCCGGGCGATCTGGTGCGGCGCGAGTTCGCGCGCGGGCGCGGCGTGCCCGCCCTGTTCGCCATCCAGCACGACGCGACCGGCAAAGCGCGCGACCGGGCCATGGGCTATGCACGCGGCATCGGCGGCGCGACCGGCGGTCTGATCGAGACCAGCTTCAGGGAGGAGACCGAGACCGACCTGTTCGGCGAGCAGGCCGTACTGTGTGGCGGGGCCAAGGAGCTGGTCATGAGCGGCTTCAACACCCTGGTCGAGGCGGGCTACCAGCCCGAGATCGCCTACTTCGAGTGCATGCACGAGCTGAAGCTGATCGTGGACCTGTTCTACGAGGGCGGGATCACCAAGATGAACGAGTTCATTTCGGAAACCGCCAAGTGGGGCTCGGTTTCGTCCGGCCCGCGCGTGATCAACGCCGACACGCGCGAGCGCATGAAGGCGATCCTGGCCGACATCCAGAGCGGCCGGTTCGCCGAAGATTGGATCGCCGAAAACGAGGCCGGCAAGCCGGCCTATGACGCCCTGGTCAAGGCCGACAACGAACAGCCGATCGAGATCGTCGGACAGGCGCTGCGCCGGCGCATGGCGTGGCTGAACGCAGCCGAGCCCGCATCGGCTCAAGAGGCGTCGGCGAAGGCCGCCTGATCCGTTATGACCGCCTCCGCCGCCCTGAAGATCGAACCCGCCGTCGCGCAAAGCGGCGCCCGCCTGCTGATCTCCACCCTGGAGCGGCTGGGGGTCGAGGTGGTGTTCGGTTATCCGGGCGGCGCGATCATGCCGGTCTATGACGCCCTGGCGGGATCCGGCCTGAAGCACATCCTGGTCCGGCACGAGCAGGGCGCCGCCTTCGCCGCCGACGCCTATGCGCGGGCCAGCGGCCGTGTCGGCGTGTGCATGGCGACGTCAGGTCCCGGCGCGACCAATCTGGTGACTGGCATCGCCAACGCCATGATGGACTCCGTGCCCATGGTCTGCATCACCGGCAATGTCGCGCAGGGCGTGATGGGGACCGACGCCTTTCAGGAGATCGACATCCTGGGCGTCACCCTGCCGATCGTGAAGCACTCGATCCTGGTGCGCGATCCGGCCGATGTGCCGGCGGCCGTGGAGGAAGCGTTCCATATCGCCGCCTCCGGGCGGCCCGGGCCGGTGCTGGTCGATCTGCCCAAGGATGTGCAGGTCGGGGCGGCCACGAGGCCGCGCGGCTTCTCCGTTCCCAACACCGCCGCCGGCGTGGACGACGAAGCGGTCGCTGCGGCCGAGACGGCGATCCGCGCGGCGAGGCGGCCGCTGATCTATGTCGGCGGCGGGGTGAAGATCGCCCGCGCCACGGAGGTGCTGAGGGCGTTCGTCCGGGCGACGGCCATCCCGCAGGTGGCGACGCTGAACGCCCTGGGGACGATCCCGACCGATGCGCCGGGCATGCTGGGCATGCTGGGCATGCACGGAACCCGCGCGGCCAACGAGGCGGTGCAGGGCTGCGACCTGCTGCTCGTCGTCGGCGCCCGCTTCGACGACCGGGCCACCGGCAAGCTGGCCGAGTTCGCGCCCGACGCCCGCGTGGTCCACTTCGATGCGGACGCATCCGAGGTCGGAAAGCTGCGGGCCGCGGAGGTGGCGGTGGTGGGTGATCTGAAGGCCGTCCTGGCCGCTCTGACTCTGCGTATGAGGGGCGGGCCGCCGCTGGACACCCAGCCGTGGATCGTGGACTGCGCCCGCGCCGCCCTGGATCACGCCCCCCGGTATGACGCGCCGGGCGAGGGCGTCTACGCCCCCGCTCTGCTGAAGCGGCTGTCGGAGGCGGCGGGCGAGCGCTTCATCGCCGCCTGCGACGTCGGCCAGCACCAGATGTGGGCCGCCCAGCATTGCCGCTTCTCCCGACCCGAGGCGCACATCAGCTCGGGCGGTCTGGGGGCCATGGGCTTCGGTCTGCCGGCGGGGATCGGGGCGAAGCTGGCGCGGCCAGAGGCGACGGTGATCACCATCGCTGGCGACGGCGGCTTCATGATGAACATCCAGGAGCTGGCGACGCTGCGCCGCTACGGCGTTCCCCTGAAGATCGTCCTGATCGACAACAGCTCCCTGGGACTGGTGCGTCAGTGGCAGGAGCTGTTCTTCGCCGGCAACTATTCCGAGATCGACCTGTCGGACAATCCGGACTTCGTCAGGGTCGCCGAGGCCTTCGGGATCGAGGCCTTCCGCATCGAGCGGCGGGACCAGGTGGACGGCGGGATCGCCCGCCTGCTGGCCGCCGACGGCCCCTGCCTGATGCACGTGATCATCGATCCCAAGGACAACGTCTGGCCGCTGGTGCCGCCGGGCAAGAGCAACGCCGACATGATGGAGGGCTCCTGAGATGAGCAGCACGATCCACATCCAGATCGACCGCGCGGACGGTTCGCTTCAGCGCCTCATCGGCCTGGTGGAGCGTCGGGGCTTCCACATCGAGGGCGTCAGCATGGCCGATGCGGGGACAGCGCGCGCCGTCGCCCTGACCGTGCGCGGCCGCGACGACCAGCGCTGCGCCGACGCCCTGGGCCGCCAGATCGACCGCCTGTTCGGTGTGCGCCGCGTCTCTCCCGACACCTTCAGCGTACAGGCCGCTTGATGACCGATCCCTTAGGCGTAACCCGAACCGAACAGATCGCGGCCTCCGATCCGAACCGTGTGATCGTTTTCGACACCACCCTGCGCGATGGCGAGCAGGCGCCGGGCTTTTCCATGTCGGCCGAGGCCAAGGTCCGGATGGCGGGGGTGCTGCGCGACCTGGGCGTGGACGTGATCGAGGCGGGCTTCGCCGCCGCCTCGCCCGGCGACGAAGAGTGCATCCGCCGCGTGGCGGGCGAGGTGGAGGGACCGGTGTTCTGCTCGCTGTCCCGCGCAAGCGAGGCCGATATCAACGCCGCCTGCCGGGCCCTGGCGCCCGCGCCGCGTTCGCACCGCCGGGTGCATGTCTTTCTGGGCGCCAGCCCGATTCATCGCTCGGCCAAGCTGAAGATGAGTTCGAACGCCGTGTTGGCGACGGCCGTGCGCGCGGTGGAATACGCCCGCAGCCTGTTCGACGACGTGGAGTTCTCGGCCGAGGACGCCTTTCGCACCGAGCCGGAGTTCCTGGCCGATGTGCTGGAGGCGGCGGCCGACGCCGGCGCCCGCACCCTGAACGCGCCCGACACCGTGGGGTACGCCATGCCTGAAGAGGTGAGGACGCGCTTTCGCGAGCTGTCGGCGCGCATCCACGCCCGACATCCCGGGGCGATCCTGTCGGCCCACAATCACGACGATCTGGGCATGGCGGTCGCCAACTCGCTGGCGGCGGTGGAGGGCGGCGCGCGTCAGGTCGAGGTCACGGTCAACGGGATCGGCGAACGCGCCGGCAACGCGTCGCTGGAAGAGGCGGTCATGGCGCTGAAGGTGCGCGGCGACCGGTTCGGCGTTTCGACCGGCGTGGAGACCCGCCACATGGTGCGGGCCTCGCGCACCCTGTGCGAGGTCACCGAGACGGCGGTGGCGCGCAACAAGGCCGTGGTCGGCATAAACGCCTTCGCCCACGAGGCCGGCATCCACCAGCACGGCATGCTGGCCGACAGCCGCACCTATGAGATCATGCGGCCCCAGGACGTGGGCTTCGAGGGCAGCTGGTTCGTGCTGGGCAAGCACTCGGGCCGGCACGCCATCGCTAGGCGCGCCGAGACCATTGGCCGCCCCATCGACGGCGATCGCTTGGCCGCCGTGGTCACCGGGTTCAAGCAGCGCGCCGACCAGATCGGCGAGATCGACGACGCCGAACTGATCGCCATCATCGACCAGGCCGAGCGGACGGCCGACCAGAAGGTGCTGCGCTATGCATGAGCCGCCGCGCACCCTGTTCGACAAGGTCTGGGACGCCCATCTGGTTCGGCCCGAGACCCCCGACACGCCGGGCGTCCTCTACGTCGATCTGCATCTGGTTCACGAGGTCACCAGCCCGCAGGCCTTCGCCGAGATCGAGAGCCGAGGCCTGGCCGTCCGGCGGCCCGACCGCACCTATGCGACGCTGGACCATTCCACACCGACCCTGCCGCCCGGCGCCGATGGTCGCCGCCCCTATGTCACGCGCGAGGCCGAGGCGCAGGTGCATGCGCTGGAGCGGAACTGCGCCGCGCACGGCGTGCCGCTGGCCGGCTGGGACTCCGAGGATCGCGGCGTGGTGCACGTCATGGGGCCTGAGCTGGGTCTGACCCAACCGGGCATGACGGTGGTGTGCGGCGACAGCCATACGGCGACGCATGGAGCCTTCGGCGCCTTGGCCTTCGGCATCGGCACGTCCGAGGTCGGCCATGTGCTGGCGACCCAGTGCCTGCTGCAGCGCCGGGCGCGCACCCTGCGCGTGACGGTGAACGGGCGGCTGCAGCCGGGCGTCTCGGGCAAGGACGTGGCGCTGGCCGTGATCGCCGCCATCGGCTTCGGCGGCGGCACCGGACACGTCATCGAATATGCGGGCGAGGCCGTGCGCGCGTTGGACATGGAAGGGCGCATGACCCTGTGCAACATGTCCATCGAGGCGGGCGCCCGCGCAGGCATGATCGCTCCGGACGAGACGACCTTCGCCTGGCTGAAGGGCCGCCGGCACGTGCCGGATGGCGCCGCCTGGGACGAGGCCGTCGAGCGTTGGCGCGCCTTGGCGACCGATCCGGGCGCCCGGTTCGACAAGGAGGTGGTGCTGGACGGCGCGGCCATCCGCCCCATGGCCACCTGGGGCACGACGCCGGATGCGGGCGCGCCCGTCGGCGCGCCGGTCCCGCAGCCCCGTTCCGACGCCGACCGGAAGGCGCAAGCCTATATGGGCTTTGATCCGGGGCGGCTGACCACTTCGCAAGCCGTGGACGTGGTGTTTGTCGGCTCCTGCACCAACGGGCGCCTGCCGGACCTGCGCGCAGCGGCGCAAGTGCTGCGGGGCCGCAAGGTCGATCCGCGCGTGCGCATGCTGGTGGTGCCGGGCTCGGAAGCTGTGCGGCGCGACGCCGAAGCCGAAGGGCTGGATCAGGTCTTTCTCGCCGCCGGCGCGGAATGGCGCATCCCGGGGTGCTCGATGTGCATCGCCATGAATGGGGATTTCGTGGCGCCCGGCCAACTGGCGGTGTCCACCTCCAATCGCAACTTCGAAGGGCGGCAGGGCAAGGGGGCGCGCACCATCCTGGCCAGCCCCGCCACGGCCGCGGCCAGCGCCATCGCCGGGGTCCTGACCGATCCCCGCGTCTATCTGAGGGTCGAGGAACATGCCTGAGCCCTTCAAGACGCTGACATCCCGCACGGTGACGCTGAGCCAGGCGAACATCGACACCGACCAGATCATTCCCGCGCGCTTCCTGACCACCACCACGCGCGAGGGTCTGGGCCGAGCCGCCTTCTACGACTGGCGCTACGAGGCGGACGGATCGGAGAAGCCGGAGGCCGTGCTGAACCGCATCGATCCGGCCGAGCACCGCATCCTGCTGGCGGGGCGCAACTTCGCCTGCGGATCCTCGCGCGAGCATGCGCCCTGGGCGCTGCTGGACTATGGCTTTCGGGTGGTGATCGCGACGGAGATCGCCGACATTTTTACATCAAACGCCCTGAAAAACGGCTTTCTGCCGATCGTGGTGACACAGGCTGTTTGGGACGATCTGGCCACACATCCGGAACAGCAGGTGACGATCGACCTTCAGGCGGGCGAGATCCGGCGCGGCGATGCGCCTCCCGTCACCTTCGTGATCGAATCCTTCGCCCGACAGTGCCTTTTGAACGGGGTGGACACCCTGGGGTGGCTGCAGGCCAACATGCCCGAAATCGAAGCCTTTGAGCGCCTGAGAGAGACTGTCTGATGCCGAACGCCGCACCCCAGACCTTCAACATCGTGCTGCTGCCGGGCGACGGCGTGGGGCCGGAGGTGACGCGCGCCGCACGCGACGTGCTGTCGGTCATCGGCGACTTCTACGGCCACCACTTCAGCTTCACCGAACATCTGATCGGCGGGGCGGCCATCGACACGACGGGCGAGGCCCTGCCGCCGGAGACGCGCGAGGCCTGCCTCCAAGCCGACGCCGTCCTGCTGGGCGCGGTCGGCGGACCGCAGTGGGACGGCGGCGAGGTGCGGCCCGAGCAGGGGTTGCTGGCCATCCGCAAGGCCATGGGCCTGTTCGCCAACCTGCGGCCGCTGCAGGTCTCGCCTGTGCTGGCGCACCGTTCGCCGTTGAAAAAGGAGATCGTGGAGGGCGTCGACCTGATCGTCTTCCGCGAACTGACCGGCGGTGTCTATTTCGGCGAAAAGACCCGCACGGCCGACCGCGCCAGCGATCTGTGCGAATACACGGTCCTCGAGATCGAGCGGGTGGCGCGCGCCGCCTTTCACACCGCCCGCCAGCGTCGCGGCAAGGTGACCTCGGTCGACAAGGCCAACGTCATGGAGACCAGCCGTCTGTGGCGCGAGGTCGTGACCCGCATCGGCGCCGAGGAGTTCCCGGACGTCCGGCTGGAGCACGCCCTGGTGGACTCCATGGCCATGCACCTGATCAGGAAGCCGCGCGACTACGACGTCATCCTGACCGAGAACATGTTCGGCGACATTCTGTCGGACGAAATATCGGTTCTGGGCGGCTCAATCGGACTGTTGCCGTCGGCTTCGCTGGGAACGCACGGGCCCGGCCTGTTCGAGCCGATCCACGGCTCGGCGCCTGACATCGCCGGGCAGGACCTGGCCAATCCCGTGGGCGCGATCCTGTCGGCGGCGCTGCTGCTGCGCCACAGTCTGAAGCTCGAGGACGAGGCCGACTCCATCGAGGCGGCGGTTGCGGCCGTGCTGTCGGCGGGCGCGGTGACGGCCGATCTGGGCGGCGGATTGGGCACGCGGGGGGCGACCGAGGCGGTGATCGACGCGATCAGGGCGATCCACTGGGCGGCGGCGCATCGCGTCCAGATGCACTGGGCTTGATCGGGGCATCGTCCAGCATGGATTATGCGGCGAATGATCTTTGTCGCCGTCCTGTTGCACGAATGTTGCGCTTCTGACGTCTCAGCCGCTTGCGAACCATTGATATGCGGTAAACACTTCCCGCTGCGAGACTGCAGAAGGGGATACACGCAAGATGTCGCAGATCAGAAAACGATGGGCGGGGCTCATGGCCTCGCTCCTGCTAGGTGCGGGGCTTCTAGGAGGGGGAAGCGCCGCCTTCGCCGCGGCTTCGGTCGAACCCGCTCCCGTGGTCGCCTCGTCCGGATCGGGCGCGGCGGCCACCACGACGGCGGCGGCCGAGGCCGCGCCGCCGGCGCCGGCCTTGCTCGGCCACCAGGCCGCGCTTGAACTCGACGCCGCCGGCACAGGCTGGCTCGGCGTCTCCACCGCCTTGGTGCTGCTGATGACCCTCCCCGGTCTGGCGCTGTTCTACGGCGGCATGGTGCGGCGCAAGAACGTCATCGCCACCATCACCCAGTCGGTGGGCGTGTTCGCCGTGGTGTCGCTGGTGTGGTTCATCGCCGGCTACAGCATCGCCTTCGGCGCCAACGGCGTGGAGGCGCTGCAGCCCTATGTCGGCAATCTGGACATGCTGTTCCTGAACGGCGTCAGCCTGCAGACGGCCAACAGCCTGCTGCCGGGCATCCCGGAGTTCCTGTTCATCTCGTTCCAGATGACCTTCGCCATCATAACGCCGGCGCTGGTCACCGGGGCCTTCGCCGAGCGGATGAAGTATTCGGGGCTGCTGCTGTTTACCGGCCTGTGGTCGCTGTTCATCTATGCGCCCATCTGCCACTGGGTCTGGGGCGGGGGCTTCCTGGGCGGGGCGGGCGTGCTGGACTTCGCCGGCGGCGCGGTGGTTCACGTCAACTCGGGCGTGGCGGGCCTGGTCTGCGCCCTGTTTTTGGGCCGGCGCCGCGGCTATGGCGTCGACCCCATCAACCCGCACAATCCGGTTCTGACGATGATCGGCGCGTCCCTGCTCCTGGTCGGCTGGATCGGCTTCAACGCAGGCTCGGCCGGCGCCGCCAACGAGCTGATGGGCGTGGCGCTGCTGAACACCGTACTCGCCGCCGCCGCCGGCGCCCTGACCTGGAAGCTGGTCGAGGTCATCGAGAAGAAAAAGGTCTCGCTGATCGGCATGCTGTCGGGCGTGGTCTCAGGGCTGGTCGCCATCACGCCGGCTGCGGGCTTCGTCGACCCCAAGGGCGCGGTGATCATCGGCCTGATCGCCGGGCCGGTCTGCTATGCGGCCTCGGTGTGGATCAAGAAGCTGCTGCGCTATGACGACAGCCTGGACGCCTTCGGCATTCACGGCGCGGGCGGGCTGATCGGCGCGCTGCTGACGGGGGTATTCGCGACCACCGCCATCAACAGCCTGTCCGAGGGCGCCAACATCGGCGCCCAGGCGCTGGGGCTGGCCTGGACCATCGCCTATTCGGCGCTGGGCACGCTGCTGATCCTGGTGATCTGCAAATATACCACCGGCCTGCGCGTCAGCGAAGAGGAGGAGGCCGCCGGCCTCGACACCTCACTGCATGGGGAAGCGCTCGAAGCGATCTGACGGCTCTCGCCGGATCGAACATCATCACCGGCCGATCCTCGCGATCGGCCGGACCGGGCGCGGCTGCACGCCGCCGCCCTTATCCAACCCAAGGAGATCGACAATGAGCATTCAGTGCGTTCGCGCGTGCCTCGCCGCCCTTGCCTCGACTGCGGCGCTCGCTTCGGCAGGCGCCGCCTCCGCCCAGTCGTCAGATGTGGATGTGGCCTTCAACATCGGCGTGGTCAGCGACTACGTCTTCCGGGGCGTCAGCCAGACCGATCAGGATCCGGCTCTCCAGGGCGGGATCGACGCCACGTTCGGGGACAGCGGCTTCTACGCCGGCGCCTGGGCCTCCAGCGTCGATTTCGGCGACGAGACGGATGCGGAAGTCGACATCTACGGCGGCTGGCGCACCGAGGCGTCGGGCTATGCGCTCGACTTCGGCGTCATCGGCTATGTCTATGTCGATGAGCCGGACGGCGCAGACTACAACCTGATCGAGTTCAAGGCCGCGGCGTCCCGCGCCATCGGCCCCGCCACGATCGGCGCGGCCGTCTACTATTCGCCGGACTTCTTCGGCGTGGACGAGCAGGCGACCTATGGCGAGGTCAGCGCCGCCTTCACCCCGGCCGAGAGGTGGACGGTGTCCGGCGCGGTGGGTCGTCAGTGGCTGGACGTGAACGACGACTATACGACCTGGAATGTGGGCGTGTCCTTCGCGCTCACCGAGAACCTGCTGCTGGACGGACGTTACTTCGACACCGATGTGGACGGGCCGCTCAGCGACGATCGCGTGGTGGGCGCGATCAAGGTGCTGTTCTGAAAGACAGAGGCCCGGCGATCGCTCGCCGGGCCTCTTTTCCTTTCTAGCGGGCGTAGCGCCGCTCGACCGGCTCGTAGCGATCCCACACCTTGCCGTCGGCCAGCGACCGCAGGAGCTTCAGATACTCGGCGTGGGTCCAGGCCAGCGGGGTGGCCGAGTCGTTGTTCTGGCCCAGGACATAGTTGTTCTCGGTCGGGTTGCCGACGCCGTCCCACACCTGTTCGGACAGCATCAGACCGTCGTTGGCGAACCGTTCCATGCCGCGCACATAGGTCTGGCGGATGGCGGCCATGTCGGCGGGCGAGGGCGTGCCGTTCACGCTGGCGCGCGCCAGCTCGTAGTGGCCGCGTTCGCCGGTGAAGAAGGGCCACACCCGGCCGCGCTGGCCCGGGCTCATCTGGCCGCCGACGCCGTAGTTGGCGCCCGTGACCGCATCCTCGCCGTAGCCGTCCACGCCGTAGCGCCGCCAGCCCGGCGTCTTGTCACCCTCGGGACCGAAGTCGTAGCGGACGCGGTAAAGGTGCTCCAGTGACTGGTCGTCGTACTCGGGCAGGGTGGCGACGATGTACGGGTCATCGGCCTTGCGCACGCCGTAGCGGACCAGCTCCAGGAAGCCGCCGTCCACGACCCTGTCCTCAGCCGGCGCGATCTGGCCGTTCGACGAACCGATCGGCGCCTTGTCGTTCGGGTCCTGGTTCTGGGTGATGCGGACATAGTAGCGGCCGTCGCCGAAGTCGCCGCGCGTGGTGAACATCGAGCCTTCGACGCCCTTGGCGTAGGCGTCGGCCGTTTCGCGGTAGCGCGCCGCGCCCGCGCGGTCGCCCGCCTCGCGCGCCATCTCGGCCGCGCTGGTCAGGCCGGCGATGACGGCGGCGGTGGTGGAAGGCGAATAGCCTTGCTGCTCCTCCCACCGCTCCTGCTGGGTGAAGGGCGGGCGGATCTCAGCGTCGTTCCACAACAGGCCGATCTTGCCGCCGTCCACTAGGAAGTCGGCGGCCGGCTTGATCATGCGGCGGTACATGTCGGCCATGTCGCCGTCCGACATCCAGCCCAGGTTCCACAGACGATAGCCCAGCATGATCGGCATGGCGGTCTGGTCCAACTGGACCGCCGCCCATTCAAGGGTGCCGTCCACCTCGGTCTTCTGCAGGAACCAGCCCGTCGCGCCCGTGTTGCCGGGCGTGGAGGCGCTGACCTGCACCTGCGGCAGGTAGTGGAACGCGGCCAGCGGCGTTTCGCGGTCACCCAGCGCCGCCATCGCCATAGCCACCTGATAGAAGTCGCGCGGCCACACGGCCTTGTAGCCGGTCGACGGCTTGGAGGCGTCCACGGTGTCCCCCCACGGGTTCGACAGCGACGCGATCAAGGCGCCGGCGTGGGTGCGGTCCTCCTGCACCTTCAACATCAGGGCCGAGGCGTAGGCCAGCTTCCCGCCGTCGGTCGCCTGCTGCGCGATGCGCGGCAGTTCGGTCAGGGTGGACAGATAGTCCTCCCAGCCCACGCGCTCGCCTTCGCCGTTGTAGCGGGCCAGAACCTCGTCCAGGCCGGTGGACATGGCGCCGTCGGCGGCGGCCTCGGCGGCCTGGCGGCTGTCGCCGAAGCCGATCACGAAGTCGCGGGAGAGACTCTGCCCGCGCCGCACGCGGGGCAGGGCGCCCGTCAGCATGATGTTGCCGGCCGTGTCGCCGGTCGAGGCGTAGGCGCGGTCCAGACGCCCGTCCTTCAGATCGGTCAGACCGTCCGAGACGCCGACAAAGCCGACGCTGGCGCGCGCAAAGGCCTGGCTGGGGCGCAGGATCAGGTGCGTGTCGCCCTCATGGGCGTAGAGGGCGGTGTTGGTCGCCTCGCCCCGGTCGTCGATCCCGGTGTTGGCGACGTGCGGCTCCAGCAGCAGATAGGGCGTCACGTCGCCCTTCAGCGCCTTGACCGTGACCCGCAGCACCAAGGCGTTGCGGTCCGGATCGGTGAAGATCCGCTTCTCGATCTCGAACCGGCCCGCCTTGTCCGTCGTGGTCACCTTGTAGGCGGGCGACAGCGGCCGGCCTTGCGCGTCCACATGCAGGTATTCGGTGCGATGCGAGGTGTCCGTTCCCTCGACCGCCACGCCCGACGGCGTCGCGACGGCGAAGCGCAGCGCCTTGATCTGCGCCTCGTGGATCAGGCCGTACATGGTCTCGGTCAGCATGCCGTCGGCGACAGAGAACCACACCTTGGACAGGGCGCCGGTGCGCCCGCCGTCGCGGTACTGGCCGTCCACATAGGCTTCATAGGACGCGCCCGCGCCAGTCTTGGCGGCGGTGGACCAGGTGGGGGCGGCGCCCGGCGCGCCAGGCGCGATGCTCTGGGCCGAGGCGGCGGAGGCGAGGGCCACGCCGGCGGCGGTGATGAGGCAAAGGGTCTTCAGGTCACGCACGCGGCGCCTCCTTTTGGTGGTTGGGCGAAAGCAGAAAGGTCAGGGGCACGTCCAGGCGGCTGTTCCAGGACGCCTCGTTGTGCTGGGCGCCTGGGAACACCAGGCTGCGGAAGTCGTCGGGACCATAGCCGCGCGCGCGGAACACGTCGTCCATGCGTGTCTGGAACTCGGCGTAGAACCGATCCAGCGTCTCGTCGCCCCGGTCGAAGTAGATGCGGTGCGCGCCCGGCGCCGGCAGACCGGCGGCTATGACGCCGCTCCAGGCGTCCACCAGCCGCTCGCGCCAGGCGTCCAGCGCCGCGCCGGGCTCCAGCCCCTCGACCTTCAGCGGCCAGTGGGTGGACAGGCAGGCGGCGGACGAGAACACGTCCGGCCGCTTCATCACCGCATACATGGAGATCAGCCCGCCCATGCTGGAGCCGGCGATGCTCGTGTCCGACGCGTCCGGCAGGGTGCGGTAGGTCCGGTCGATGAACGGCTTCAGCTCTTCGGTCAGAAAACGGATGTAGCCGTCCGACAGCGGCTCGCCGCCATAGACCGCCTGCACGTCGGCGCGCATGTCGTCGGGCAGGGCCGCGATCAGGTCGGCGGGGACGTATTCACGCAGGCGCAGGTCGGTGTTCCAGACACCCACCACGATGGGGGCGCGCACCTGGCCGGTGGCGATCAGCCGCTGGAGATGCTCGTCCACGCCCCACTCGCCGAAGGGCGCGGTCGAGGCGTCGAACAGATTCTGGCCGTCGTGCATGTAGAGGACGGGATGGCGGGCGTCGGACGCGTCGTAGCCGGGCGGAAGCCAGACCGAGACGTTGCGCGCCTGCACATGGGCCGAGCCGAAGCCGGCGTGCGTCACCAGCCGACCGGCGGACGGCGCCTCGGCGCGCACGGCGCCGGCGAAGGGCAGGACCGCTCCGGCGGCCAGAAGCGCGCGCCGGTTCACGCCCGGTGCTCCTTGACCCGCAGGGCGCTGATCGCCGCCAGCACGAAGGAGGCCGCGCCCAGCAGAAGGGCGTAGATCGCCTGGCCGTCGAACATCGTGCGCAGGATCAGGCCCAGGACGGTCGCGGCCAGCAGCTGCGGCACCACGATGAAGATGTTGAACACCCCCATGTAGACGCCCATTTTCCGGTCCGGCACCGCGCCCGACAGGATGGCGTAGGGCATGGAGACGATGGACGCCCAGGCGAAGCCGACGCCCACCATCGGCAGCCACAGCAGGCCGGGCTCCCGGATCAGGAAGATTCCCGCCAGGCCGGCCGCGCCGAACAGCAGCATCAGGGCGTGGGTCGCCTTGCGACCGATCCGCCGGGCCAGCACCGGCAGGGCGAAGGCCGCCAGCGCCGCGACGCCGTTGTAGACGCCCATCAGCACGCCCACCCAGTCGGCCCCGGCGTTGTAGGCGGCGGAGGTCGTGTCGGTCGCGCCATAGTGGACGCTGGTCACCGCGGCGGTGGTGTAGATCCACATGGCGAACAGGGCGAACCAGCTGAAGAACTGCACCACCGCCAGGCCGCGCATGGTGACCGGCATGCGGAAGACGTCGTTGACGATTTCGGTCGCCGCATTGGTGATGCGCCGCCGCTGCATCATCCCGACCGCGACCAGCAGCAGGCCGAAGCCCAGCGCGAAGCCTCCCAGGATCAGCAGCTCCTTCTCCAGGTCCAGCAGGCCGATCAGCACCAGCGCCAGCGCGCCCAGCACCGCGCAGACCAGGCCGGTCGTCAGCCAGCCCCGCACCGACTTGGCCGGCGGCTCCTCGCCCGCCGCGACAGGCTCCAGCCCGCGCGCGCGCTCAAAGGCGGCGATCTGCTCGGGCGAGTATTCGCGGGTGCTCAGCACGGTCCAGAGCACCGCCGCGAACAGCCCCGCCGCGCCGACATAGAAGGCGATCCGCACCGACAGTGGCACGACGCCTTCGGGCGCCGTCGAGGCCACGTCGAAGACGTTGGACAGAAGCCACGGCAGGACCGATGCGAACACCGCGCCCGCGCCGATGAAGAAGCTCTGCATCGCATAGCCCGTGGTACGCTGCTCCTCGGGCAGATTGTCGCCCACAAAGGCGCGGAACGGCTCCATGGTGATGTTGATGGAGGCGTCCATGATCCACAGCATGGCGGCGGCGAACCACAGGCTGGGGCTGTTCGGCATGGCGATCAGCGCCAGCGTCGTCAGGATGGCGCCGACCAGGAAGTAGGGCCGCCGACGTCCGAACCGCGTCCAGGTGCGGTCGCTGAAATGGCCGATGATCGGCTGGACCAGCAGGCCCGTCAGCGGCGCGGCGATCCACAGGATGGCCAGGCTGTCGACCTCTGCGCCCAGCGTCTGAAAGATCCGGCTGGTGTTGGCGTTCTGCAGGCCGAAGCCGATCTGGATGCCGAAAAAGCCGACGCACATGTTCCAGATCGCCAGGCCGGACAGGCGCGGGCGGTGGGTGTGGATCAGCTCGGGCGTGGCGCTGCTCATGATCTTTCCCTCAGACATTCCGCTCCGTCATCCCGGCCGAACCGGCCAGGATGACGGAGCGGAGATCGCGGTCAGCGGCGACGGCTGCGGCCCAGCGGAACGAAGCGGATGGCCTGGCCGCCGCCGGGCGCCAGCGCCAACGTCAGCACGTCGGCCGAGGTGACCTCGCGCTGCTCGATGACGATGCTCTCGCGGCGATCGGTGTAGTTGGCGTCCGGTCCGTCGCGGTAGATCTCGGCGCGGTAGCGACGTCCGGCGTCCAGGAAGCCCAGCGGCGCCGACAGCACGCGCGGATGCTCATCGGTGATGGCCCCCAGCGCCCAGACGTCCGAGGTCCTCTCCTTGCGCGCGACCACGACATAGTCGCCCAGCGCGGCGTCCAGGGTCCGGCTGTCGGACCAGTCCACCGGCACGTCCTTGATGAACTGGAACGGTTCCGGGTTGGCCTCGTAGTTGTCCAGCAGGTCGGCCGCCATCTGGATCGGGCTGTAGATCACCACATACAGCGCCAGCTGCTTGGCCCAGGTGGTGGCCACGCCCTCTGCGCTCCGGGTCTTCATGCCGAAGATGCCCGGCGTGAAGTCCATAGGCCCGGCCAGCATGCGGGTGAACGCCAGGTTGGCCTCATGCTCGGGCGGATTGGAGGGGTTGCCCCAGGCGTTGTACTCCATGCCGCGCTGGCCTTCGCGGCTGATGATGTTGGGATAGGTGCGGCGCAGGCCCGTGTCCTTGAACGGCTCGTGGGCGTTGATAGCCACCTTGTGCCGGGCGCCGACCTCGGCCACCCGCAGGTGGTGCTGAGCCATCGGCTGGCTCTCGTGCCAAGCCATCACGGCCCGGCCGTCCGGCCCCGCGACGCGCGCGCCGCCGGCGTCGGCGACATAGCCGGTCTTGACCGAATGCACGCCCAGCCGCTCGTACAGCGCCATGGCCGGTTCAAGCTGCTGGTCGTAGTGGAAGGCGTTGCCGCCGGTCTCGTGGTGGCCGATCAGCTGCACGCCCTTGGACCGGGCGTAGCTCGTCACCCGCTCGATGTCGAAGTCGGGATAGGATTCGGTGAAGGAGAAGTCCGACCCGTTGCCGAACCACTGGCCGTCCCAGCCCTTGTTCCAGCCCTCGACCAAGACGCCGCCCAGGCCGTGCTCGGCTGCGAAGTCGATGTGGCGGATGGTGTTCTCGGTGGTGGCGCCGTGCTTGGGGCCCTGGCCCCAGCTCTTCAGCTCCAGGTGCATCTCCCACCAGACGCCGACGTACTTCATCGGCGTGAACCAGGACACGTCGCCCAGCTTGTTGGGCTCGTTCAGGTTCAGGATCAGGCTGGAATCGAGCAGGCCTGCGGCCGTGTCGCTGATCTGCAGGGTGCGCCAGGGCGTGTTGAAGGGCGCGGTGCGTTCCACCGCCGCATTGGTCAGGCCCGGCGTCAGCGCGCAGCGGAAGTCCGTGCCGCCTTCGCGCCGCAGGTTCATGCCGGCGTAGTCGATCAGCGCCGCTTCATGGATCGAGACGTGCAGGCCGCTATCGCCGCGCACCGTCATCGGCGTCTGGGCCGAGCCGACGCCGTCGATGGACGTGCGCCGATACAGGTGCTCCTCGCGGTTCCACTCCCATGCCGGGCACCACAAGGCCTCGCCGTTCTCGGCCAGGTTGAACTGCGTCAGTTCGGTGCCGATGCGCACCGTGGTCAGCGCGGCCTGCTCGGGGAACTCGTAGCGGAAGCCGACGCCGTCATCATAGATGCGGAACACCACGTCGACGCGGCGGCCCAGACCACCCGTCTCGGTGAAGGTGGTGCGCCATTCATTGTAGTGGTTGCGGATGAAGCGGCGCTCGCCCCAGGGCTGCTCCCAGGTGTCGTCCACCGTCACCGGCTGGCCGGCGCTCAGGCGCAGGCCGCGCTCGATCTGCGGCTGGTCCGTCAGCAGAAAGCCCATGCGCGAGGGGCGCACGACCGGCTGTCCCACCCGGCTGACCGCATACATCGGGCGTCCGTCATTGTCGGTGCTGACCTCCACCGTCAGCACACCACCTGGCGACGAGGCGCGGGCGGTGTTGGGCGCGCCTTGCGCCAGGACCGGCGCACCGAACGCCAGCATGGACACGCCCCCAAGCGCCAGAAACGATCGACGTTGCATCATGTGAAGCTTCCTTCCGTGACCCACTTGCCAGCCGCCGTTCTTTCGGCGATTGGAAGCGAAAGATTTGCAGAAAAGTTTTCAACGTGAGCCGCAAGACCACGCGACTTGAGGATCTGGCCCGGCTGGCGGGCGTATCCATCGCCACCGCCTCGCGGGCGCTGAACGACAGCCCAGCGGTGAACGACCGCACCAAGCAGCTGATCTGGAAGTTGGCCAAGGAGCACGACTACCCCTTTCGCCGCTACATGCCGGCCGGCCCGATCGGGGCGCAGGGCACCATCGCCCTCGTGACGCCGCGCCCGCAGGGACGGGAAGGGCGCCTCAGCGACCCGTTCTTTCTGGAGCTGCTGGCCGGGGTGGGCGAGGCGGCGCGTGAGCGCGGGTGCGACCTGTTGATGAGCCACATCTCCCCGGCGACCTACGACGACCTGGCGGCGGCGCTCAACACCAGCCGGGCGGACGGGGTGATCTTTTTGGGGCAGAGCACGCTGCACGGCGCCTTCAACCGGCTGGCGGCGGGCGACCACCGCTTCGTGGTCTGGGGCGCCGAGCTGCCGGACCAGAACTACTGCTCGGTTGGATCGGACAACATACAGGGCGGCCGGCGCGCGACCTCGCACCTGGCGCGGCTGGGCCGAAAGCGGATCGTATTCCTGGGCGACCTGGAGCCGCCCGAGTCGATGCAGCGGCATCGCGGCTACCTCGACGCCTTGGCTGGCGCAGGCCTGCCGATCGAGCCCGATCTCATCGTGCCCGCCCATTTCGAGGTGGAATCCGCCGAGGCGGCGGTGGACGCCTTGCTGCGCCGAGGCGTCGCCTTCGACGGGATCGTGGCGGCGTCCGACCAGATCGCCCTGGGCGCCGCCCGCGCCCTGCTGCACGCCGAGGTCGACGTGCCCCGGGACGTCTCGGTGATCGGTTTCGACAATGTCCCCTTCAGCCGCTACAGCCGCCCGGCGCTCAGCACCATCGCCCAGGACACGGTCAAGGCCGGCCGGCTGATGGTGTCCAAGCTGCTGGATCACGGGGGCGCGTCCGCCGGCCGTTCCGAGCGCGTGCCCACCGACCTGATCGTTCGCGAGACCTGTGGCGGCTGAACCGGTCATTCCGCCTCGAACAGCAGTCCGGCGAGCGGCGGCAGGCGTCCGGCGTCGGCCTTTGACCAGTTCACCGCCTCGACCAGCCGCCAACCTGCGGGCGGGCTCCAGTTGATGACGTCGTGGCCGAGATTGAAGACGCACAGCAGACGCTCGGCCTCCTCATAGCGCTCCAGCCGCTTGAAGATCAGAAGGTCGCCGCCGGTCTCCACCGGCTCCATGGCGCCGACCCGCAGCGCCGGGTGGCGCTTGCGCAGGGCGATCAGCCGACGCGCGACGTGCAGAACCGAGCCCGCATCCGCCTCCTGCGCGTCCACCGCTTTGGGGATATGGCGGGGATCGACCGGCAGCCACGGCTCGACCGTGGAGAAGCCGGCGTTCGGCTGGCCCGCGGTCCACGGCATGGGGGTGCGCGCGCCGTCGCGGCCCAGGGTCTCGGGCCAGTTGGCGATGGCTTCGGGATCGACCAGTCGCTCGAACGGCACATGCGCCTGCGGCAGGCCCAGCTCTTCGCCCTGATAGACGAAGACGTTGCCGCGCAGCGTCATCAGCAGCAGCATCGCCATGCGCGAAAAGGCGTCCTCGTCCCGCCCTTGCGCCCAGCGTGACACCGCGCGCGGCGCATCATGGTTGGAGAAGGTCCAGGACGGCCAGCCCTCGCCCTGGTCGCCCGGCCACATGGCCGGTCCTTTGACCACCAGGTCAGACGACAGGTGGTCGGCGTAGAGGTACAGAAAGCCGTAAGCGCTGTGCAGGCGGTCGCCGCCGGCCGTGAACTCGCGCATCTCGCGATCCGCATAGTCGCCGCCGACCTCGGCCACGGTGAAGCGGCCCTCGTAGCTGTCGGTCAACGCCCGCACACGGTTCAGGAAGCCGATGATCTCGGGCTGGCTCTGGTTGTGGATCTTGTCCTGGAAGTCGAACGGCCGCGTGCGCTTCTTGCCGTCGTTGATCGGCGGGTTGTCGGTCAGGGCCGGATTGTGGATGGCGAAGTTGATCGCATCCAGCCGGAAGCCGTCCACGCCCCGGTCCAGCCAGAAGCGCGCCGCGGCCAGAAGCGCGTCCTGCACTTCGGGGTTCCTGACGTTCAGCTGAGGCTGCGAGGCCAGGAAGTTGTGCATGTAGTACTGGCCGCGCCGGGCGTCCCAAGTCCAGGCCGGACCGCCGAACACCGACTGCCAATTGGATGGCGGCGATCCGTCGGGCTTGGCGTCGGCCCAGACGTACCAGTCGGCATGCTTCCCTCGCCGGCTGGCTCGGCTGTCGATGAACCACGGATGCTCGTCGGAGGTGTGGCTGAACACCTGGTCGATCACGACCTTGAGCCCGAGCGCACGCGCCCGGGCGATCAGGGCGTCGAAGTCGGACAGCGTGCCGAAGATCGGATCGACGTCGCAGTAGTCCGATACGTCGTAGCCGAAATCCTTCATCGGCGACTTGAAGAAGGGCGACAGCCAGATACCGTCCACGCCCAGCGACGCCACGTGGTCCAGGTGCGCGGTGAGGCCGGCGAGGTCGCCCACGCCGTCGTTGTTCGAATCCGCAAAGCTGCGCGGATAAATCTGGTACAGCACCGCACCGCGCCACCACTCCTCATCGGCGGCGGCGCTAGCGGCTGGAGCCTCGGCGAGGGACAGGTCGAGGATGGGGGCGTTCACGAAGCGCTCTTGCAGATCAGATAGTCGAGGGCGGGCACGGCGACGGCGTAGCTGGCAGGCGCCGAGGCCTGGGCGGCGCAATCTCCGCGCACAGACTGCCAGCGTTGCGATCCGGCCTCCACCTCGACCTGGCCGTTGATCGGGGCGGTGGAGCTGTTGAACACCACGAGCACCTCCTGGCCATCCTCGCCCATGCGCGACCAGGCCAGCAGGCCCGGCTTGTCGCCCGAGGCGCGCATCACCTGACGCCCGCGACGCAGCGCCGGCTCGGCCTGGCGGATGCCGCCCATCTCGGCGATGGCGGTGTAGAGCGGCGCCTGGGTGGAATAGGGCGCCTGGCGTCCGCCGATCGGCGTTTCGTCGCGGAAGGCCGGAACCTGGCTGTTCCACATGTCCTGGCGTGAGGCGCCGTAGCCGCCGGGACCGGCGAAGCCCTGCTCGTCGCCGTAATAGAGCGTCGGCACGCCACGCCCGAAAAACATCAGGGCGTGCGCCAGCTTGACGCGAGCCAGCTGCTCGGCGTCCGAGCTCTCGGGCACGCCTTTCTTCACGAAGTATCCGACGCGGCCCATGTCGTGGTTGCCCAGAAACGTCGGCAGGATGGCGGCGGTGTCCGCGCCATTCTTGTAGATCGGATCGGCGTCGAAGATCTTGGCGAGCGCATCGGTGCCGACCACGCCCGACGCCACATCGGTCGCGGCCTTCTGGAACGGGAAGTCCAGCACCGCCGGATAGCCGTCCACCTGGGTGAAGCGCGCCGTCACCGCCGGGTCGTGGTCATAGACCTCGCCGAAGATGTGGAAATTCGGAATGCCCTTGACGCGCGCGCGCTCCAGCATGGCGGGCACGAAGGCCTGCCAGAACTCGGGGTTCACGTGGCGGGCGGTGTCGATGCGGAAGCCGTCGATCCCATACTTCTCGATCCAGCCGCCGAAGATGTCGATCATGCCCTGGACCACGACCGGATCCTCGGTCAGCAGATCGTCGAGGCCCGCGAAATCGCCGTCCAGCGAGCTCTCGCCGGCGAAGGTGCTCTCGCCGCGGTTGTGGTAGCGGATCGGGTCGTTCAGCCAGGCGGGAACCTTGGCGTTCTCCTCGCCCGCCGGAATGTAGGGCGTATAGGCCCAGTCCGGCCGCTGCAGCCTGGAGAAGTCCCGGCCGTCGAAACCTTCATTGATCGGCTGTCCGTCCACGCCGCCCTGGCGGGTGTAGGGATAGTCGGCCCGGTTGCGGTAGGCGCAGCGGTTCTCCGGGCATTCGCGGTACTTGATCACGTCGGCCGTGTGGTTGGCCACGATGTCCAGATAGACCTTCATGCCCCGCGCATGCGCCGCGTCCACAAAGGCGCGCATCTCCGCCTCGTCGCCGAAGTGCGGATCGACCGCCGTGAAGTCGGTGATCCAGTAGCCGTGGCTGGCCGCGCCGGTATAGCGGTCGCCGACCTGCACCGGCTTGTTCTTGAAGATCGGCGCGAGCCAGACGGCGGTGGCGCCCAGGCCCTGGATGTAGTCGAGCCTCTGCGTCAGCCCCGCCAGGTCGCCGCCGTGGTAGAATTCGGGATCGGCGGGGTCAAAGCCGCTGACCAGCTTCTCGGGCGCATAGCCGCCGTGGTCGTTGGACGGATCGCCGTTGGCGAAGCGGTCCGGCAGGGCGAAATAGATCACCTCGTCCTGCGGCGGGCGCTGCCGCAGTTGCGCCAGCGGGTCGGCCGGAGTCTGCGCCCAGGCGGACGAAGCGGCGGCCGCAAGAACGACAGCCATGGCCGTAGCGGCTCTCGGCAAAGCGCTGAGCATTCGATCTTCCATCCCTGTGACCGCCCGCTTGTTATTTTTGCGAGTCTGTTTGCAAGATTTTGCAGTCGCGTCATCGGCTGTCAATGGCGACATGTTCTCGCACCTCGGCGTGCGGGCGTCGAATGATTATTGTCCTGCGTCAGGCGACGTAGTGTGGCGCGAGCGCCATCTCCGGGCGGCATGTGGCTGCGCTATCATTACAGACTTGCAACAGCCCTGGGAGTTTGCATAGTTTTGCGACCGGCCAATCGCAGCGTCAGAAACGCGGACGGCCACAGGGAGGATTGAATGTCTCAACGCTTCGCCGGGCGTGCGCGCCTGCTGTCGTCCACCGCCGCCGCCCTGGCGCTCATGGGCGGGGTCGCCCACGCCCAGTCGACCGCCCCCGGCGTTTCGCCCAACCAGACCGTGCCGTCGCAGGTCGAGCAAGAGGGCGAAGCCACCGAAGTCGACGAGATCGTCGTCACCGGCATCCGCGCCGCCGTCGAGGCCTCGATCTCGGCCAAGGCCAACAACACCTCCATCGTTGAAGTCGTCTCGGCCGAAGACATCGGCAAGCTGCCGGACGTGTCCATCGCCGAATCGCTGGCCCGCCTGCCGGGCGTGACCTCGCAGCGCCTCGACGGCCGCTCGCAGGCCATCTCGATCCGCGGCCTCGGTCCCGACTTCACCACCGCCCTGCTGAACGGCCGCGAGCTGGTCACCACCGGCGACAACCGCGGCGTCGAGTTCGACCAGTTCCCGTCGGAACTGCTCAGCAGCGTCGTCGTCTACAAGACCCCGGATGCGGCCCTGATCGGCCAAGGCCTAGGCGGCACCGTCGATCTGCGCACCATCCGCCCCCTGGCCTTCGGCCGCCAGGCCGTGGCGCTGAACTACCGCTACGAGTGGAACGACATCGGCGCGCTGAACTCGGGCACCACCGACCACGGCGAACGCTACAGCATCTCCTACATCGACCAGTTCGCCGACGACACCATCGGCCTGGCGCTGGGCTACGCCCACATGTCGTCGCCCTATCAGTCCGAGCGTTTCAACGCCTGGGGCTATCCCACCATCGACATCGGCGACGACCGCTACGGCCAGACGCTGGTGGCCGGCGGCCCGCGCACCGTGCGCCCCGGCTACAGCGAAGAGATCGGACAGCTGGTGATCGGCGGCGTGAAGCCGTACGTCATGTCCTCCGAACTGAAGCGCGACGGCTACATGGGCGTGCTGGAATGGCGTCCCAACGACCGCTTCCGCACGGTCTTCGACGCCTTCTACTCCGAGTTCGAGAACACCCAGGTGCTGCGCGGCATCGAATTCCCGCTGCAATGGGGCGATCTGGCCCGCGACGTGTCGGGTCAGCCGATCCTGAACGCCGCCGGCGGCCAGGCGCGTCCGGCTCCGACGCTTCAGCCGACCACCACAATTGAGGACGGCCTGATCGTCGCTGGCACCTTCAACAATGTGAAGGGCGTCGTTCGCAACGACATCAACACGCGCGACAGCAACGTCTTGGCGCTGGGTTGGAACACCGAGTTCGTCGCCAATGAGGACTGGACCCTCGGCCTGGACGTCAACTACTCTAAGGTCGAGCGTAACGACATCGTGCTGGAGACCCTGGCGGGTACCGGCCGCAACACCGTCGGCGCGACGGACACCCTGGACTTCCGCATCAACGAGGACGGCGTCGTCCAGTTCACCAGCCGCCTCAACTACGCTGATCCGAACAGCATCTTCCTGACCAGCTCTCAAGGCTGGGGTCAGGACGTCATCCCGGGCGGCCAGGACGGCTACATGAACACGCCCTCAATCGAGGACGAGATCAAGGCCGTACGCGTCACTGCGCGTCGCGAACTGCACCAGAGCCCGTTCAGCTCGATCGATTTCGGCGTGAACTACTCCGAGCGTGAGAAGTCGTTCGTCAACGATCAGTTTTACCTGCGCATTCCGGGCCGTGGCTCCCCGACCGTTCCGGCCGAGTTCCTGCTGGCTCCGACCGACCTTGGCTACCTCGGCATCTCCGAGGTGCTCAGCTACGACGCCCTGGGTTTGGTCAACAGCGGCTTCTACGATCTGGTCCGCAATCCGAACGCAGACGTTGTGTCTGGCAATTGGACTGTGACCGAGAAGGTGTCGACCGCATACATCAAGGCCAACATCGACCACGACTTCATGGGGCGCCCGCTGACCGGCAACGTCGGCATGCAGTTCGTCTACACCGATCAATCGTCATCAGGCTTCTCAGCGCGTCAGGCCGGGGCCGGCGTATCGGAAAGCATCGCGGTTGAGGGCGGCGCCGAGTATCTGGAGATCCTGCCTAGCGCCAACTTCATCCTGGAAGTGGGAGACGACCTGTTCGCCCGCCTGGCGGTGTCGCGCACCCTGGCGCGACCGCGCATGGACGACATGCGCGCCTCGCGGAACTACAGCTTCAACGTCAACAACAACACGCCTTTGGCGCGTCCGGACCTGAACTCGCCATGGGGCGGCGGCGGCGGCAATCCGGAGTTGATGCCCTACATCGCCGATGTGGCCGATATCTCGATCGAGAAGTACTTCGCCAATCGTCGCGGCTATGTCTCGCTGGCGGCCTTCTACAAGCATCTGGAAAGCTACGTCTTTAACCGCAACCAGATCTTCGACTTCACCGGCTACCCGACCGGCGGCGTCGTTCCGGTCATCAACCAGGGCATTGTCGGCGCGCCGGACAACGGCAACGGCGGCTACATCCAGGGCGCCGAGTTCTCGCTGTCCATGCCGCTGGAGATCGTGACGCCCGCTCTGGAGGGCTTCGGCTTCTTCGTCAGCGCCTCCTACACCGACAGCGAGGTCCAACCGGACGAGACCCAGGCTCCGACCACCCTGCCCGGACTGTCGGAGACCGTAGCCAACGCCACGGCCTACTATGAGCGCTACGGCTTCCAGGCGCGCGTCTCGGCTCGCTACCGTTCGGATTTCCTGGGCGAGGTCGCCGGCTTCGGCAATGGCCGCACCCTGCGCTCGGTCGGCGAAGAGACGGTCGTGGACGCCCAGATCGGCTACGAGTTCCAGTCCGGTCCGGCCGAAGGCCTGTCGATCCTGGCCCAGGTCAACAACCTGACCGACGAGCCCTTCTACACCTTCGAGAACGGCGACGAGCGCCGGATCATCGACCACCAGAGCTATGGCCGCACCTTCCTGGTCGGCCTGAACTATCGCTTCTGATCCTTCTGAGCAGCGCGCCTCCCTCTATGGGGCGCGCCACCTCTCGGGCCGCTTCGGGAAACCGGAGCGGCCTTCTTTCTGGGACAAACGGCCACGTTTGGTTACCGAGCCGCATTTCGGTCTGGACGGCTCGTCGATCTTGTCCCACCCAATAACAACCTGAGCCGCGACACAGCCGGCCGCCGGAGGAAAACCGCCGATGAGTCTTGATTCAACGCCAGCCGCGCCGCGCAAGGGCGCGGGCCTGGCCTTCGCCTATGTCACCAGCCTGTTCTTCGCCTGGGGCTTCGCCACCTCGCTGATCGACCCGCTGATCGCGGCCGTGCGGCGGGTGTTCGACCTCAGCTTCACCGAAGCCTTTCTGACCACCTTCGCCTGGTTCATCGCCTATGGCGTGGCCTCGCTGCCGGCGGCGGCGGTGCTGTCCAAGCTGGGCTACAGCCGCGCCATCATCGCGGCGCTGGCCACCATGGTGGCGGGTTGCCTGATCGTGCCGGTTGCGACCACGGTGGACTGGTATCCGGGCGTTCTCCTGGCGCTGTTCGTGATCGCCTCGGGCGTGACCCTGCTGCAGGTCGCGGCCAATCCGCTGGTGGCCGAGCTCGGCTCCAAGAAGAGCTCCCACTTCAGGTTGGTGTTCTCGCAGGCCTTCAACTCGCTGGGCGCGACGGTCGGGCCGTGGCTCGGCGCGCACGTGCTGCTGACCGGCGGGGTATTCGCGGCGGGCGCGGTGGTGACGGCGGCGACGCGCGGCGAATCGCTGCGCAGCATCGACATCGCTTTCCTCGGCATGGGCGCCTTCTTCGCGGTCATCGCCGTGTTCATCTTCTCGGCTCGCAAGTCGATCAACGCCGCGGCGCCGGCGCGGGACGCCGTTCCCGGGCAGAACGTCTCGATCTTTTCGGCGCTGAAGTCGCGCTGGGCGGTGTTCGGAGCCCTTGCGATCTTCGTCTATGTCGGATCCGAGGTGGCCATCGGCAACATGCTGACCAACTTCCTGGCCAGCCCAGGCGTGCTGGGGCTCGAGCTCGAGGCCGCCGGCAAGATGGTGCCCTTCTACTGGGGCGGCGCCATGATCGGCCGCTTTGTCGGCTCCGCCCTGCTCACGCGGGTGCGGGCGCCGATCCTGCTGGCGATCTGCACCGCCGTCGCGGTCGTCCTTTGTCTTGTGGTGACCCAGACCGGCGGCGTCACGGCCGCCTATGCGGCGCTGGCCGTCGGCTTCTTCAACTCCATCATGTTCCCGACCATCTTCACCCTGACGCTTGAGCGTTCGACCGCCTCGGCGTCGGCCACGTCGGGCCTGCTGGTGTTCGGCATCATCGGCGGCGCGATCCTGCCGCTGATCGCCGGGCAGGTGGCCGACCGGTCGGGCGACATGCACCTGGCCTTCTTTGTGCCGCTGGCGGGTTACCTGCTGCTGACCGCCTTTGCGCTGGTCTGCTCGCGCTGGAGAGGCGCGGAGGGGCGGGCCGCCCCGGTTGCGTCGCCGCACTAAGCGGCGTCCAAAGGGTCCGGATCATAAGGCGCGGGCTCCGGCCCGCGCCTTCATGCTTTGGGATCAGGCGTCGATGACGCCTTGAAGAATGACGGCCAGGCGGTCGCGCAGCGTCTCGCAGTCTTCGGGCGTCAGGCCGTAGCCGCCGGTGATGTCGCGGCTTACCGCCATGCCCATGATCATCCCAGATGCGAGGCGCGCCTTCACCGCCGCATCCGGCCCGCCGATCCATTCGCTGAGCGGACCATAGAATCGCTTGCTGGAACTGCGACGCACCGCCTCCGACGCCTTCGCCGAGCCGACCGAGCGCAGCATGATCGACAGCGCCTGCATCTTCTCCGCGCGCTTGGGCTCGAAGACGATGTGATGGGCGACCCGTCGTCCGAAATCCGACCTGTCCCCCTGCATCAGCTCGCCGCCGTCCGGGCAGTTGTCCAGCACGGTGGCGAACAGTTCTTCCTTTGAACCGAAGTAGCGGCTGATCAGGGCCGCATCGACGCCCACGTCGCGCGCGATGTCGCGCATGCCGACGTCATCATAGCTCTCCGCCGCGAACCGCGCACGGGCGGCGTCAAGAATGGCCCCGCGAGTCGCAGCCGCATTCCTTGGGCGAGGCGAAGAACAAAGCAAGGCGATCGGCCTCCAACGGAAAGGGTGGAAATTCCGAGGGTTGAATAACCCCTAAGCGCTATATGGCTTTGTCATCGCGTGTTGACAAGCGGCCAAGGCTTCACCATTAAGTCACCGGACGTTGACTCGGGCGCTCCCCACGCAGAGAGTGCACACCCTTACCCAGACCCCCCGACAGGGAGAGCGCAGATGCGCACGCTTAAGATCGCGGCCGTGTCCGTCATGATGACGGCCGCGCTTTATGGCTGTTCCAAAGGCGAGCAGGCGCCCGCAGCAGGCGCGCCGCCGGTTACGGTGGCCCAGCCGCTGGCGCAGCGCGTCACCGACTGGGACGAGTTCACCGGCCGCTTCGAGGCTATCGAAACTGTCGACGTCCGTGCCCGCGCCGGCGGCTTCATCCAGGGCGTGCACTTCCGCGACGGCGAGATGGTGCGTCAGGGTCAGTTGCTGTTCACGCTGGATTCCGCTCCAGCGGAGGCGCAACTGGCTTCCGCTCAGGCCCAGGTGGCTCAAGCCCAGTCGCAGGTGACGCTGGCGCGCGCCAATCTGACCCGCAGTGAAACCCTGCTGTCGTCGCAGGCCGTGTCGCAGGCGGAGGTCGAGACCAACCGCTCGCAGCTGCAGGTCGCGCAGGCCAACTTGGCGGCGGCCAACGCGGCGGTCCGCACCGCGCGCCAGAACCTCAGCTACACCCGCGTCACCGCTCCGATCTCGGGACGGGCTTCGGATCGTCGCGTTGATCGGGGCAACGTCATCGCCGGCGGCACTTCGGCCGGCGATATCCTGACCACCATCGTCTCGGGGGGCGCGATGCACTTCGTGTTCGACGGGTCGGAAGCGGTTCTGCTGAAGTATCTGCGTGAAGGCGGCGCCAATCAGGGCGCTCCGGTCCGCATCGCGCTTCAGGACGAAAGCAACTTCAGCCGCACGGGTCGTCTCGACTTCAGCGACAACGCCGTGGACAAGGGTTCGGGCGTCATCCGCCTGCGCGCCATCGTGCCGAACGCGGACGGCTTCCTGCGTCCCGGCCTTTTTGGTCGCGCGCAGGTCGCCGGCAACGCCGCCTATGACGCCATGCTGGTGCCTGACGCCGCGATCTCGGCCGACGGCGTCCGCCGCGTGGTCATGGTGGTGGCGCAGGATGGAACGGTGACGCCCAAGCCGGTCGTGACCGGCCCTCTGGTTCAAGGCCTTCGCGTGATCCGCAGCGGTCTGGCGCCCACCGACCGCATCATCATCAACGGCCTGCAACGCGCGCGTCCCGGGACCAAGGTCACGGCCCAGCCCGGAAAGATCACGCCGGTCGCCCCCGCTCAGGGCCAGCAGGCCGGTGAGCCGACGACCCAGGCCGCGCCCGCCGCCACCGCCAGCTTCGCCAACAGCCTGTAATCCCCTAGCCGTCAGGCCAAGGCGAACAAGGGACACCTGTCCATGAACATCTCGCGCTTCTTCATCGACCGGCCGATCTTCGCCGGCGTGATCGCGGTCGTGATCACCCTGATCG
This sequence comes from Pseudomonadota bacterium, assembly GCA_023456105.1. GTDB lineage: Bacteria > Pseudomonadota > Alphaproteobacteria > Caulobacterales > Caulobacteraceae > Brevundimonas. The sequence continues at coordinate 26,232 of JAEYAO010000028.1, read as the reverse complement.
GCATCTTCGCCTATCCGCTGCTGCCCTTGTCGCAGTATCCGGAGATCGCGCCGCCGCAGATCACCGTCTCCACCGCCTATTCCGGGGCATCGGCCGAGACGCTGGCGGAGACGGTGGCGACGCCGCTGGAACAGCAGATCAACGGGGTGGAGGGCATGATCTACATGCAGTCCTCCTCCACCTCGGATGGGGCGGTGCAGATCGCCGTGACGTTCGAGCCCGGAACGGACCTCGACGCCGCGCAGGTGCTGGTCCAGAACCGGGTGGCCCTCGCCGAGCCGGCCCTGCCGGCCGCCGTGCGCCAGGTCGGCGTGACGGTGCAGAAGGCGTCGTCGGGCTTTCTGATGCTGGCGGCGCTGACGTCGCCGGACAACAGCCTCGATGTCGACTACCTCGGCAACTACGCCAACTCGACCATCCGCGACCGCCTGCTGCGCATCGACGGCGTGGGCGATGTACGCATCTTCGGCGGCGGCAACTACGCCATGCGGATCTGGATTGATCCGGCCAAGGCCGCCGCCCGCAACCTGACGGCGACCGAGATCACCGGGGCGCTTCAGTCCCAGAACATACAGGCCGCCGCAGGCTCCATCGGCCAGCCGCCGTTCCCGACCAACGCCGCCGCCTTCCAGACGCCGATCCAGGTGCAGGGCCGACTGGAGACCCCCGAGCAGTTCGCCGACGTCGTCATCAAGACCGACGCCGAAGGCCGCGTGACGCGCGTGCGCGACATCGGCCGGGTCGAACTGGGCTCGCAGGAATACGGCACCCAAGGCTACTTCAACGGCCTTCGCGGCGTGGGCGTCGCGATCATCCAGCAGCCCGGCTCCAATGCGCTGGGCACCGCCGAAGCTGTGCTGGCCGAACTCGATGCGCTGAAGGCGACCTTCCCGGTCGGCATGACCTACACCGTTCCGTACAATCCGACGGAATATGTGGCGGCGTCGGTCGAGGCCGTGCAGCACACCCTGCTGGAAGCCGTGGTGCTCGTGGCGCTGGTGGTGCTGGTGTTCCTGCAGACGTGGCGGGCGGCCATCATCCCGATCATCGCCATCCCGGTGTCGATCGTCGGCACCTTCGCCGTTCAGCTGGCGCTCGGATATTCGATCAACTCCCTGTCCCTGTTCGCGCTGATCCTGGCCGTGGGCATCGTGGTCGATGACGCCATCGTGGTGGTGGAGAACGTCGAGCGCGCCATCTCCGAAGGTCTGACGCCCAAGGAGGCGGCCTATCGATCCATGGAAGAGGTGTCCGGCGCGCTGATCGCCATCGGCCTGGTGCTGGTGGCCGTGTTCGTGCCGACGGCGTTGGTGCCTGGCATTCCGGGCATCTTCTATCGCCAGTTCGCCGTGGTGATCGCGTCGGCTGCGCTGATCTCGCTGCTGGTGTCGCTGACGCTGTCGCCGGCGCTCGCCGCCCTGCTGCTGAAGCCCCACAAGCACGTGGACGAAGAAGAACAGCGCCGCAAGCGCGCGACGCCGTGGGGCAAGGTCGCCTATGGCGTGGCGTGGGGCGGACGCAAGTTCAATGAAGGCTTCGACTGGCTGTCGGACCGCTATGGCCGCCTGACCGCGCGGCTGGTGCGCACCGTGGCCATCGTGCTGGTGGTCTATGCGGGTCTTCTGGGCCTAACCGCCTGGCGGCTGGTCGACACCCCCGGCGGCTTCATCCCTGAGCAGGATCAAGGCGTTCTGATCGGCGTGGTGCAACTGCCGGCCGGCGCATCGCTTGACCGCACCACCGCCGTGATGAACCGGGCCGTGGAGATCGTGAACAAGCAGGCGGGCGTGCTGGAAGTCGCCGCCTTCGCCGGCCTCGACGGCTCGTCCTTCTCGGCGGCGTCCAATGCGGCCACCATGTTCATCCGTCTGGACGACTTCGCCGAACGCGATGCGCCCGAGTTGCAGGCTGCAGCCCTGTCTCAGGCGCTCAGCGCGGCGACCGGAGTCATCGAGGAAGGCAACGTCCTGCTGATCGCTCCGCCGGCCGTGCAGGGCCTCGGCAATGGCGGCGGCTTCAAGATGATGATCCAGGCCCGCAACGGCCAGAGCTATCAGGAGCTGGAGCAGGCGACCTTCGCCATGATGGGAGCCGCCGCCCAGAACCAGCAGGTGGCTCAGGTGTTCAGCCTGTACAACACCTCCGCGCCGCGCATCGAAGCCGACGTCGATCGTGACAAGGCGTTGATGATGGGCGTGCAGCCGAACGACGTCTTCTCGACGCTGGGCACCTATCTCGGCTCGACCTACATCAACGACTTCAACCTTCTGGGCCGCACCTTCCGTGTGACGGCGCAGGCGGAGCCGTCGGCGCGCGACGACCTGGCGGACATCGCCAATCTGAAGACCCGCTCGGCCTCCGGCGCCATGGTGCCGATCGGCTCGGTGGCGACGTTGCGCGACGACTCCGGCCCCGCGCGCGTGGTCCGCTTCAACCTGTTCCCAGCCTCCGAGCTGCAGGGATCGGCGGGGCAGGGCGTGGCGTCCGGAACCGCCCTGCAGGTCATGGAGCAGATGGCGTCGCAGACACTGCCGGACGGCTTCTCCTACGAGTGGACCGAGCTGGCCTACCAGCAGAAGGCCGCCAGCGGCGGCGCCTCCATGATATTCGTGGTCGCGGTGCTGTTCGTCTTCCTGGTGCTGGCGGCGCAGTATGAGGCCTTCACCCTGCCGCTCGCGGTCATCCTGATCGTGCCGATGTGCATCCTGGCGGCGCTCATCGGGGTGAACATCCGCGGCCTGGACAACAACATCCTGGTCCAGATCGGACTGGTGGTCCTGATCGCGCTTGCGGCCAAGAACGCCATTCTGATCGTGGAGTTCGCCAAACAGGCCGAAGACGACGAGGGCATGAACCGGTTCGACGCGGCCGTTTCGGCGGCCCGGACCCGTCTGCGGCCGATCCTGATGACCTCCTTCTCCTTCATCCTCGGCGTGGTGCCGCTGATGCTGGCCAGCGGGCCTGGCGCGGAGATGCGTCAGTCGCTGGGCACGGCCGTGTTCTCCGGCATGCTGGGGGTGACCTTCTTCGGTCTGATCTTCACGCCGGTGTTCTACGTCATCATGCGGTGGGTGTCGGGCAAGCTGCCCAGGACGCCGGGCAAGAGCCGCACCCTGCCCACCACCTACGGCACCAATCCGCACGATCCTTATGACCCTGACGCACCCGCGCCCGCTCACGGCCGGGGAGGGGACCTCTGATGCTTCGTTCCAAGCTTTCGACCTTGCTGGCGGCCTCATCCGCCAGCGCCCTTCTCGCCGCTTGCGCGGTGGGGCCCGACGCGCCCGTCCCAACTCTCCCCCTCCAGGGGACGGGCGCGTTCGTCGGCTCGGCCGACCCGGCCGTCACGTCCGCCTTCCCGGCGCGCGACGACTGGTGGCGGCTGTACGCCGATCCGACGCTGGATGGACTCGTCGCCCAGGCGTTCGCCGAGAACAACCAGCTGGAATCGGCCGCCGCCAACCTGCGTGCGGTGCGGGCCAGCCTGTCGGAGGCGCGATCGGCGCGCCTGCCGTCCACCAACACCTCCGCCTCGGTGCAGCGCAGCCGCGGGTCGGCCGCCACCTCCATCGGACTGCCGCCCGGCGAGGACGCGCCTGAGATCACCAGCTACGACGTCGGACTGGACGCCTCCTACGAGATCGACTTGTTCGGCCGCGTCGGCTCGGCGATCCGCGCCGCTCGCGCCGATGCGGACGCCGCGGCCGAGGCGCTGGCCGGGCTGCAGGTCACGGTGGCGGCCGAAACGGCGCGCGCCTATGCCGATACCTGCTCGGCCAACGCCCAGATCGCCGTGGCCGAACGCTCGGTCGAGATCCAGAGCGAGACGCTGCGCCTGACCGAGACGCTGCTGAACGCGGGGGCCGGAACGGGCCTGGATGTCGCCAGCGCCCGCGCGGCGGTGGCCCAGACGACCGCGTCCCTGCCGACGCTGCGGGCCGCCCGGTCCGAGGCCCTGTTCCGGCTGTCGACCCTGACCGGAACCACGCCCGCCGAAGCGAGCCAGGCGGCCGCCGCCTGCGGACGCCCGCCGCAATTGACCCAGCCGATCCCGATCGGCGACGGCGCGGCGCTGCTGGCCCGCCGGCCCGACGTGCGTCAGGCCGAACGTCAGTTGGCCGCCGCCGCAGCGCGGGTGAACGTGGCGACGGCGTCGCTCTACCCCACCATCAGCCTGGGCGGTTCGTTCGGCTCGACGGCGCTGGACGCCGGCGACCTGGGAGAGGACCGGAACTTCCGCTTCGGCTTTGGTCCGCTGATCAGCTGGAGCTTCCCCAACATCGTCGCCGCCCGTGCGCGGATCGAGGCGGCGGACGCCCGTACGCAAGCGGCGCTCGCCGACTTCGACCAGACGGTGCTGGAGGCCTTGCAGGAGACGGAGACGGCGCTGTCGAACTACGCCAACGAGCTGGATCGCCGCACGGCGCTGACGGAGGCGCGGGATCAGGCCAATCGCGCGCTTGAGCTGTCGCGTCTGCGCTTCACGGCCGGGGCCGAGAGCTTTCTGACCGTGCTCGACGCCCAGCGCACCCTGGTCCAGGCCGAGGCGCAGCTGGCCCAATCCGACGCCCTGGTGACCACCTATCAGGTGGCGCTGTTCAAGGCGCTGGCCGGCGGCTGGACGTCCCCGCAGGTCTGATCCGCCTTCAGCCGCCGCGCCTGGCCAGTTCGTCGGCCAAGGCGGCGGTGAGATAGCCGTCGGCGACGCGCCCGTTGGCCAGCTGCCAGCGGCGCAACGCCGCGCGGGTGTTCGCTCCGATCACGCCGTCCACGCCTTGGGTGTCATAACCCAGTTGCGTCAGCGCGCGCTGCGCCCCGATGCGCTGCTCGCGCGAGATCGGCGGATCGTCCGGCCAGCGGGCGACCAGTCCCGGCTTACCAGACACCCCGTCGGCCGTCAGGCCGATGGCCAGGGCGTAGGACACCGAGTTGTTGTATCGGCGGATCACATAGTGGTTCGGCAGGGCCAGGATCGCGGGACCGTTCGCGCCTTGCGGCAACAGGATCGCGGCCTCTTCCAGCGCCTCGGCCTCGGTGGGCGCGCCGCCCGCCGCCAACGCCACGCCGCGCGCCGCCCAGAAGCTCCACGGATGGCGCGGGCCCTCGGCCTCGGCGTAGTCGAAGCCCTGCGGCAGCACGACCTCGTAGCCCCAGCTCTGGCCACGCTTCCAGCCGGCCTGCGCCAGGAGATTGGCGGCGGAGGCGAGGGCGTCGGCGTCCGAGCCCCAGATGTCCACCTTGCCGTCGCCGTTCTGGTCGACGCCCAGACGCAGGTAGTTGTCGGGCATGAACTGGGTCTGGCCCATGGCGCCCGCCCAGCTGCCCTTCAGGCCCGAACGCGCGCGCTTGCCGTCCACCACGATGTCCAGGGCGTTCTTCAGCTGCCCTTCGGCCCATTCGCGCCGGCGACCCTCATAGGCCAGGGTGGCCAGCGAGCGGATCACGTCGTTGTCGCCCTGAACCTGCCCGAAGCTCGATTCCTGCGCCCAGATCGACACCAGGATCTCGGCGGGCACACCGTAGCGCTGGGTTGCCTCCCACGGCACGCGGTCTACCCTTTGGCGGGCCTGGGCGATGCGGCTCGCCGAAACCGCATTGGCGACATAGGCGCCGGCGGGCTTGGAGAACTCGGGCTGGTTGCGGTCCAGTCGGATCACCGTCGGATCGGGCGCCAGGCCCGCCAGTTCCCGCTCATAGGCGGCGCGCCGGGCGCCGCCGTGCCGCGCCAGGAAGCCCTGCTTCCATCCCTCGAAGCCGCTTTGATCGTAGGATTGGTCCGGCGGCGCCTGCGGGGCGGGCGTGGGCGCCGGAGTCTGGTCCGCAGGCGCGGTCTGTGGCGGAATCTGCGGCAGCGGCGGCTCGGGCAGCATGGGCGCGCACGCCGCGACCGTGCCGACCAGCAGAAGACGAAGGGACAAACGCATGAGGGGCAAGATACAGTCCGGGCTCGACTACGGGGATCACAACCCCGCGAAGGAAGCGTGCGAGCCGCCGAACCGTTGCCGTTCCCCCCCCGCGATCGGTCGAACGCGTTAACCCTCTTGCGGCCTTGCTTCCTTAACGCCCTGCGGCGTATGACCGCACCGCGCTTCTGACACGGCCTGGTGGCGGAGTGGCGACGCGGCGGGCGTGCAACCCCGCAAACCCTCCGTTCGACTCGGAGGCCAGGCCTCCAGAACAGAGCGGCTCTTCGGCACGCGGCGGGCGGACAAAAAGCCTTGCCGCGGTTGACGGATCGGGCGGCTGTCTCTATACGCACCGCCTCCGCCGCGGTCCTGCCGGACCTGCGGCTTTTCTATTGGTTTCGCTTCAGGACACACCGACCATGAAGGTCCGCAGCTCGCTCAAGTCTCTGAAGACCCGTCACCGCGACTGCAAGGTCGTGCGCCGCAAGGGCCGGGTCTATGTCATCAACAAGACCGACCCGCGCTTCAAGGCCAAGCAGGGCTGAGGATCGGCGTCCCATGAGGGACGCTGCGCTCATGTAGCCGACAGGCGGTAGCGCACCCAAGATCCTCACGATCCACAGGTCGCGGATTCTGTCCGCGGCCTTTTTCGTGTTCGCAGGTTGAGGGATGCTTGCCGGCGTGGTTAGCGTCCGTCCCCGACTATCCGAGAGTGTTTTCCCATGGCCGATGACGCCGCTTTCGACGCGAATCCCGATGTGCTGACCGCCACGGCGCAGGGCCGCCTGCGCACCATCATCGAGCGGCTGGAGCGGCTCGAGGAAGACAAGCAGGCCGTCATGACCGACATGAAGGAGGTCTTCGCCGAGGCCAAGGGCGAGGGCTACGACGTCAAGGTCCTGCGCAAGGTCATCCGCATCCGCAAACAGGACAAGGCCAAGCGCCAAGAGGAAGAGGCCATCCTCGACCTCTATCTGTCGGCCCTCGGCGAGGTCTGAGGCGGGCGGCTTGAAGCGAAAGCCGCCGCCGAGCCCCTATGAAGCCCAGCGCAAGGCCGCCCAGCGGTCGGCGCTCAACGCCCTGAAACGCGCCCGCCGCTCGGCCGAGAAGGCGGGCGTTTCCTTGTCCGAATGGGAGGGCGAGTTCCTAGGTTCGGTCGAGGAGCGGGTGAAGACCTACGGCCGCGCCTTCGGCGACCCGGAAAAGGGAGCACCCGGCCAGGCGTTGTCGGCCATGCAGGGCCGCAAGCTCAAGGAAATCACGGCCAAGGCGAATGGTGAAACGCCCAGGTCGAGGTGGGGACGGAAGAGGCGAGCGGATCAGGACTAAGGCCTGACTTCCGTCATCCTCGGGCTTGACCCGAGGATCGGGCCATCATCAACCTCGGCTATATGAGCGAGCGGCGGCCCTTCATCGCGACCTACATCCAAGCCAGCCGCCCGCTCGGCGTACTCTACATCGGCATGACGTCGAACCTGTATGAGCGCGGTCGCCAGCATCGGGAAGGCGTGGTCGACGGCTTCACCAAGAAGTATGGATGTGGCCTGCTGGTTTGGTACGAGCAGCACGAACTCGTCGTGGAGGCGATCCGGCGCGAGAAGGCGCTGAAGCGGTGGAACCGCGTGTGGAAGCTCGAGATGATCGAGCGCAGCAATCCGGAATGGGTGGACCTGTTCCCCAGTCTGTGCGGCTGGGCGCCTGATCCTCGGGTCAAGCCCGAGGATGACGGGGAGGGAAGCGTGGAGGCGTTCTTGAGGAGTCTTGACGCCTGATCACCCCGCCTCCTTCAACTGCCCTTCCAGCCCCTGTTCGCGAACCTTGCGGTAGAGGGTGGAGCGGCCAATGCCGAGGCGGCGGGCGATCTCGCTCATGTGGCCGGCGTAGACGGCGATGGCGTGCTGGATCAGGTCGTGCTCGATGTCCTCCAGCGTGCGCAGGTGGCCGCGCTCGTCGAGGATGCGGATCGGCTGATCCGGCAAGGGCGGCAGGTCGATCAGGGATGATGGAGCGGACGGAGCGGGCGCGGCCTCGACGGGGGCGGCGACGCCCGAAATCGCCGGGAAATCATGCGGCTGCAAGAAGGGCGCATCGGCCAGCACGATGGCGCGGAACACCGCGTTCTCCAGCTGGCGCACATTGCCGGGCCAGTCGAACGCCTGAAGCATCGCCAGCGTCTCGGGCGCGCAGCCGGCGACGCGCTTGCCTTCCTCGGCGTTGAAGCGGGCGATGAAGCAGTCGACCAGGGCGGGAATGTCCTCGCGCCGCTGACGCAGCGACGGCGCCTCGATCGGAAACACGTTCAGCCGATAGAACAGGTCCTCACGGAAGGCGCCGTCCCTGACCTGCTGCTCCGGATCGCGGTTGGTGGCCGAGACGATGCGGACATCGATTCGCACCGGCCGCTTGCCGCCGACAGGATCGATCTCGCCCTCCTGCAGCGCGCGCAGCAGTTTGACCTGCAAGTCCAGCGGCAGCTCGCCGATCTCGTCCAGGAACAGGGTGCCGCCGTCCGCCTCGCGGAACTTGCCCAGCGTCTTCTCCACCGCGCCGGTGAAGGCGCCCTTTTCGTGCCCGAACAGGATGGACTCGGCCAGATTGGCGGGCAGGGCGCCGCAGTTCACCGCCACGAACGGCTTGCCGGCGCGGTCGGACGCGCCGTGCAGGGCGCGGGCGATGACCTCCTTGCCGACGCCGCTTTCGCCGGTGATCAGGACGGGAATGGAGGACTTGGCGGCGCGGGCGCCCAGCGCCTTGACCATCCGCATGGGGGCGCTGTCGCCCACGATATCGTCGAAGCTGGCGCGGCCCTGCGCGCGCTTTGTCAGCCGCCCGACCTCGGCCGACAGCTGCGTCAGCTGAAGGGCGTTGCGCACGCCGATGAGCAAACGCTCGGGACTGACCGGCTTGACGAAGAAGTCCTGGGCGCCGGCCTGCATGGCCTTGACCACCGCCTCGACCCCGCCGTTGGCGGTCAGCATGATCACGGGGGTGGCGACGCCCGCCGCTCGCAGCTCGGTCAGGCACTCCATGCCTGACATCTCGGGCATGACCATGTCCAGCAAGACGACGTCCGCGCCGCCGCCGCGCAGGAGCCGGTCGATCGCCTCGCCGCCGCCGGTCGCATGGACGACGGCGTAGCCTTCGCGGTCCAGCACGGCCTGGATCAGGCGGCGCTGGGTCGGATCGTCATCGACCACCAGAACGGTCTTGGCCATGGAGAGAAACGCCTTCTTGGCGGGTCGGTGCATTGACCCGTTTCGGGACGGTTCTAGGCGGAACGGCGTGAAGATCGCGTTGTGGGGTTGGGTGAGCGGAGGGTTAACGCGGTTGCGGCCGGCCGAGCAGAACCCCACAACAGGGGCATGAACGCGCCCTTCAAAGCCCCGACCACCGACGCCCCGTTGTGGGACCTGTCAGACCTCTATGCCTCACGCGAGGATGCGGGCGTCGCTTCCGACCTGGAACAGGCGCGGGCGGTGGTGGAGGAACTGAATGCGCTTCAGGGACAGCTGGTCGCCGCGCGCGGGGATGCGGCGCTGCTGGGCGAGCGGTTGAACCAGGCCGTCATCCTGTATGAACAGGCGTCCGAGCATCTGGGCGCGCTCGGCGCCTTCGCCTTCCTGTCGGCCTCGACGCAGCGCGACGATGCGGCGGCGCAAGGGTTCGAGGCGGACCTGCGCGAGAAGATCACCGCCGTCGCGACGCCGACCGTCTGGCTGACGCTGGAGATCAACGCGCTGGAAGAGACGGAGATCGAAGCGGCGCTGTCGGCGCATCCGGCGGCGGCGCGCTGGCGGCCGTGGCTGCGGCGCGTGCGGGCGACCAAGCCGCACGAGCTGTCGGCCGAGCTGGAGACCTTCATCGCCGAGCGTGGTCCGATCACGGCGCAGTGGCCGCGCCTGTTCGACGAGCAGATGGCCGCCTTGCGGGCGGAGGCCGGCGACGAGACGCTGACCCTGGCCGAGGCGCTGAACCGGCTGTCCGATCCCAACGCCGAGCGGCGCATGGCGGCGGCGGAAGGGCTGTCCGAAGCGTTCGCCGAGCGCGTCTCGACCATGTCCCTGGTGCTGAACACCATCGCCGCCGACAAGGCGATGGAGGACCGCCGGCGCGGCTTTAGACGCCCGGCCGACAGCCGCCACTTGGCCAACGAGGTCGACGGCGAGGCGGTGGACGCCATGGCCGAGGCCGTGGCCGCCGCCTATCCGCGCCTGTCGCACCGCTACTATGCGCTGAAGGCCAGGGCGATGGGCAAGTCAGCGCTGGACCACTGGGACCGCAATGCCCCCATCGAGACGACGCCGCCGCGCGCCTATGACTGGCGACAGGGGCGCGAGGTGGTGCTGGAAAGTTTCGGCGCCCTGGGCGGCGATTTCGCCGACCGGGCGGGCCGCTTCTTCGACCAGCCGTGGATCGACGCCCAGGCGCGGCCGGGCAAGCAGTCGGGCGCCTACTGCCATCCTGTGACGGCCACCCGCCATCCCTATGTGTTCATGAGCTGGATGGGCGAGCGGCGGGACGTCCTCACGCTGGCGCATGAACTGGGCCATGCGGTGCACAACACCCTGGCGGCCGAGCAGGGAACTCTTCTGGCCGATACGCCGCTGACGCTGGCGGAGACCGCCTCCATCTTCGCCGAAGGGCTGACGTTCGACCGGCTGCTGGCCGAGGCGCCAGAAAGCGAGCAGCGCGGGCTGCTGGCCGGCCGGATTGAAGACGGGCTGAACACGGTGGTGCGCCAGATCGCCTTTCACCGCTTCGAGACGCGCTTCCACGACGAACGATCGAACGGCGAGGTGTCGCCGGACCGCATCAATGCGATCTGGCTGGAGGAGATGGGCGCATCGCTCGGACCGGCTGTGACGCTGAACCCCGGCTACGAGACGTGGTGGAGCTATGTCAGCCACTTCTTCCACTCGCCCTTCTATGTCTACGCCTACGCCTTCGGCGATCTGCTGGTGGCGGCGCTGATGGAGGCGAGGCGGGCCGATCCTGCGGGCTTCACGCCGCTGTATCGCGAGCTCCTGGCCGCGGGCGGGACGCGGACCTATGTGGATGCGCTGAGGCCCTTCGGCCTGAACCCGCGCGACCCGGCGTTCTGGAGCGTGGGCTGCAACCGGCTGGAGCGGCTGATCGACCAGTTTGAGACGCTGTCTTGAGCCGCGGGGCGGGGTCGCTATAGTCGCCGCCACGATCTCTCAACGGAACCGTGACATGGCCGACCCGCATCATCCCGTCGTTACCGATGGCGAAGCCAACTTCGTGGAGAACGCCACCGTTCACGCGGATTCGGACGCGCAGGCCTATGTGCACGGCTCCATGCCGCTGAACGAGCAGAACGCCACCTATGGCCTGTTCATGAACCTGACCAAATGGGGCTCGCTGGGCGTGGCCGCGCTGGTGCTGTTCCTGACGCTGTGGTTCCATCCCGGCGGCAACCTGATCGCGGCCGTGATCTGCACCGTCGTGCTGGTCGTGGCGGGGATCATCGCTCTCAGGACCAAGCCGGAGCACGCGCTCTGACGGCCGAGACGCTCGCCGATCCGGTCCGGCTGGCGGTTCTCGCCTCCTGGATCGCCACGGGGCTGGGGTTCGGCCTGTGGCTGTGGAGCTGGTTTCTGGGCCGGACGCCCGTCAAGCAGATGCGTCTGCGGGACTGCGGCGTGGTGATGGTGTTCGCGGGCATACTGGTGCGCGTCATCACTCAGGACCGAGCCTTTGGCGTGTTCGATTGGGTCATGCTGCTGCTCGGCCCCCTGTTCATCGCCGCCGCCCTGTGGCGGCTCGCCCGCACGGGCGTCTGATCCGGAGTTGCTTATGAAGTCGCTGTTCCTCGTCGTCGCCGTGGCGTCCGCCGTCGCGCCCGCCGCCCTGGCGCAAGGCCTGCGCGGGGTCGATCCGCAAGGCGGCCTGCACTGGAGCGTGGCCGCCCCGCAGGGCGCCAGCTGGACGCTGGACTGCCGCTTCCGGCCGGTGACGGTGCAGGGCGCCCTAACCAACCAGAGCGCCCACACGGGATCGGGTCCCATGCGCGGACGCCTGCCGACCAACAACGGCCGCTGCACCCTGAAGAAGACTGGTGGGCAGGGGCCTGTCGGCATAGCCGTGGTCAAGAACGGCCAGGCCACCGCCGATGGCACCAACGACCCGGCCAAGGCCGCCTTCGTCGACGTGTTCTGACGCGCAGATCGGCCTGCGCTAGGCGACGGCGCCGCTTGGCGCTATGCCGTCGCGATGATTTCCAAGACGACCCGGTTCGAGGTGCTGGACAGCTTGCGGGGCGTGTGCGCGCTTCTGGTTGTGCTGTTCCATCTGCCGGTGTCGAGCCACCTGCATGCGCTGGCCCTGACGCGGCACGGCTACCTGTTCGTGGACTTCTTCTTTGTGCTGTCGGGCTTCGTCATCGCTCATGCCTATGGCGCGCGGCTGAGCACGGGCCGGGACGTGGGGCGGTTCCTGGTCCGTCGGGTCGGGCGGGTCTGGCCGCTGCATGTCGCCGTGCTGGGCGCGTTCGTGTTGCTGGAGTTCTGTCGCCTCTGGTTCCACTTCGACGACATCACGGCCTTTGCGCGTGACCGGGCGCCGGAATATCTGCTGACCAATGTGCTGCTGATCCAGGCCTACGGCATCCATCCGTATTTGACGTGGAACGGGCCGGCGTGGAGCATCAGCGTGGAGATGGGCTGCTATGTCGTCTTCGGCGCGCTGCTGCTGTGGGCGCCGCGGCGCTTCAACACATGGGCGGTGCTGGTCGCCGTAGCGGGCGCGCTGGTGGTGTTGAACTTCGCGCCGCGCTTCATGAACACCACCTACAGCCTCGGGTTTCCACGCGCCACCTATGGGTTCTTCCTGGGCTGCTTGACGCATCGGCTTTGGAGCGCGGGGCCGGACCTGTCGCCGCGCCTGACGGGGTGGATGGAGCCGGTCAGCCTGGTCGCGGTGGTGGCCTTTGTGTCGCTGGCTCGCGGACCGTGGGAGGTGCTGGCGCCGCTGCTGTTCGCCCTCAGCATCTGGGTGTTCGCCAGCGAGGGTGGAGCGGTCTCGCGCGCGCTGGCGGCCCGGCCGATGATCCGCCTCGGCCATTGGTCCTATTCGATCTACATGACGCACATGCTGGTGATCACGGTCATGCTGATCGCCGCGCGCAATCTGCAGCTGATGCCGAACGGCAGGCGGGTGGACCTGGGCTCGGTCTGGCTGAACGACCTGTTCTCGCTAGCGGTGATCGCCTTCATCGTCGGCCTGTCGGCCCTGACATACCGCTGGATCGAGGCGCCGGGGCGCGACTGGATCAACGGACGTCTGAGCCGAAAGCCCGACGCCGTCGCGCGGCCCGAACTCGCGGTCTGATCAGGCCGCCATGCGCCAGTCGTCAGCGTGCACAGGCGTGTGCGCCTCGTCCCACAGCGCGTCCTCCTCGGAGTAGCGGGCGCTAGCGGCGGCGGAGATGACGTCAACCACCTGCTCCTCCAGCCGGTCCCAGATGACCGCCAGGTCTGATCCGCCGTCCGCCTCGCATGGCACGATGATGTAGCGGCTGGCGTTCACGGCGGCTGCGGGGTGGAAGGCCTGTCCCATCGAAGTCTCTCCTTGAAGCGATTGCCTCTTGCTGATGTTGGGACAATGCAGCAGCATTGCGCCAGAAACGGACGTATGAGGAAGGGTGTGGCGTGAGGCACGACAAGGCGGCCATGGTGATCGAGCTGGCGCGGCGCATGGCGGCCAGCGCCGAGGGCCTGACGCTCGATGAAATGGCGGCGGAGATGCGGGTGGGCCGCCGCACCGCCGAGCGGATGCGTGACGCCGTGCTGATGCTGTTTCCGACGGTGGAGGAGGTGTCCGATCCGCCCACCAAGCGCTGGCGTATCCGCGGCGGCCTGTCGGCGTTCGAGCAGGCCCCGACCGCGACCGAGATGCTGGAGCTGACAAAGGCCGCGCAGACCCTGCGCGCGCAGGGAGAAGAGGTGCGGGCACAGGCGCTGGAGGGGCTGGAGCGCAAGCTGAAGGCGGCCATGCGCTCGACCACCCTGAACCGTATGGCGCCGGACCTGGAGGCGCTGGTGCGGGCCGAGACCATCGCGGTGCAGGCCGGTCCTCGCGCGCACGCCGACGAGCCCATGCTGACCTCCATCCGGGGGGCGGTGCTGGCGCAACAGCCGCTGGGCTTCACCTATGCACGGCCAGGCGCGGAGCCGAGGCGGCGCTCGGTCACGCCCTGCGGGGTGATGTTCGGGCGGGCGAACTACCTGGTGGCGGCGGATCGGGAGAGCGGACGCATCCAGACCTTTCGCCTCGACCGGATGAGCCATGTGGCGGCGCAGGAGGGCGTGGCGATCCCGCCGCCCGACTTCGACCTCGGCGTCTTCGCCAGCCAGTCCTTCGGCATCTACCAGGACGAGATCGAGGATGTGGCCGTCCGCATCACGCCCGCCGGCGCGGATGAGGCGCGGGGCTGGCGCTGGCACCCGACCCAGACGTTCGAGGATCAGCCGAACGGTGGGGTGGTGGTGCGTTTCCGGGCGTCGGGCATGCGCGAACTGGCCTGGCACCTGTTCACCTGGGGCGACCAGGCCGTCATCCTGCAGCCGCAAAGGTTGAAGACCGTCATGGTCGAAGCACTGGCCGCCGCCGGTCGCGCCTTGGACGCCGCAGGCTGAGCGGCTCGTTGTTTGTGGATCAGGGAAGAACGGACAACCATGAAGCTTCGTGACGCCGCGCGCGCCGTGGTCCTCGCCGCCGGCGTGGTCGCCTGCACCGGCCTCGTCGGCTGCGCCTATACGCCCGAAGGCGGTGGCTCGAACCGTCTGTTCGCACAAGGTCGGACCACCGTCGAGGTGACGCGTGACGGCGATCGCTGGACGGCGGACTACCGCTTCGGTCAGGATGCGCCGATCTGGGCCTTTTCCCGTTCCGAGCTGATCCAGGAGGTGCGGCTTCCCTGGCGGTTGAAGCAGTGGCGGGTTGAAACGCCGGGCGTGGTGCTGGAGCGGTGGGGCGCCTTCGACGTGCTGCGTTCGACGGATGGCGGGCCGGTGCCGCGCGAGGTCCGGATCGCCTTCAGGCCCGAAGCGGTCGACCTTGAGGCCGGCTATGGCGCTCTAGTATTCACGACCGGCGCGGTCGCCTTGCCGACGCGTCAGTTCGATGTCTTTGCGGTGGTCTCGCCCGCCGAGCTCGCCGCCCTTCCGGCTGATCTGAACGGCGTCGAGGTCGGGTCCGCGCCCGTGGTGACATGGCGCGACGCGGCCGGTCCCGTACTGCTGGGCGGCGAGCGGCTGGAGCGCGCCGTCACCGATGACGGCAACGGCTATGTCTTGTTCGGGCAGGTGGAGCAGGTCGAGGGCGAGCTGCTGACCACCATCATGGACCCGGCGCTTCCGCCCTGGATCGGCGAACAGGTGGGCGGCTTCGCCCCGCGTGTCGGGCAGTGGTACACGCGCCGGCTGGGGCCTGGACAGACGGATCGCCCCACGGTGATGATCAGCTGGAACGGCCCGACCGAGCAGATGACCAGCATGGGCGGCAGCGTCATGCCGGGCCTGATCACCATGAGCTTCGAGGGCGCGGGCGTGCTGAACCCCACCTCCGAGATGCTGACGGTCTCGCGCTGGTTCATCGGCCATGAGAGCGCGCATTTTTGGTTGGGGCAGACGGTGCGTTATGAATATGCGCGCGACGCCTGGATCACCGAGGGAGGGGCCGACCTGATGGCGGTGCGGGCGCTGAAGGCGCTGGACCCGGCCTATGACGACCGGGCCGCCCTGCAGCAAGAGGTCGACGACTGCGCCGAACTGGCGCGCGGCCGGTCGGTGACGACGGCGGGACAAAGGGGCGAGCAGCGCGCCTTCTATGCATGTGGCGCGGTGTTCGCGATGGCGGCGGAGGGCGTGCAACGACGGGCGAGCGGCGGCGACTGGCTCGACTTCCTCAAACCCCTGATGGATAGCAATCGCCGCGACGGCGTGCTGACCCGCGACGAATGGCTGGACGCCCTGACGGAGGTTTCGCGCGACCCATCGCTGCGCCTAGACGTCGAGCGGCTGCTGGACGAGGGGGCGCCTGACCCGGCGGCGGTGATCGCGCGGCTGTTCGAACGCACGGGCGTCGGCTTCCGGATGGAGGCGGGTCGGGTGGTGCTGGTATGACGCGGCCTCAGCGCGCTTCGCGCATGTGGAAGATGCGGGCGACGAGCACGGCGTCGGCGTCTATGCGGTACTGGACCACGTAGCCGCTGTCACCGAAACGGATGTAGAGTTCTCGCGCGCCTCCCACCCGCTGGCCGATCCGGGGCATGTCCGCCAACCGGGCTATGCCGGTCGTGATGGCGTCCACGACCCGCAAGGCGGCGCGGGGATCATGTTCTGCGAGGAACGCGGCGAGTCGCTGACGATCCGCCGTCGCTTGGACGGAAAGCCGAACTCTCACGAGCGGCTTGCGAGACGGGCCTCGACATCAGCCCGAAACGCCGCAGACCATTCCTCCAGCGTCACATACTCGCCGGTGCGGTCGTACTCCGCCAGCCGGGCATTGGCTTCGGTCCAGTCGTAGGCGAGAGGCGGAGAGAGGGTCTCGGCCAGGCGGTCGGCGGCGTAGGCCTCGGGCGTCTGGCCGGCGAGCGCCGCCGCCTCGGCGAGGCGGGCGACGGTTGCGTCATCCAGGGTCAGTGTCAGGGCGCCGTCGGCCATGGCCTGATCCTAGCACAGGATCAGGCGCGGGCGAACGGGTAGGGGCTGATCGACTTGGCCCAGTCGTCCACGGCGAGCGCGCGATCCGCCGGCGGGGCGGCGCGTTCGGCGCATGGGTGTCGATGGCACAGGCGGCAGGCCGGGCCGATCGGCGTGACCTCCGGCGCCGCCAGATCGACGCCGCGCGCATAGGCGAGGCGATGGGCGTGCCGCAACTCGCATCCCAGGCCGATGGCGAGGTCCTGAGGCTGGCCAAGGCCGTCCTGGCCCTGACGATCGACGGTGCGGGCGAAGGTGAACCAGCGCGCGGCGCGCTTTCCGTCCTGTTCAGGCGTCTCGATGATCTGCGTGACGATCCGACCGGGCGTGCGAAAGGCGCCGTGCAGCCGCCAGCGCGGGCAGGCGCCGCCGAACCGCGAAAAGGGAAAGGCGTCGGCCGCAAAGCGTTTGGAGATGTTGCCCGCCTGATCCACGCGCATCAGGAAAAAGGGCACGCCCCGTGCGGACGGGCGCGACAGGGTGGTCAGTCGATGCGCCGCCTGTTCATAGCTGACGCCGAACCGCGCCTGGAGCCGCGCCAGGTCATAGCCCGTCTCTTCCGCCAGGCGATGAAAGGCCGCGTAGGGCATCAGCATGGCCGCCGCCAGGGTGTTGGTCAGCGACACCTTGAGCAGCGAGCGGGTGGGGACGTCCGGCGGGGCGGCGGCCTCGACCATGCGATCGAGATCGGCGCCGTGCTCGGCCAGGGCCAGCTGATAGGCGAGGGCGAAGGCGCGCGAGGCGGGCCCCAGGGTTTCCGACAGCAGCAGTTGGCGACGATGCGGATCGAACCGGCGCGTCCACTCGACCATCACCTCGGCCGGCAGGGTGCGGACGGCCAGGTCGTGGCGGGCGGCCAGACGCAGGCGAGCGGCGGGCTCGAAGCCGTCAGCGTGCGCAGGCGCATCCTGCACCAAGGCGTGGGCCAGCGCTTCGCCCATGGCGTCCAGTTCCAAAAAAGCGTTGCGGCGGTTCTGCACGAAATCCCGAACCCAGTCGGCGGGGCTCGCGCCGATGTCCGCGACGCCGCCCGCCTCCAGAGCCAGCCGCTCTCTTGCTCGGCGCTCGTCAAAGGCGCGATAGAGCCTCAACAAGGCCTGAGCGGCCGTGGGCGCCTCTTCCGTCAGCTGCAGCAACTCGTGGCGCGGGATGGACAGACCCGCAAAGACCGGATCGGTCAGGATCTCCGTCACCTGGGCTTCGCCCGCGCCGTCCGCCTGGTTCAGCGCCCGCAGGTCGACGTCATAGGTTTCGGCCAGGCGCAGCAGCAGTTGCGCCGAAACCGGCCGCTGATTGCGCTCGATGTGGTTGAGATAGCTGGGCGAGACGCGCAGGTCCCCCGCCATGGCTGTCTGGGTCAGGCCCAGGTCGCGCCTTAGCCGGCGCAAACGTGCGCCGAGGAACAGCTTGCGGTCGGGCGTCAAGTCCATATGCGCAGGATGTCACATCATGACAAAACGTGGAAGTCACGATGGTACAAGATGACCTGTGATCGCCGTCCGCAGGTGTATCGGTTGTGACTGCTGCGTGTTCTCTTGGGGTGAGGCGGCGGCGCGCCGCCCTTGCCAGGAGACCAACATGACCACCTTCGCCGATCTCGTGCCTTCGCCGGCGGGCCGCTTCGATGGAATCGAGAGGCCGTATGCGCCCGAGGACGTGCTCCGTCTGCGCGGCTCGGTTCCGGTCACCCATACGTTGGCGGAGCGCGGCGCAAACCGTCTGTGGGAGCTGCTGCACACGGAGCCGTTCATCAATGCCCTGGGCGCCGTTACCGGAAACCAGGCCATGCAGATGGTGCGGGCGGGGCTGAAGGCCATATATCTGTCGGGCTGGCAGGTGGCGGCCGACGCCAACACGGCCGGCGCCATGTATCCGGATCAGTCGCTGTACCCGGCCAACGCCGCCCCCGAGCTGTGCCGACGCATCAACCGCACCCTGCAGCGCGCCGACCAGATCGAGCATGCGGAGGGCGGCGCCAAACGCGACTGGTTCGCCCCCATCGTCGCCGACGCGGAGGCGGGCTTCGGCGGCCCTCTGAACAGCTTCGAGATTATGAAGGCCTTTATCGAGGCCGGAGCCGCGGGCGTGCACTTCGAGGACCAGCTGGCGTCCGAGAAGAAGTGCGGCCATCTCGGCGGCAAGGTGCTGATCCCGACCCAGGCGCATGAGCGCAATCTGATCGCCGCGCGCCTGGCGGCCGATGTCTGTGGCACGCCGACGCTGACGGTGGCCCGCACGGACGCCGAAAGCGCGCAGCTGATCACCTCCGACATCGACGAACGGGATCATCCGTTCATCGACCGCGAGAACCGCACGCCAGAGGGCTTTTATCGACTGAAGGCGGGCACGGGTTTGGATCACTGCATCGCGCGCGGCCTGGCCTATGCGCGTTATGCCGATCTGTTGTGGTGGGAGACGTCGCATCCTGATCTGGAGGATGCGAAGCGCTTCGCCGAGGCGATCCAAAAGGCGCATCCGGGCAAGCTGATGGCCTACAACTGTTCGCCGTCCTTCAACTGGAAGGCCAAGCTGGACGACGCCACCATCGCCAAATTCCAGCGCGAGCTGGGGGCCATGGGATACAAGTTCCAGTTCGTCACGCTGGCCGGCTTCCACAGCCTGAACAACGGCATGTTCGAACTGGCGAGCGGCTATCGCGATCGCGGCATGGCGGCCTATTCCGAGCTGCAGCAGCGCGAGTTCGACAACGAGGCGCAGGGTTATACCGCCACCCGGCATCAGCGCGAGGTGGGCACCGGCTACTTCGACCAAGTGGCGACGGTCATCTCCAATGGTCAGTCATCGACCACCGCGCTCAAGGACTCGACCGAAACCGCTCAGTTCACGCAAGCGGCCTGATCGGCCCAAGAAGGAGCGACCCATGGAACCGTTGACCCAAACCGACGCCATCATCGACTTCTGCCTCGCGCCGCTGTCGCTGGACGGCGGGACATCGCCCGAGCGCGAGGTCCGGCGCCGTATGACCCACGTGATCCGCACGCTGCAGGCCAAGGCCAGCCAGCCGGTGGCGGTCGACTTCTCCGAGATGCCGCCGCTGGTCATCAACGAGGCGGCGCACGGCTACGAATAGGCCGGCGCGGCGATAGGAAAGGCCCGCTCGAGCGATCGAGCGGGCCTATGTCTCTGTTGCGGCGATCAGTTCGATGCGGCGGGGGTCTGCACCGGAGTCTGCACCGGAACGGCGTTGGCGACCGTGCTGGTGGTCACCGGGTCGCCGACGCTGATGATCGGCGGCGGACGCAGAGCCTGGGTCGTGCAACTGCCCAGATCGCGGACGACATGGCGGCCAAGGCAGAACATGTCCTCATAGCTGGGACGCGAGGCGGCCAGGCATTGGTAGAGCATCAGCTTGGACATGTTCAGGCAGAACTCGTTGTTCGACTCCACCGTCAGCGCATCGGTGTTGGCGCGCGCCTCGTCGCCCGCGGCCCCCAGGGCGGCCAGGGCGGCGATGGCCAGAGAGCGCACCACGGCGGGGGTGTAGGGCGGGCTGCTGACGCCCGCTTCGACGGCCAGACCCGTGCCCGCATTGGCCGCCGTGAACAGGCGGGCGGACTCGTCGGCGGACGGCAGCATCTGCGCGATGGAGGCGGACTTGGCGGCCTCGAGGCGCGCCTCGCGCTCGGTCAGGTGGGTGGTGGCCCAGCGGCGACGCGGGTCGTTGCGCTCCTGGATCGTATAGGCGTCGTTTTCGATGCCGTCGGCGATGGCTACCATGGCGGTGGCGTCGCGGCCGACCGTTGCGGCGATCAGGCCGGCGGCGGCGGCGGCGCCGGGCAGGGTCGCGGCATAGGCGGGATCGGCCACGATCTGGGCGACGACCTGCTGACGCTGCGCCGGATCAACCGCGAACTGGCGCACTCCCGCGACGAACTCGGGCGACTGCAGGGCGATGATCGAACCATAGGCGATCAGGCCGCGCGACAGTTGCGCGGGCTCATAGGCCGCGCCCTTGCGGATGGCCGCCTGGATCGACTCGGCGTCGGTGAAGCCGCCGGGCTGGATGGTCTGGGCGTCGCGCAGGAAGGCGACGTAGACGGAGGCGGCCTGGGCCACGCCTTCGTTCAGGCTGACGGGCGGCGGAGGCGGCGGCGCGGCGGGCGGCGCCTCCGGCTCCGGCTTGGCGCAGTTGGCCAGGAAGACGGCGGCGGCGATGGCGGCGAGAGACAGGCCGCGGCTGGGGGAAGCCTTGGTCATGAACGCTATATCCCGGAAGAACGCGAGACGGCCAAGGGGGCGTGGCCGCCGGAACTGAAGGGCTTATAACGCGACGTAAATGGTTTTTCGAAGGTTAATCGAACAGCTTCGACACCGATTCCTCGTTTGCGATCCGGCGGATAGCTTCACCGATGAGAGGAGCGACTGAAACCGTTCGGATTTTTCCGCAGGTCAGGACTTCGTGGGGCTGCTCGATGGAGTCGGTGATGACCAGTTCCTTCAGCGGGCCGTCCGTGACGCGCTGGACGGCCGGCCCGGACAGAACCCCGTGGCTGATGTAGGCCGAGACCTCGGTCGCGCCCTCGTCGATCAGCGCCTTGGCCGCGTTCACCAGGGTGCCGCCGGAATCGACGATGTCGTCGAACAGGATGCAGCGGCGACCGGACACGTCGCCGATGATGTTCATGACCTCGCTCTCGCCCGCCTTCGGCCGGCGCTTGTCGACGATGGCCAGGTCGGCGTCCAGCCGGCTGGCCAGGGCGCGCGCGCGCACCACCCCTCCCACGTCCGGCGACACGATCATCAGGTCGTCGCCGCGCGGATAGTGTTCCTTGATGTCCTGGGCCAGGACGGGAATGGCGACCAGATTGTCGGTCGGAATGTCGAAGAAGCCCTGAATCTGACCCGCGTGCAGATCCATCGTCAGCACGCGGTCGGCGCCGGCGCGGGTGATCAGATTGGCCACCAGCTTGGCCGAAATCGGCGTGCGGCCGCCGGTCTTCCGGTCCTGACGCGCATAGCCGAAGTAGGGCATCACCGCCGTGATCCGCCGGGCCGAGGCGCGCACCAGCGCGTCGGTGATGATCAGCATCTCCATCAGGTTGTCGTTGGCCGGATAGGAGGTCGACTGGATCACGAAAACGTCCTCGCCCCGGACGTTTTCCTCGATCACGGCGAAGACTTCGTTGTCGGCGAAACGCTTGACCTGGGTGCGCGTCAGCGGCGCGTCCAGATGGTCGGCGATCGCCTGCGAAAGGGGCCTGTTCGAGTTGCCGGATAGCAGCTTCATGGCCGGACATCCTTTCGCCGTCATCACCAAGCCAATGACGGCGTTGGTCGGCGGCTCTTTAGCAGCGACGCGGCGGGGAACAAGCCATACGCCCAAGTTTCCGGCGCATGGCGCGTTTCGGCCACGGGTGCTAGGGATCGCCGCAATCGCTTGCCGGGCGCCGTCGGGGACGGCGTTCGTTCGTCATGAGGTCTGTCCTTGTCCGCTTCCTTTTCGCTTTCGGGCATCCGCCGTTCTCGCTCCGGCGTGGTGGCGATGGCTGCAGTGCTCGCCGCCCTGTCGGTCTCGGCCTGCGCCGGAAACCGCAACCGCCCACGCCTGGCCTATGAGGAGCGCCCGGTCGAGCTGCTGTACAACACCGGCTATGACCGGCTGCAGAGCCGCCGCTGGTCCGACGCGGTGGACTATTTCCAGGAAGTCGAGCGCCAGCATCCGTATTCCGACTGGGCCCGGCGCGCGATCCTGATGCAGATCTACGCCTATTATCAGAACGCCAACTACGCGGAGGCGACGGCGGCGGCGGATCGCTTCATCCAGCTGTTCCCCGGCAATCCGTCGGCGGCCTACGCCTTCTACATGCGCGCCATCTGCAACTTCGAGCAGATCGTCGATGTGGGCCGCGACCAGGCCTATGCGGAAGCGGCTCTGGCGGGCCTGCGCGACGTGCAGCGCCGCTATCCGGGCACGGCCTACGCCACGGACGCCTCCGTCAAGATCGACATGGTCAACGACCAGCTGGCCGGCAAGGAAATGAACATCGGCCGCTACTACCAGCGCGCCAGTCAGCCCTTGGCGGCCATCAACCGCTACAAAGCCGTGATCGCCAATCCGGACTTCCAGCGCACTTCTCACTCGCCCGAGGCGCTGTATCGCCTGGTGGAGGTCAACCTGATGCTGGGCCTCAAGGACGAGGCGGTGCGCAACGGCTCGGTGCTCGGCTACAACTATCCCGGCAGCCCTTGGTACGCCGAGGCCTACGCCCTGCTGACCAACGAGGGCGCACGCCCCGACGTCGCCCCCGAAGGCCGCCGCGAAAGCTGGCTGGAGCGCATCATCCCGGGCTGACGGTTTTCTTTTTGTTCCGCGGTGCTTGTGCCGGGCCGTCACGGCGCGGCATGATGCGACCGCCGCCCGAACGACGAGTTTTCCGCGCTCCTGAATGCTGACTGCGCTTTCCATACGCGACATCGTGCTCGTCGACAGCCTTGATCTCGAGGTCGAGGGCGGGCTTACGGTGCTGACGGGCGAGACGGGGGCGGGCAAGTCGATCATCCTGGACGCGCTGGGCCTGGCGCTGGGGGCGCGGGGCGATGCGGGACTGGTGCGGGCAGGGGCCCGGCAGGGCTCGGCCACCGCCGTCTTCTCCGCCCCGGCTGACGAGACGCTGCTGCAGTCGCTGGCCGACAAGGGTATCGAGGTCGCGGCGGGCGAGGACCTGATCCTGCGCCGCGTGGTCTCGGCCGACGGCCGCAGCCGGGCCTTCATCAACGATCAGCCGGCGGGCGTGACCGCGCTGCGCGAGATCGGCGCAAACCTCGTAGAGGTGCACGGGCAGCACGAGACGGTCGGCCTGCTCGACTGGCGCACCCATAGGGGTCTTCTCGACGCCTATGGGGGACTGTCGCCGCAGTTGCTGGCCGTCGCCAGGGCGGCGGCGACCTTGAAGGCGGCCGAGGCGCGGCTGGCGGAGCTGAAGGCGCAGGCGGCCGATGCGGCGTCTCGCGCCGAGGAGATCGCGCTGAACCTCGCCGAGCTGGATGCGCTCGATCCCCGCGAGGACGAAGAAACCGAACTGGCCGGCGAACGCGCCATCCTGGGGGCGGCGGAAAAGGCGCTGTCGGACCTCGCCGACGCGCGCATCCAGCTGGGCGGCGACAAGCTGAGCCAGAAGCTGGGGTCGGCTCTGCGCGCCGTCGAGCATGCGCGCCAGAGGGCGGGGCAGGCGGGCGCCGAGGGCGACCACCCGGTGATCGTGCGGCTGAGCGCGGCGGTCGAGGCCATCGACCGGACCATGGTTGAGGCGGCCGAGGCCATCGCTGCGGTGGACGCCGCGGCCGACGCCTTCGACTTTGAACCGGGGCGGCTGGACAAGGCCGAAGAGCGGTTGTTCGCCCTGCGCGCGGCCGCCCGCAAGCTGCATACGACGGTGGATGGTCTGCCCGCCCTGCGCATCCGCTTGCGCGAGCAGTTGCGGCTGATCGAGGATGGCGAGGAGGCGCTGTCGGCGGCGGGTCGGGAGGCTGCGGCGGCGATCGAGGCCTATGACCTAGCCGCGACCTTTCTGACTTCCGCTCGCGAGGCGGCGGCGGAGCGGTTGACGGCGGCGGTGATGGGTGAGTTGGGGCCGCTGAAGCTGGAACGCGCGCGCTTTCGCGTGGCTCTGGAGCCCATAGACGGCCGGCGGGGCCCGGAGGGCGTGGAGACCGCGCGCTTTCAGATCGCCACCAACGCCGGGCGCGACTTCGGACCTCTGGATGCGGTGGCGTCAGGCGGCGAGCTGGCGCGCTTCGCGTTGGCGATGAAGGCGGCGCTGGCCAGCCGCGAGGACACCCGCCAGCCGGTGATGATCTTTGACGAGGTGGATCAGGGCGTGGGCGGCGCGGTGGCTGAAGCCGTGGGCGGCCGCCTGCAGCGCCTGTCCGCCGGCGCGCAGGTGCTGGTCGTGACCCACAGCCCGCAGGTGGCGGCGCGCGGCCATGCCCACTGGAAGGTGATGAAGGCTGACAAGGCCGGCCTGACCACGACCACGGTCGTCGCGCTCGATGAGACGCGCCGGCGAGAGGAGATCGCGCGCATGCTGTCGGGCGCCGAGATCACCGACGAGGCGCGGGCGGCGGCGGCGCGGTTGATCGGCTAGGGGCGACCCCTCAGCCGACCCGCCTAGAGGCTGCGTTGGGCCTTGGTCAGTTCAAGCATGGCCTGCGCCGCCCCCGCTTCAGGGACGATCTCGCCGGTGCGGTCTGAAATCGCATCGAAGCGCGCGCCGACCTGTTCGGGCGCGTCCGGCCCGACGATATGGACGCCTTGGGTCAAGGTGACATAGGCGCGCTCGAACCCACCCGCGCCGGCCGCCAGGATGCAGCGGCTCGGCGCGTCTTCGCCAACGAGGTGCAGCAGGCCGGGGGTCACCAGGGCGGTATCCAGCGCCTCCAGCGGAAGGCCCGCGCCGAGGTCTTCGGTCATGCGGGTGTGGGCGGTGGGCGCAAGGCAGTTGACCCGGATGTCGTTCTTGGCGCCCTCGATCGCCAGCGTCTGCATGAGGCCGACGAGCGCCATCTTCGCCGCGCCGTAGTTCGACTGACCGAAGTTGCCGTAAAGGCCGGACGAGGAGGTCGTCATGACGATGCGGCCATAGTTCCGCTCGCGCATGCTCTCCCACACCGCCTTGGTGCAGTTGACCGCCCCCATCAGGTGGACGTCCACCACGAAGCGGAAGTCCTCCAGCGTCATCTTGGCGAAGCTCTTGTCGCGCAGCACGCCGGCGTTGTTCACCAGAATGTCGATGCGGCCCCAGCGATCAAGGGCCTGATCGATCATGGCCTGCACCGCGTCCGCTTCGGTGACGGAGGCGCCGTTGGCGAGCGCCTCGCCGCCCGCCGCCTTGATCTCGGCGACCACCGCCTCGGCCGCGCTGGAGGATCCGCCCGAGCCATCGCGGGCGCCGCCCAGATCGTTCACCACGACCTTGGCCCCTCGCGCCGCCAGCGCCAAAGCATGCTCCCGGCCCAGGCCGCCGCCCGCGCCGGTCACGATGGCCACGCGGTTGTCGAAGCGGAGGGGCATGAGGGTGTCCTTGCGGAGAGTCGCGGGGCCGATCCATTATCCTGTCTTCGGCAAGGCACCTCAAGCTTTACGGCGGACGGTCGGCGCATGAACGGCAGGTGATGATGGCTGTTCAGACGGGCCTCAGCAGGGTGGGCGCATGATGATCTCAAGGTCGGGCTGGTCCGACATCGGAGATACGCCATGAAGAAGATTCTCACCGCCGCCGTCGCCGCCGTCATCGCCACCAGCGCCGTCGGTGCGAGTTCGGCCGCCGAGGCGCAGTCGCGCCACGGCTATAGCCAGTGAGGCGCCCCCCTTCCTGATCCCTCGTTTTGAGTGAGAGTCCGTTTCATCAAGGAGACGGATGTGAAGAAGAGCAGGTTCAACGAGGCGCAGATCATCGGCGTGCTGCGCGAGCAGGAAGCCGGAAGCCCGACGGCGGAGGTTTGTCGGCGGCACGGGATCAGCGAGCAGACCTTCTACCGTTGGAAGGCGAAGTACAGCGGCATGAGCGTGTCGGACGCCCAGAAGCTGAAGACGCTGGAAGACGAGAACCGGCGGCTGAAGAAGCTGCTGGCGGAGTCCATGC
>JAEYAO010000116.1 GCA_023456105.1 Pseudomonadota bacterium | reverse complement strand
GTCGAGGGCCAGGGGCTGGCCTATGTCGACTATCCGCCGTTCCGCTGCACGGTCGAGCTGACGCCCGGCGGCGACCTGGTCCTGACCAAGACCACCGGCTCGCAGCGCACCCGCGGCCTGCTCTATCCGGACGGCGAACGCCGCCTGGTCTATCTTGGCGCCCAGGCTCTGGGCGACGAGACGGGTTTCCCCGCTTACGGGGACCGCGCCGACCGCAACCAAATCGGCGTGCTGGAGCGCGTCGGCCCCGACCGCTGGCGCCTGGCCCTGCCCTGGCCGCACGCGGAGGCCAAGCTCGAGCTGCTCGAGCTGACCCGCTGATATCGCCTCAGACCCGCGTCAGCCGCAGGTCCTGATAGTCGTAGGAGAAGTCGATGTCGGGCGACACCCCCTTCATCGTCGCCGTCTCCGGCCGGCCATCCCGCAGCGCAAAGGTGATGAAGGCGTCCTCCTCGCGCTTGTCCGGGAAGCGGGTGCGGAAGGTCTCGCCGTCATAGGGCTCCAGCGGCCCCTTCAAGGCCGGCGTGTGGGTGAAGTCCAGCCACAAGCCACGCCCTCGACGCGAGACGACGATGTCGCCGTACCAGGGATCGCGCCACGTCCCGACATAACGGTCCAGCGGCAGCGAAGGACGCGCGCCGACCCTCTGTTTCGCGTCGATCTCGACGACGGCGGCCAGCGACTTCTGCGTTCCTTCCGCCTCCAGCCGCTTGGAGTCGGCGATCCAGTCGAAGCCGGCCTTGCCCATGCAGATGTCGGCGACGCCCGAGCGCAGCGCCCGCAGCAGCAGGCTCTCCTCCGCATTGGAGAAGATCGAGAAGCCGATGTTCCGCCCCGGCAGCAGCACGGTGGCCGAGATGCCGCCCGGCGAGCCGCCGCCGTGGCTGATCAGCCGCTCGCCGCGATAGTCCTGCACCTGGAACCCCATGGCGTAGGTCGAGGCGATGGCCCGCCCCGGCAGTTCGGCCGTGGGTCCCGGCGACGACCCCACGATGATGTTGGGCCGCCACATCTCACGCGCGGCGGCTTCCGAGAACAGGCGCGAGCCGTCCGGCAGCACCCCCTCCTTCAGCCGCAGCGTCATCCACTTGGCCCAGTCCGTGGGCGTGGTGCAGATGCCGCCGGCCGCCGCCGCGGAATCCCAATTCCACACCTCCACGATGCTGTCGGCGATCGGGACCATGCGGCCCTGATAACGCAGCGGCGGCCCGACCCGCCCGTGCGGCAGGGCCGAGCGCGCGGGCGCGGCGCGGCTGGCCAGGGGGACGGTCTCGGTCATGCCGACGCGGTCCAGGATGCGGGTCTGGACGAAGTCCTCCCACCGCTGACCCGACACCGCCTCGATCACCGCGCCGGCCACCACGAACATCAGGTTGCAGTAGTCGTACTTGGCCCGGAACCCGTTCTCGATCGGCACGAACGCCGCCTGGCGCACCACCTCCTCGCGGGTGCGGTCGCTGTTGGGCCAGAACAGCAGGTCCCCGGCGCCCAGCCCGAACCCGGCGCGGTGGCTCAGGGCGTCGCGCACCGTGGCGTGCGCGGTGATGTAGGGATCGGCCAGCCGGAAGTCCGGCAGATAGGTCTTGATCGGCTCGTCCCACTTCACCTTGCCTTCGTCCACCAGGATCGCCAGGGCCGCGGCGGTGACGTTCTTGGTGTTGGAGGCGATGGCGAACAGGGTGTGCTCGTCGGCGTGTTCGGCCCGCCCCTGGCGCTTGACGCCGTAGCCGCGCGCCAGCACCGGCCGGCCGTCCCGGACCACCGCGATCCCCAGCGCCGGCTGCTCGGGCCAGGCCGCCATGCACTGTCGCACAAAGGCGTCCACCGCCTCGGCCAGGCCCGCATCGTCGTTGGCGGGCGTCTGCGCCCAGGCGGGGCGGGAGGCCAGCGCCGCGGCGCCTCCCGATGCGAACAGGGCGGAACGGCGCGACAGGCGAACGGACATGGCAGGCGGCTTCCCCGAGGATAGATGCGCGGACGCTAAGGCGCCGCTCGCCCGCCGCCAAGCAAAAGCCCCGCGCCTTGCGGTCGCGGGGCTCGGCTCAGGTCTCGGTCGCGGCTCAGAGGGTGCAGCGCGCCGTCTGGCCCGCACGCGGCACAAAGGTGTCGGTGCGCGGATTATAGCTCTTGTAGCGCTGCTGGCAGGCGCGGACATGGGCGTACCAGTTGCTCGTGTTCGCATAGCCCGAGGGCGGCGCCGGCGGTTGCGGGCCCCAGTTCGTCTCCCAGCGGCCATAGGTCGAGGCTTGCCCTTGCGTGCCCGAGCCCTGCATGCCGGAGCCCTGCATTCCGCCCTGCACGCCCGGCTCCGACATATAGGGGCGGGGCGTGGTGTTCATGCCGGGCGTGTTCGCCGATCCAGGCCGCGTCACGGCGCCGCTCTGGCCGGTCATCGGGCGGTTCGGCATCTGCGGGGCCTGGGCCGCCGGGCGGTTCGCCGGGGTGGCGGTGGTCGAGCCCGTGCCCGGCTGGTTCGGCCGCACGTCGGGCGTCGCAGGATTGGTGGTGGTCTGGCCCGGATTCTGGCCCGGCGTCGTCACCGGCTCGCGGGCCGGATCGCGCGGCAGGGTCGGCGGCGTGGTCTGGGCCAGCGCAGGCAGGCTGGCGGTGGTCAGCAGCCCGGCGAGGGCTAGGGCGAGGGTCTTGGTCATGACGGTTTCCTCCATCTGGCGTTGTCCCCCGCAGATGAACCGGCCAACCGCCGTTTGGTCTCAGCTTGACGATAAGGAATCTCGCGTCCGCCCGCCCCTTGTGTGGCCGCCGGGACACGCCCACTTCATCGCTCAAGAGCCGGCCGCCCGCTTCAGGGGGCCGGCGCCGACCTCCGCCTGATCCAGGGGAAACAGAAGAACCGATGAACCTCGACCTCTATTCCGACCGCGCCAAACAGGCCGTCCAGTCCGCCCAGTCGCTGGCGCTCGCCCGCCGCCACCAGCAGTTCGCCCCCGAACACCTGCTGAAAGTCCTGCTGGAGGAACGCGACGGCCTCGCCCGCAACCTGATCCAGTCCGCCGGCGGCGATCCCCGCCGCGCCGAGACCGACATCGAAACCGCCCTGTCCAAGCGCGCCCAGGTCACGGGCGGCTCAGGGCAACTCTACCTCGACGGCGACACCGCCCGGGTCTTCGCCTCGGCCGAGGCCGCCGCCAAGAAGGCCGGCGACGCCTTTGTCACCACCGAGCGGCTGCTCGCCGCGCTGGCCCGCGAGGGCGGGGTGGCCGCGACCGTGCTGGCCGCCGCCGGCGCCAAGGCCGAGGCGCTGGACGCCGCCATCGCCGAGATCCGCAAGGGCAAGACCGCCGACAGCTCGGGCGCCGAAGACGCCTATGACGCGCTGAAGCGCTACGCCCGCGACCTGACCCTGGCCGCCCGCGACGGCAAGATCGACCCGGTGATCGGCCGCGACGAGGAGATCCGCCGCACCATCCAGGTCTTGGCCCGCCGCACCAAGAACAACCCCGTCCTGATCGGCGAGCCCGGCGTCGGCAAGACCGCCATCGTCGAGGGCCTGGCCCTGCGCATCGTCAACGGCGACGTGCCCGAATCCCTGCGCGACAAGAAGGTGCTGTCGCTCGACATGGGCGCCCTGATCGCCGGCGCGAAATACCGGGGCGAGTTCGAGGAGCGGCTCAAGGCCGTCCTGACCGAGGTCGCCGCCGCCGAAGGCCAGATCGTGCTGTTCATCGACGAGATGCACACCCTGGTCGGCGCCGGAAAGGGCGACGGCGCCATGGACGCCTCAAACCTGCTCAAGCCCGCCCTGGCCCGCGGCGAGCTGCACTGCGTCGGCGCCACGACGCTGGACGAGTACAGAAAGCACGTCGAAAAGGACGCCGCCCTGGCCCGCCGCTTCCAGCCGGTGATGGTCGAGGAGCCCACCGTCGAGGACACGGTTTCGATCCTGCGCGGCCTCAAGGAGAAGTACGAGGTCCACCACGGCGTGCGCATTTCCGACAGCGCCATCGTCGCCGCCGCCTCATTGTCCAACCGCTACATCACCGACCGCTTCCTGCCGGACAAGGCCATCGACCTGGTGGACGAGGCCGCCAGCCGCGTGCGCATGGCCGTCGATTCCAAGCCCGAGGCGCTGGACGAGATCGACCGCCGCCTGGTCCAGCTGAAGATCGAGCGCGAGGCTCTGAAAAAGGAGACCGACACCGCCTCCCGCGCCCGCCTGGAGAAGCTCGAGGACGAGATCGCCGATCTGGAGGGCCAGTCCGACGACCTCACCGCTCGCTGGAAGGCGGAAAAGGACAAGGTGGCCGGCGGCGCCCAGCTGCGCGAGACCCTGGACCGCCTGCGCGTCGAACTCGCCAACGCCCAGCGCCAGGGCGACTTGGGACGCGCCTCCGAGATCGCCTACGGCCAGATCCCGCAGATCGAAAAGCAGCTGGCGGAAGCGGAGGCAGCGGAGGCCGACAAGTCCGGCCCCCTGACGCCCGAAGTCGTCGACGCCGAACAGATCGCCGCCGTCGTCTCCCGCTGGACCGGCGTGCCCGTCGACAAGATGCTGGAGGGCGAGCGCGAAAAGCTGCTGGCCATGGAGGACGCGCTGCGCCGCCGCGTGGTGGGCCAGGAGGACGCCCTGATTGCTGTCTCCGACGCGGTGCGCCGGGCGCGCGCGGGCCTCAACGACCCCAACCGCCCGCTGGGCTCCTTCCTGTTCCTGGGGCCCACGGGCGTCGGCAAGACCGAGCTGACCCGCGCCCTGGCCGAGTTCCTGTTCGACGACGAGGCGGCCATCACCCGCCTGGACATGAGCGAATACATGGAGAAGCACAGCGTCTCCCGCCTGATCGGCGCGCCTCCCGGCTATGTCGGCTATGACGAGGGCGGCGCCCTGACCGAGGCCGTGCGCCGCAGGCCCTATCAGGTCGTGCTGTTCGACGAGGTCGAAAAGGCGCACCCCGACGTCTTCAACGTCCTGCTTCAGGTGCTGGACGACGGCCGCCTGACCGACAGCCAGGGCCGCACCGTCGACTTCAAGAACACCCTGATCATCATGACCTCGAACCTCGGCGGCCACTTCCTGGCCAACCAGGACGAACACGAGGAGGTCGAGACCGTGCGCCCCTTCGTCATGGAGGCGGTGCGCGCCCATTTCCGCCCCGAGTTCCTGAACCGGATCGACGAGATCATCCTGTTCCATCGCCTGGGCCGCGCCCAGATGGGCGGCATCGTCCGCATCCAGCTTGCGCGATTCGGGCGCCTGCTCGCCGACCGCCGCCTGTCGCTGACGCTGGACGACAGCGCCCTGCAATGGCTCGCCGACAAGGGCTACGACCCCGCCTACGGCGCCCGCCCCCTCAAGCGTGTCATCCAGAAGGAGCTGGTCGACCCCATCGCCCGCAAACTGCTGGCGGGGGAGATCGCCGACGGGTCAACGATCGCGGTCACGACGAGCCCGGACGGGCTGGAGATTGGGTAGGAGAGGGTGCACCCATGATCCTTTCCGGAATAAACTGGTCCACCACAGCCACGGTTGTCACTGCACTGGCTAATATCGTGCTTGCGTAGCTCGCAAAACCTGATTGGTCTTTCGTCATCCTCCGGCAAGCCGCGTCTTCGCGGCGCAGACCGGGGGACCCAGCGGCGCGCGGGAGCGCGAACCTGTCGTGGACGCCGGCGGTGGGGATCGCGCCTGAACAGGTCGCCTCCGGCGCCGCTGGGTCCCCCGGTCTCAGCTGCGCTTCGCCGGAGGATGACGAAAGGAGGGGAAGCCCATAGCGTGTCCGGATGGGGACGCATCGCACCTTTATCGCGACCTACATCATGGCGAGCCAGCGGAACGGCACGCTCTATGTCGGCATGACCTCGAACCTTCATGCGCGGGTGTGGAAGCACAAGACCTACGCCTTCCCCGGCTTCACCGACGAACACGATGTCACCCGTCTGGTCTGGTACGAACAGCATCAGTGGGTGATCGACGCGATCAAACGCGAAAAGCGGCTGAAGAAGTGGCTGCGTGACTGGAAGCTGAAACTGATCGAGGACGCCAATCCGCAATGGCTGGACCTCGCCGCAGACTGGTATCCGGTCAACGATCCGAGCTGGGTCCCGCCAACAGAAGAGGACTAACCCACCAACACCGGCATCACCTCCACCCCGTCGCAGGGCCAGATCGTCATGTGGGGGTGGCCTTCGAACAGGCGGGCGGCGGCGGCGTGGGACGGGGCGCGCACGACCATGAAGACGGTCAGCAGGTTGACGATGTCCGTCAGCCCCTCCGGCGTCAGCCGCTTGGTCGGACCCAGCGCGCCGCCGCCATGGACGATGCTGTCGCGATGCCTGGCCTCCCATTCCGCAATGGCGGCCATGCCGGCGGCGTCCGTCGCCCGCTGCTCCTCCTCCGTCATCGCATACCAGGCGCGCCAGCGCGGGCCGGTCTTGTCCGAGGTGAAGACGGCCAGATAGTGGGTCTGGTCGGCCATGGCGGGCTCCTCGTAGCGACGCCCCTCAGACTAGCCGACCGCCGTTCTTCCAGCTAGCCTTGGCGTCGCACGGCGCGGTTCAACGGTCTTCCCCCGCTCGTCGGGGGAAGTGTCAGGTCGTGGCGCGTAGCGACACGCCTGACGATGAGGGAGGTTTCCTCTTCAAGAGAACCTCCCTCACCGACCCTGGACCGCTTCGCGGTCGACGGGCCACCTCTCCCGCAAGCGGGAGAGGAATAATGCGCCTGCTCTCCTATCAACGGCGACAAACCCCAACGGCATCAACCCTCTGACCAAACCTCGGCCCGACCTCCTCGCCTGAGCTCCCGGCCGTGCGATCCTGCACCCGTCTCGTCGCTGGGGAGGGCTCGCTTGGCCTGCGACCTTGCGAGCGGCGGGAGCGGATGGAGCGGGAGGGGTTCGGCCACGTCGGCCGAACCTGCCGGCGTCGGGGATCGCCCCGGCGTTTGGAGGGTCGAGGGGGATACTCGGCCGGTCCAGGGAGGATGCTCGCAGCGTCCCCTGCCCGCCGCAGGCTTATGGGGTTAGGCGATAAGACCGCCACCATCCTCCGCCCCGAGCTTGCAGCCAACCACCCGCGCGGGGCGTCAGACCTTCGTCGAAACGGTACACAACTACTCACACTCCGGGCGAAGGCCCGGCGCCCCGCCCGCCCTCCAACCGGATGCATCATGCAGACCGGGGCTTTCGCGCGACCGCGATCCGCCGACATGGCGGACAGGGTGGGATTCTGACTGGTGTCTAGGCGAAACCCGACGCATCCTGAAAGCTGAATAGAAACAGTTGATAAACGCTCTCCTGTCCAACGCCGACCAAAGTTGACCCTGTGAAGCCAGCACGCCTTTTGGGGTTGCGTTTGGGGCGCTATGGGGAGGGATGGCCAAATCAACCCGCCTCACCGCCGCCTTCGTCAAGTCCGCCAAGCCCGGTCGCTACGGGGACGGGAACAACCTTTATCTGAAGGTGGACACCGGCAAGCGCTGGCTCTTCCTGTTCAGGCTCGACGGCCGGTCACGCGAAATGGGGCTGGGCTCGGCTCACGCCGTTACGCTTGCGGAAGCCCGCGACCTTGCGGCGGAGGCCAAGCGGCTCGTCAGCAGAGGCATCGATCCGATCGAGGAGAGGAAGCGAGCTAGCGCGCGCGGGAAGACCTTCGGCGCGGTAGCCGACGAGTTTATCGAGACCAAGGGCTCGGCGTGGCGGAATCCCAAACACCGGCAGCAATGGACCAACACCCTCAAGGCCTACGCGGAGTCGCTGCGCGACATGCCAGTGGCCGACATCACCACGACGCACGTGCTGGACGTCCTCAAGCCGATCTGGTCTGACAAGCCGGAGACCGCGAGTCGGGTTCGCGGACGGATCGAGAACATACTGGACGCGGCGAAAGCCCAAGGACTCCGAACAGGAGAGAACCCTGCCGCGTGGCGGGGCAACCTTGCCCACCTTCTATCTAGACGCGCCAAGCTCACTCGCGGCCACCAGCGAGCCCTGCCCTACTCCGAAATGCCGGACTTCTGGAACGAGCTTTGCGGTCGCTCCGGCACAGCGGCCATGGCGCTTCGGTTCACCATCCTCACAGCAGCACGCACCAACGAGGTTCTGGGCGCAACTTGGTCCGAGGTGAACCTGACGGACACCATCTGGACCGTCCCGGCTGAACGCATGAAGGGCGGCAAGCCCCACCGGGTCCCGCTCGCAGCCGAAGCGGTTTCGATCTTAGAAGAGATGCAGGCGCTTAGCGGAACCTATGTCTTCCCCGCATCCGGCGCGAACCAGCGGCTATCAAGCGCAGCCATGAGCGCGGTCCTTAAGCGGATGAAAGTAGACGCCACGGTTCACGGCTTCCGATCCACGTTCAGGGATTGGGCTGGCGACACCACCGACCACCCCCGCGAAGTCATCGAAGCAGCCTTGGCGCACCAGATCGGCAGCGGCGTCGAACGCGCTTACCGTCGCGGGGACGCCTTGGAAAAGAGAAGTCTGCTATTAGAGGAGTGGTCCACCTATATCAAAACCACCAATTGATAGACGATTCTTTCGCAAGAAGTTCCCGATTATTTGAACAACGCTTCTCCTCTACTATAGACTTCCTTATCTCTATGGGTTGTGTACTTCAAAAACTTCTCGCCAAGGAGTTGTTTTCTTGCTAGGAACCTCCGTCAGCCGCAGCCACGCGGCGTTTTCTGGAGACCGATATGCAAGAAATCGAATACGACAGCCTCAACAAACACCTCCTCCCGGATCGCTTCTGGGTAGATGTCACAAGCTACCTCCCACCCGTTCACGCCCACCTCAAGTCAAGGTTCGAGGCCGGATACTCCTCGTCGGCTTACAAACTGTCCTACAATCGCCTTCGAATCTATCAGCGGCGTATTGACGGTAGGACGTATGTACCCAAGTCCTACTGGGACTTCTCTACAGAGTTCATCCGAAGCCAAAACACCAGCGCGGCTCTCTTTCAGGCTCGTTCACCTGAGCTTTACGCCGCAGTTACGGCCACAAACCTTCCCCAAATCAGCGGGGCGGTCGTGGGAGAGCACCTTGACCGGAGCATCCAAGGATCGATCGAGGTTCAGCAATGACTGAACGGCCGTTTGAAACCAATCTGGCCTACAGCGTGCGGGACACCGCCAAGCTGACCAGCCTCAGCAAGTCCACGATCTACAACCTCGTCAATGCCGGTCGCTTGCCGCTTCGCCGTATCGGCGGCCGCTCCGTGATCCTGCATGACGATCTGATGGCGCTTCTGGCGTCGAACTAAACGCGTGATGGGGCGGGTGCACACGCCCCCATACGCCTGACCCACAAACAGGAAGATACATGACCGGAAGCACGCTCGTGCTCACTCCGATTGAGAACCCATGCCTTGAGCCCCTCGTGGAGGTGCTAACGGCGAAGATTGCGACGACCTTCAACCG
Organism: Pseudomonadota bacterium; assembly: GCA_023456105.1. Lineage (GTDB taxonomy): Bacteria > Pseudomonadota > Alphaproteobacteria > Caulobacterales > Caulobacteraceae > Brevundimonas. The sequence continues at coordinate 21,855 of JAEYAO010000116.1, read as the reverse complement.
GCGGAAGGCCCTCAGGCCTGACGACGCTCTCAGATTCGCGACCACGCTCCTCGCCCTGCTCAATCTAGTGATCGCGTGCGCCTTGATGCGGATACCCGCCGTCGACGGCGTACCCCTGCGGCTTGGAAACAGTGACTATGTGAGGACGCCGATCAGCATCACTGCTCTGCGCTTCATTCTCATGGCGCTGGAGGTCCTTGGCTTCATCCGCGTGGAAAAGGGGCACTACAACCGCGAGTCCGGCAGAGGCCGCGTCACTCGCATCCACCCTCGTCCAGCCCTCAAGGAACTCGCTGAAAGCTATGGACTGACAGCGGCGAAGCTCCTGCAACCGCCTGCTGAAGTAACCCTTCTGCATGACAGCGAGACCACCGACCCGATGCCGACCTGCCTAGGCGAAGGGGAACACATCATTCGCCGCTGGAACTCCATGATCGGTGACGCTCGCGTCCGGCTCGCAGCTTCAGACGTGGAGCAGGTCGAACGCATTTTCCGGCAACGAGCCGAGGAAGGCGACGAAGTCCCGATCCTGCGCGGCTACGATGAAGCCAAGCTCCACCTCGTCCGCATCTTCAAAGGCTCATGGGATAGAGGCGGACGTGTGTATGGCGGCTCTTTCCAGAACCTACCTAAGGCGTTTCGGTCGAGGCTTACCATTAACGGAGAAGAGGTTGTGGAACTAGATTTCCGTGGCCTGCATCCGGCGATACTCTATGCCGAAGCTGGCAAACGCCTAGACTTCGATCCTTATCTCGTGCCGGGCTCCGGACAGGGAAGAGAAGCTGGAAAGGTTCAGTTCCTGCGGTTGATCAACAGCAAAGGGATTCAGAAGACCAAAAGCCCTCTCAAGTTCGACAAAGAGACTGGACGTTTCTTCAGCACGAAAGCGGATTTCGACGCCTACATGCATGGGATGATTGCCCTGCATGAACGCATCGCGCATAACTTCAAACGCGATCAAGGCATGAGGCTTCAGAAGGCGGACTCCGATCTAGCGCTAGCCATCATGGCGGAATGTATGGAGCGCAACATCATCGTCCTTCCAGTTCATGACAGCTTCATCGTTCAGGCCAGACACAGAGATACCCTTCACAGTGTAATGCTGGAACAGTTCAGGTCTCGCTATGGTATGGATATCAATATCCATTGCAATGATTGCATTATGTTTGCAGATAATTAGGCATACGAGTCATCCTTTCACGTCTCTCTCTGTTATTTGAGGCTTCGCTTCTCGTTACTAGGAGGCGTAAGCCCGAGTAGCGGTGACGACGGCAAGACGCTCTGGAATGTTATAAACGGACAACAGGAAGACTATGGACGAGCAACCAAACACCACCGACCTAGTGGCTCTGACAGCCGAAATCGTGGCTTCCTACGCCCACAACAACAAGGTTGAGGCCGACGTTCTGCCGGGTGTCATTTCGGCCGTGTACGGGGCTCTCAGGGGCATTGGCGAGCCATCTGAAGAGGCTTCTGCGGAGCCTGAGGTCGAGAGACCTTCCCCTGCTCAAATCAGGAAATCGGTTTCTGATGCTGGCTTGGTCAGCTTCATCGACGGGCGCACCTATCAGACGCTCAAGAAGCACCTCAGCACCAACGGCATGACGCCGGTTCAGTACCGCGAGCGATACGGCTTGAAGCCTGACTACCCGATGGTGGCTCCTGCTTATGCGGCTCGCCGATCCGAACTGGCTAAGGCTATCGGTCTAGGTAGCAAGGGGCGTCAGCCTAAGGGCGCGGCCAAGCCTGCTCGCAAGGCCAAGGCCTAACCACCGCCACCTGACACCTTCGGAGTGCTAGCAGAGAAGCTCCGCCATAGCGCTAAGGCGTTCTCTGCGGCCGTCCGCTGATGGGGATCGCTGATGCTTGTCCATGTGCCTCCGACGATGGCGCATGTGTCCAAGGTCACTCGTCCTGTGCAGCGGCCATCGCCATGATCGAGCCAGCGTCGGCATCGTGGCGTCCGCCCCCATAAGATAGCGTTGGGTCCGAGCAGCTTCGCCAGTGCGACTAGATCGACGTAAAGCTTGAGGTCGCAACGGCTGCACGAAGCACGGGCTGCCCAACCCGCAGCAGCCATCATGCCGATTGTCGGGGCTTGTAGTGGCGTCGGGCGTGACCTGACGGTGTCAGGGTGTGTCCGGCCCATTTAGCTCGCAGCGAGGCTTCCCTGTTCATTGGAGAGCATGCCTCGGACCACACGCCGAAGTTCAAGGCGGGAAGCGGATTGCAGGATAGCGCCCGGCGCTCGCCTCTCGATTTCGGCCAGCATCACGCTGATGCCGACCTTCCCATCAGAGCTAGTCAGGTCCATGCCTTCTAGGGCTCTGAGGAGTCGGTCTGTCTGATCGTCGAGTGTCATGGGGGCTCTCCGTTGCTGCCGCATCATGGCAGTGTCGTAGGCCGCGCCTCCACTCAATTGTTCCGGCTTTGTTCTGGTTCTTGTGGGCTGATGTGGATCGTCCGAGTGAACCTCCGATGTCGGTTCGGCTGCCAGGCGGTGAGCAGTGGCGACGATCCGGCTGACCGTCTGATGCGGATGCAACGTTTGCAATGGCTCCTCACGCGAAGACGGATTTTGGATCGCGTTTAAGCCTCCTCCCAGAAGAGGGAGGGCGGGTAAGATCGCCAGAGTTCGACATTCTCGCAGTGTTGGATGGGCGCTCAGACGGAGGTCCGATTGAGGGGGGAGGTGCGATTGTCGCTTCTCGGCTGATGTGTGGGTGCGCCTTAGGCCCGACAGATTATGTAGTTCGTTCCTGATTTAGGTAGAACAGCCGAGCAAGAATTTCGTCATCACTCAGTGCATCGTTCCGAAAATCGTCGCCCCACCCATAAGCGTCAGAAACCGCTTCATCGAGCGTGTTCTGCGCATTCTTCAGCCATTCCGGGTAAACGTTGTAGAGCTTCGTAAGAGTGCGTTGAGCGAGATTCTCAGAAGCGCTGGCATTGAGGGGCACGACCCGCTCCGGATAACACTCCACGATGTCGGGCACACGGTGAGCAAGGTTCGAAGGGTTGAGCCAGTTCTCGCGCTGCGTGTTTAGCGCAGCCGCAGCAGTAGCGATGGCGTGACCCGGCGTACCCTCTTCGTGAACATGTGCAGGCAAGTCCGGCGACAGGCCGACTGGGAATGGGAAAGTCAGGAAGGTGCGGGTCGCGTTGTATCGGCCCTGATTTCCAACGCCCATCTGGTTGCCATGTGCTTTTGTCCAGACACGATGAATGTGGGAGCTCAAGATGCCGAAGGTGATGTCGTCATCACGGCAAATGACAAACAAGCTTCCGCTGAATACATACGAGCTCGGCAAAAAGCGAAACAGGAGATGCTCGCTAGTCTCCGGGACCGCAATAATCCGATCGAATGCGGCGATGGCCTTTCGCAACTTCGGACGGGGTCGCTGCATAAGCCAGAATTTCTCTAGCCGATCTACCTCAGTCGCGGTTCCGACTTCCCGGGTCTGCCGATGTTCGACCACCTGAGTTCGAACGTGCTGAAACGGCTTCTCGAATAGGGCGGCAACGGCAGATTCTGGATAGTCGGTGAAATCGATCACCCAAGCGTCGCGATCCCGCATTGTAACGTCATCGTTTCCTGCGAACCTTCGGACGACTTTCGAGTTCGGTTCCCCATTTGGATTGGTCGGCTCCTGCAAGAATGAGCGGGCGAGAGCGTCGCTGATTTCGAAGGGACCGTTAAGCTTCACGCCTTGGAATGCGCAGTTCCGATTTTCTCGAGCGGGCTTTGCCTTACTGACATCCAATCCAGCCGTAAGGTCGGGATTGATGACGCCCGATGGCTTCCCATCCAACTTGACGTCCGTGGGGGACCGCTTGGCGCAAACGACCGCAACCCGTACCTGGGCCCCATCGACGACCCAAGGCTGGTTTCGTGACGCACTGAAAATGCGAAACTGGGTGTCGGTAACAAACTTGGAGAGGGGCTTGTTGCTCGCCCCCTTTCCGATCGACTTGGTAGCGATGAGTCCGAGCGTCGAAAATCGCTCGGAGCTTGCCATGGCAGCGGCGTTGGCAAACCAATAGCTGACCAAATCAGCTGACGCGGGCACGCTGCCACGATAGGCCGCGTAAAGCGTGTCGGTGTAGTGATCGCCTAGGCCCTTCAAAGCAGGCTTCGTCTTTGTTGCCGGCCTACCCTTGCGATGGAATTTCGAACCGAGAAACGGCGGGTTACCCACGATCGCGTCAGTATCTGGCCAACCCGCCCGCTTACCTTCAGCGGTTAGGAGCGCGTCCCGGCACTCAATGTTGGTCAATGTGCGGAGGATCGGGTTGCGGGAGGCCTCAAAGCCGTTTCGACGCATCCACTGGATCTCACCAATCCAAACCGAGATTCGAGCCAATTCCGCTGCGTAGGGATTGAGCTCGATTCCCAAGACGTTTTCAGGCCCAACGCGAGGGAAACCGCGTGGAAGGCCGAGTACCTCCGCTTCCACATTTGCTCGGTGCTCGATGTCTTTCAGCGCCAGTAGTGAGAGGTAGAGGAAGTTCCCCGACCCGCAAGCTGGATCAAGAACACGGAATCTCTCGAGGCGCTCAAGAAAGGCCCTATGAATCGACGCTGCATCGTTGAGGGCTTTGGTGCGAGCCGCCAACTCCTTGCCCCGCAGCAGTTTCTCTTTCGTCGGAACGGGCGCGTTCTCGATCAACTCGGTTATCTGCGCCTTGGCGTCTGCCCATTCCCGTTGCAGTGGCTCCGCAACGACGGGATTGATGATTTGCATGATTTTTTCGCGATCGGTGTAGTGAGCACCGAGTTGGCTTCGCTTGTCCGGATCAAGCCCTCGCTCGAACAGGGTTCCGAGTACTGAGGGATCAATCTCCGACCAGTCCAGGCGCGCGGCGATCAATAGATCGTCGATGTCCACGGGTTCTAACGGCAGGCTGTCATCATCATCGAACAGCCCCCCATTGAACCACTCGACTTTCTCGAAGCCGACCATGCCCCCAGATTTCATCGCGTCAAAAAGAGTGCGGGCGTGGTCGGCAAACTGCGTCGGTGGAGCGCGGCTCGCCTCGATCATCCGCGTGAACATCTTCCCGGGCAGAAGGTCCACATCCTCGGCAAACATGCAGAAGACGAGTCGATTGACGAAATGGGCGACCGCCTGCGCCTCATGCCCTCGATCGCGCAAACGAAGGGCGAGGGATGCGAACTGCTTCGCCGCGCCTTCAGTAAGCATCTGGCGGGTTTTGGTGGGGCGCAGCTTTTCAGGGTCGAGGAAGCAGTTGCGCAGGAGATCGCGCTTGGCAGCGTCGGCTAGGTCCTCCAGCGCGATTTCGTGCACCTGCTGAACCGTGTTGGTCCAATTGGTGTGAATTCGGATGCGTCCCATATCCGAGACGATCAGCAGCGGAGGGCTTTCCAGCGCGATCGAATAGCGGAGGAGTTGGTCAAATGCCTTGTCTAGGTTGGCAGCGCGGCCCTTGTACTCCCAAGCGAAGCAGCTCTTCCGCCAAACGTCGGCCCAGCCTTCCCCGCCGCTGGTTTTCGAAGCCCCTTTTTCGAAAGTGAACCATGCCCCGCTAGGGTCTGCGGCGATTGGATCATCGACGCCGATTAGTCGGCAGAGGTCGTTGAAGTGGCTCTGGGAAGCGCTCCGCTCCTTGAGCTCAACATCACGCCATTTCGAAAGGAACTCGTGCGGAGTCATCCCGCCCGTCCCCGACCATCGTTCGCCATCTTGCTCCCCCTGCGCCCGTCGGTTGTTCGATATCCCTACGCGCTGCGCAATGGTGTTTGAGAGGTCTCAACCTATTTCCGTATCAGGCAGCCACACCTGATAAACGCCGCGCCAACCGCGATGAGAGACGACATAGTCCTGCGCCCGGATCACGAAATCTGATCCTGTGAACGTCGGCGACAGCATGCACTTGAGCGCCTTGGCGTCGATGCCGGAACGTGTGGTTCGAACATGTCGAAGCGGCACCTTAGGCTACGTCCACTAACCACCCATCGCTGACTTCCCGCACGTCCGCTTCGGGCAAGTGCAAATGCTGCAAGCGGCTCGTCACGCGAAGCTGAAATTCTGGTCGGGTATAAGCCTCCTGTCAGGGAAGGCCGGGCGGGTAAGATTGCCAGCTTTCGATCTAAGCCGCTTCGGCCAACGCTCGGTACACACTGGCTCTGCCGACCTTCAGGCGCTTGGCTATCTCAGTGGGTGCGACCCCATCAGCCTTCAGCTTGCGTATGTCTGCGGCGGGAACGCTGCGCTTGCGACCCTTGTAGACGCCGCTGGCTTTGGCGCGGTCGATACCCTCCCTCTGCCGTTCACGCCTTAGATCGGCTTCGAACTCGGCAAATGCGCCGAGCATGTTCAGCATCAGCCTGCCGTTAGACGTGCTGGTATCAATCTCGCCCTGCTGAAGCACCCTGAACGCGACCTCCTTGGCAGTGAGGCGGTCAATGATCTGCCGAAGATCGGTGATCGAACGGGCCAGACGGTCGAGACGGGTGACGATCAGCACGTCTCCATCGCGCACATAGTCCAGAGCTAGCGCCAACTGCTCCCGCCCGCTCTGGGACGTGCCGCTTCGCTTCTCCTCAAAGATGCGGGTGCACCCTGCGGCGATAAGCTGATCCCGCTGAACCTCCAGCGACTGACCACTGCTGCTGACGCGGGCGTAACCGACCAAGGCCATCTGAGACTGTCCCAATAGGTTCTAAGACCCGGCGACTGTGAGTCTCGCAATCGGGTAAGTCAACCCTATTGAGACGCAGAACGCGTCTCACCACCTCGTCTCAGATGGGTATACATTAGGTACGCGCCCTTGCGCTCCCTCGACAATGGTGGCCCACTAAGAAGCTGAGGGCCGACATGAGAGATTCGTTCCGAAGCTTCTACCCGCTCAATGAGAGCGACTTCGCCGACCTATGGCAACACGGAGCGATCTGTCTCGACGCGAACGTCCTGCTGAACATCTATCGCTATCCGGAAAGTGCTCGCTCCGAGCTTCTAGATGTGATGCAGGCGATCAAGGATCGTCTTTGGGTTCCCCATCATGCTGCACTAGAGTTTCACAGAAACCGGCTGCATGTAATCGCCGATCAGAAGTCGCGGTTCTCTCAGGTTCGAGAGATTGTGACCTCAGGTCGTAACAGGATAGAGTCAGACCTTAGTAAGCTAAAGCTAAAGGAACGCCACTCCTCTATCGACCCAGCCTTGCTGCTCTCCACCTTCGATGAAACTATCGGTGCCTTCTTCGAAAGGATCGGGAGATTCGAGAAGGAGCATATAGATGTTCATTCAGATGACGTGCTCCTCGAGAGGATTACGGACATACTCGACGGCCGCATCGGTCCAGCACCTTCGAAAGAAGAGCTGACCACGATAACCTCGTGGGCTGAACGGCGGTTTAGCGTAGGTATGCCACCGGGCTACGAAGACAAGGGCAAAGACGGTTCAAAGAGCCCCGCCTACACATACGGCGGCCGCACCTACGAGGCTAAATACGGCGATGCTATCATATGGTGGCAGATTTTGGAGTTTGCGAAAACGCAGAAGCCAGATGGTCTGATCTTTGTGACTGATGATGCGAAGCCGGATTGGTGGAACATTGTCTCCTCATCAGGACCGAAGACCATAGGTCCGAGACAGGAACTTATAGATGAGATGGCGACTGTGGGTACCGTTGAGCGGTTCTGGATGTACAGTACCTACCGTTTTCTCGATAATGCAAAGGTGGGGATCGGCTCCACGGTCAGCAGTGAAACCATCCGGCGCGTCAAGGACATATCCCACACCTTAGAGCTAGATCAGGCCTTAGAACCCGACAAGCTCTACGATCTGGTAGAGCGATACCTCAGGCTGAAGTACCCTGCCTATGTTATAAAGCGGGACTTCATGCCAGACTTTGTTCTAGGGGACATATTTGGCGAGGATGATTTCGGCGTCGAGGTTATCGCAGCACGGAGTGGAAGGCCGATGCTGCCGGCAATACGCTCTCGAGCGCAAGCTATCATAGAAGATTGCGACCCTAAAGCCATAGTTCACGTTGATCTATACATTATATGCGCCAACATCGCGGTGGCAGACGATGTGCGATCCGCCATGAGCCGAGTTGAACTGACCCATTATATCAACGCTAAGGTAATGGTTACCGTGCCTGATCGCGAAGGCCAAATCACTATAGTAGATCGCTCTGACCTTCAATGAAGACGTTTGCTGCGCCAGCTTGTCCGCATGCTTGCGCAAGAGTGATGCAATGAGGCCTTGCAGGGGCGTCTCTTGAGACGTTAGCTGAAACGTTCGTCGTCACCCGCGCAGCAATCCAGTAGGCGGGGCGGAAGGACACCCTCTTCAAGCAAGCCTATCGGCTGATCGCAAAGGAGTCGGAATCCAAGCTGCTCGAATATACGACAGGCGTCGCAGTGCAGTAGCCCCGACAGGTACGCTCGTCTTAGGTGTCCGAGCTTCGAACCTCCGCTTCCGCTTCCGGGGGGTTGCTCAAGTCGACGTGCCGTCCAACAGTTTGGATCGATCGCGCTCCGCTCAACCCCATCGCGTCAACGCTTTTGAGCAATCTTTGACAGCCCTCTATGTCGAGTTTCTCGTCTAGATTTTGGCTGACCCTGAAGACATCCGTCTGGAATTCGTGCAGCACCACGCGCTGCGCCTTGGGCAACATCGCAGCCGTTTCAACAATCTTCCAGTTCAACTTAGCTAACGTCTCCCTAGCGTGATCGCGGGTTGCTCGAGGAGGCGGGTTGCCTGCGGCTACTGCGTAATTGATCTTGGAAACGTCAACGTATATTTCAGCAATCAGCGTATTTAGGTCTTTGAGGTTGTTGAGGACATACTCCGCTGACAGCCTTTGTCGTTCAAACTTCTCCGTAACCTGTGGCGCTAGGAAGGCAGCTAACGCAGCGAGACCCACTGTTACAATGAGCGGGACCTCGGATCGCCACAGCAAGCGCCATGCCCAGAGAATGCCGCGAGCTAGGCCTCTAAGCACCTGCTTCGCAACTTTAGCCACCGCAGTCACGGCCGCACCTTCGCGGGGACGGTAAGGCCCAGCTTCGCTTTCGAATTCGCGGCCTGATCCTCGGCTTTTTGGAGCACGCCTTTGGGGGCCTTGGTTGCGAGGTTGACCATGTCTGAAAGGTCGCCGCTAGCTGCGCTGGTCTTCGATCCATCTTCGTGGACTTCGACGGTGTTGCCGGCCGCACTGCACGCAACCAGCGAGCCCGCTAAAGCGAGCGCTAAGAAGCCGTTGATGAATCTGGCTAACCGCGCATCTCTATCCTTGAGGTCGTATCTACCGGGCGAAGCGAATCTCAGTTTCGCATCTGCCAAAGCGCTCTCGTCGTAGAACGTAGAGACGATGCTCTCGTAGTTCATCGAAGAAATATCGGCGTCTTGCTCGATGGCCCGATAAAGGGATACTGCGAGGGCGATCAGTTGTGCGGGCGCAACCGCACCGAGAAAATCCGATCCATCGTATTTTGGTGCATTAACAGAAAGCCATGATGAACTGTCAGTGCGATAGGCATCGTAGGCATAGTTGTAAAACGCTTCGGAGAAGCGGTCCCGGCCGACTTCCGCGATCGCGGGAGGCTTCTCGAAGAACTTCACGAGGTGTGCCGGAAGCTCCAGCTTTCCTCGGCTTCTTAGCCAGTTCACACGACGAACAGGCGTACCCGCGTAAGGTAGGCTTGGCACGTGTAATGTCTGTTGCGGAAAGAAATCGCCCGCAACTTCTCCGAATATCACTCGCCCACCTGCCCCGCGCGATGGGACAATCACCAGATCACCAGCGCTCATCCTTGTAGCGAGATGCCTCACGGTGCGGAGATGAACTGAGACATCTGTGCCGGCGTGAGCAGGGAAGTCACTTGCGAGGATGGGAGAACCGTCGTCTCTTGTCAGCCCCTTGTTCGACCGTATGGCGACGGCCTGCCGGATAGCTTGACGCAAGAGCCCATCATCGGAAAAATGGGCGGGTCTTAGGTTAAGTCCAGGAAACTCTAGAAATACTACGCCTTCTTGTTCGAAGACATCAATATGGCTTCGGTTCCTGCCGGGATGAACGATCCATATCTTCTGCTGCGGAGATATGACCTTCGTGTTCAGGTCGACAATGATCTTTGTCATGAATGCCCCAGCGGTCGCGAAACGTTCGTACAACCCAGAGGCATCATTGTCTACTAGCCTGCTGCGCCCGGTTCTCTGTCACGCCGCAGGCGAGTTCGTTGGCCAAGCGGCGCATAATAGCCTCTGGCACCGTCCCGACGCCGTCCTAGAAACGGAGGAACTCGGTGACCCCTACGCGGCGCTCCTACGGCCAGCAGTTCACCGGCTACGAGAAGCGAGGCGAGGGGTGCCGGACCGTTGAGGATGGCTTCATACCCCGCTGGACAAGCGCATCTGACCTCTCTGCCACCAAACCTCCTGAGAAGCCTGCTTATGCCGGACCACCGGAGACGCAGGATGATCGTATCGCACCCCACGCCTTTCCAGAGCCCGGCGACTACGGTCTTACCGGCCGTGACGTGGACACGCTGCGCAAAGGAACGAAGAGGGTGCTGAGGCAAAGGCCGGACTGCTCGCAGATCACAATCGGCGACAAGAGCGTCAACAAGCCGAACACCTACTACGTCACATGCCGGGTGAATGGCTCCGTCGAGAACGTCTTCTTCACGCGGCAAGAGGTCGAAGTCGGCTGATCACAGGCGGAAAGCGGTTTGGGGTGCAGTTTGGGGCTGAATACCGCCCATTCTCCCAACCTGCTGTAATGACACAGCTTTTCAGAAGAGGTGGCGGACAGGGTGGGATTCGAACCCACGGTAGGCTTCCACCTACGGCGGTTTTCAAGACCGCTGCCTTAAACCACTCGGCCACCTGTCCGGGAGCTGTGTTCGAGCGCCGGAGGCGGCGTCGTAGCAGCCCGGCCGGTCTTCGCCAACCTTTCGGCTCAGCCGAGCTCGCGGTGGAAAAAGGCGGCCATGTCCGCCAGCACCGGAGCCTTGCGACGGAACAGGGGCGAGAAGCTGGCCAGGGTGTCGGTGTGGCTGAGGCCGGAATACAGCCTGGCCTCGGAGCGCCCGCCGGCGGCGCGCTGACGCCGGTCCAGGATCACCGTGTCCTCGGCGTGCACCACGGTGTCGGCCTCGCCGTGACCCAGCCAGATCGGCGGGGCGTCGCCGCGCACAAAGGTCACCGGCTGGGTCAGGGTCGGGTCGGGCGCACGGCCAAAGGCGTTGATCGAGGCGGGGACGTCGAACGGCAGGAAGTCGTACGGCCCCGACACGCCGGCGGCGGCGCGGATCAGGCGCGGCTGCTGCACGGCCTCCATGTAGCGCCGATCCAGCGCGATCATCAGCGCGAGATGCGCGCCGGCCGAATGGCCGCAGACCCCGAGGCGGGCCGGGTCTCCGCGATAGGTCGAGGCGATTTCGCCTGCCTTGGCGGTTGAGGCGGCGGCATCCTCGATGAAGGCGGGAAACCTCACCTGCGGCACGAGGCGGTAGTCCGGCAGGGCCACCACAAACCCCTGTGCGGCGATGGCCTGTGCGGCCCAGCCGTAGACGTCCTTTGATCCCGAATCCCAGCTGCCGCCATAGAAGAAGACGACCACCGGCCACGGCCCCTCGCCCACCGGCGCATAGACGTCCAGCGTCTGACGCGGATCGGGGCCGTAGGCGATGTCGCGCCCTACGCGACGCACGCCGCCGTCGCGGGGACCGACGGCGTTCAGCACCGCCAGCGGCGAACAGGCGGCCGTCAAAGCGCCGAGCGCCGGCGCGAAAAAACCTCTGCGGGTCAAGCCTGACGATCCCTCTTGCCGATCAACGCGCGCTGGCGATCAACTGGCCGCAGTTGGCGTCCTCGGCAAGACCCGGATCGACAAAGGCGAACAGGGCGGCGACCGGGGCGGCGACCGCGCCGACGATGGCGGCCAGGCCCCCTTGCTTGACAACCTCGCCCACATCCACGCCGGGGCGGGGAGACGTGAACGTGCCGCCGATGGTGATCGGCGCCCACACCCGCAAAAGGCGCGGCTTCTTGGAGTCGCCGTCGATGCGCAGGTTCAGCGTCTCCTGCCCCAGGTTGAACGAGCCGGAGCCGCGGGCCAGCACCACGCCGGTGTCGATCACAAAGGTCTTGGCGCTGGCCACGCCGCCCGCGACGTTGAAGTCGGCCACGGCGCACCGGATCTGTGTCTGGCCCTGGTCGCCGCTGAGCAGCTTGATCAGGCCGGCGCTGGCGTTGATGCCCAGCAGCTCGGCGAAGGCCTCGCGCATCCGGCCCTGCGGCACCACGACGCTGAGCGAGCCCTTGGAGGCGGCGGCGAACCGGTGGATCGACGATCCGGGGCCCTCCAGGCGCACACGGCCCAGCATGCGACCGCTGATCGGCTGGACACCCCCTCGGGCCGGCACCAGCGATTCCAGCGGATAGCCGCCGAGGCGGAAGTCGATGGCGCTGTAGGGGGTGTCGCGCGTGGCGTTGATCTTGGCCGTGCCGTTCAGCTCGCCTCGATTGAAGTTGAAGCTGACGGGATCGAGGTTCAGCACCCCGCCTTCCAGTTCGGCGCCCAGGTTCACGGCGCGCACGTCGAAGTCGTTGGCCTTGACCGAGGCGGCGCGGTAGCTGAGCGAGCCGTCCATGGTGCGCAGGCGCTCGACCTGCAAGGTGGCGTCGGGCAGCAGCTTGCCCGGCGAGCCGCTGGTGGTCTCGGTGTTCTCGCCCGAGGTGCGCGGCTGCGCGCCGACAACGGCCAGCAGGTCGTCGAGGTCGAGGCGGCGGGACGTCAGTTGCGCCTCGACGCGCAGCCGCTCGGCCGCATCCACCTTGACGTCCCCAGACAGGTCGGAGGCGCCGACGCGCCCGTCGAAATCGTTGAACGTCCAGACACGGTCATCGCGCGTCAGGGCGCCCGACAGGCGATAGGCGGGTGTGTTGGGCAGGGTCACGCCGGTCAGCAGGTAAAGATCGGCCAGGTTTTGACCCTGCAGGCTCAGCGTCGCCTGGAACTGACCGAGGTCGAAGGGCCGGGTGATCGCGCCGTCGGCCCTCAGCCGCGATCCCGCCCCGTCCACGGCGGCGGTGAACTGGTAGGGCCGGTTGCGGCGGATGTTGATAAAGGGGCCGCCCTGAATCCGCAGCGTCAGGGGCGAGCCGTTGATGCTGCCGCGGCCGTCCAGAAGGAAGCCGGCGTCGCCGTCGTTCGCGGTCTCGCGCGCATTGACCTGGGCGTCCAGCGTGAGGTCGCGCCTCTGCTCGTCGACGGTGAGACGACCGTCGGCGATGACCAGTTGCTGGATGACCGGCAGCTTCATGCCCTCGCCATCATCGGGCTTGTCAGGCTCCAGCTCCCAGCTCTTCCTGCCGTCGGCGGTTGCGATCAGCACCACGTTCGGTCGGGTGAAGGACAGCAGCGGCATCTCGATCTGGCCGGCGAACAGCTTGCGCAACCGCACGGAGGCCTCGATTCGACCGACGTTGGCGGTGTCGCGTTCACGCGCCCAGTCGGGTCCGCCGAATTTCAGGTCGTTGACGACCACCGAAGGCGTCCAGCTGAACAGGTTCACGTCCAGGTCGCCGCGCAAAGCGACCTCGCGGTCATACTTCTGCGACGCCCATCGTCCGATCGGACCCCGCAGCCAGTTCCAGTCGAACAGCAACAGGAAGATCACCACCGCTGCGACCAGCAGCAGGGTGACGCCCGCCGCCATCTTCTCCGCGCGGCCCGGACGGCGTGCGGCGGCGTAGACGGGATCGTTGGCGCGGACCCAATCGCGGCCGCGACGCAGGCGGTCGGCCACTCCAGACGCGCCGTTGCGAAGGCCGTCCTTAAAATCCTTAGCGTTCAAGGTCGTGGCCAAGCTGCGCCCCTCCGTTCGCTCACTAACGCACAAGGTCGCGGTTGGAGCCGAAGAGGCTATTTGTCACCTCGATGACACCTCTCTGTCTTGAAACCTTTACATTCCTGGAGATCGGCGCATGGTGAGGCTCAAGACCCGCGATGCGGCGGGCCACGGGAGATCCAGCCATGAAGCGTGCAGCCCTTTTCGTCCTTTCGATCGCCACACTCGCCGCGGTCCAGACCCCCGCCAGCGCCCAGGCGCCGACACGGACCGCCTCGCCCGAGAGCGCCTCCAGACAGGCCGTGATGATCTGCGCGTCCGACAGCGCCACGCGACGGGCCTTTCAGCGCGAGCATGGCTCCACACCGGTATTCGTCACCGCACGCGAGGTGATGGAGGCTCAGCGAGCCGGCGAGGCCTGGAGCAAGCCGCGCTGTATGAACGAGCAGGAGTATCGACGGCTGGTGCTGATCGCCAACACGCGCGCCTCGCTCTGAGGTCATCCTGACGCAAGAAAGAAGGGGCGCGGGGATCACCCGCGTCCCTTCTTCGTGTCTCCCGACGGTTGAGGTCAGCGCGTCTCGTCGAGGTGCTTGTTCAGCCAGCCGAACACCTCGTCATGCCAGCGCTGGCTGTTGGCCGGCCTCAACACCCAATGGTTCTCGTCGGGGAAGACCACCAGCCGGCTGTCGATCCCGCGCCGCTGAAGCGCGGTGAAGGTGGACAGCCCCTGCGCCGTCGGGATGCGGAAATCGAGGTCGCCCTGCACCACCAGCATCGGCGTCCTCCAGTTCTCGACATGGTTGGCCGGGTTGAAGCGCTGATAGCCCTCGGGCTTGTCCCAGGGCGTGCCGCCGTACTCCCACTCGGTGAACCACAGCTCCTCGGTCGAATAGCCCATGGCGAAGGTGTCGAAGACGCCGTCGTGGTTGACCAGGCACTTGAAGGCGTCGTTCCAGCGGCCGGCGATCCAGTTGATCATGTAGCCGCCGTAGGAGGCGCCCAGCGCACAGGCGTTGTCGCCGTCCAGGAACGAATACTGGCGCTGAGCATAGGCCCAGCCCTTCTGCAGGTCCTCCAGCGGCCGGTCGCCCCAATGCTGGCTGATCGCATCAGTGAAGCCCTGGCCGTAACCGGTCGAGCCGTGGAAATCGATCATCACCACCGCATAGCCCGCGCCCGCATAGGTCTCGGGGTTCCAGCGGTAGGACCAGCTGTCGCCGAAAGACCCTTGAGGCCCGCCGTGAATCAGGAAGGCGACCGGATATTTGCGGCCCTCGACGTATCCGACCGGCTTGATGACATAGCCGTGCACGGTTTCATTGTTCCAGCCGGGGAAGGAGAACTGCTCGAACTCGCCAAAGGCCTTGGTGTCCAGCTGCGGGTTCACATTGGTGATCCGGATCGGCATCTCGCGGCCCATGAAGGTCTTCACGAACAGCTCGGTCGGACGGGTCAGGCTGTCCTGGGCCAGGACAAAGCCCGAGGGCGTCAGCCCGAACGCAGAGACATGGCCGTCGCCGGTGATCGGCGTCACCACGCCGTTGCGCGCATCCACGGCGAACAGCTTGGTCCGTCCGGTGTCGCCGGCGATGGCGTACAGGGTGTTGCCGTCCTTTGACCACTGCAGGGTGTCGGCCGAGCGGTCCCAGTTAGCGGCGATCTCGCGCGTCTGGCCGGTCGCCACGTCCATCAGGGTGATCTGGTAGCGATCGGCCTCGAAACCCGGCCGGGCCATGGCGCGATAGGCCAGCGTGCGGCCGTCCGGCGAGAACACCGGGCCCGCGTCCCAGGCGTCGTTGGCGTCCGTCAGATTGGTGAAGGTCCCGTCGCCCGACAGGCCGTTGGTGCGCCACAGGTCGAAGTTGGTGCTCCAGGGCTCGGTCCGGCCCGCCAATCGCGCCGAGAACACCAGCGCATCGCCCGCCGGCGTGAAGACGAAGTCGCTCTCGTCTCCGAACGGCTTGGAGGGCGTGTCCCCGTCAAAGCCCTTGGTCACCCACACGGGTGCGCCGACGCTGCGGCCGTTCGCGCCGATCGACTGCACGAACAGGTGGTTCTGGGTGTGGTCGTTCCAGGTGTCCCAGTGACGCACGAACATGCGGTCATAGACCTTGGCCGTCGTCTTCTGCTCGGCCCGCGACTGGGCCATGGCGACAGAAGCGCCCAGGTCCGCGGCGTCCGGATAGACGGCCAGCGACACCGCCACCCGGTCGGCCTGGGGGCTCAACCGGTAGGCGTTGACGTCCAGCGGCAGGTCCGTGACCTGCACCGGACGCGAGCCGTCGGCCTCGGCGCGCCACACCTGGCTGGAGCCTGACTTGCCGGACAGGAAGTAGATGCGGCCGTCCGCGCCCCAGCGCGCGGTGTTGGCGCCCTGGTCCGAGATGGGCAGTCGGCGCGCCTCGGCGTCGGAGCCTGCGTCCTTCAGGAACAGTGCGCTCGAGCGGCGGTTGGCGGCCAGGTCGGTGGTTGTCACCGAATAGATCACCCAGCGCCCGTCCGGAGAGACCTGCGGGTCACCAAGCCGGTTGGCCGAGATCATGTCCCCATAGGTGAAGGCGTCGGGCGCCGCAGCGGGTGCGGGCACGGGCGCGGCGGGAACCTGGGCCAGGGCCGGCGCGGCCGCAGCAAGGGCGATGGCGGCGCAGGCGGCCGACAAAAGGGTGCGATGGCGCATAAAGGGCTCCTCAACCGACGCTGTGGCGCGAAGGCGTAGCACCGGTGTTCCGGCGGCGGAAGTTGATCCTTGCCCGCGCCCGCACGACCGGCGACAAGCATGGCGTCCATGCCGCCCGCCTCCGCCCCCGTCCGGTCCTCGCCGCACATCGTCGATGTGCTGATCGCCGAGCGTGCGCCGCGCCTGACGCGGTCCGCCGCATGGCCTTTGGTCCGGCCCGGCCTTTATGCGCTGCTCGGCTACCGCAAGGCGCGCCACATGGCCGACGCCATCGCTCCGATGTCGGGCGAGGAAACGCTGCGCCACGTTTCCGAGCTGCTGCACCTGAAGGTGGAGGCCGCCCATCTGGAGCGGCTGCCCGCCGCGGGCCGCTGCATCGTGGTGTGCAACCATCCGACCGGCATCGCGGACGGGATCGCCGTGTACGATGCGATCCGCAGGCGACGCGGAGACGCCGTCTTCTTCGCCAACGCCGACGCCCTGAGGGTTTCGCCCCGCCTGTCCGAGACGGTGATCCCTGTCGAGTGGGTGCACGACAAGCGCACGCGCGACAAGACGCGCGCCACCCTGCAGGCGGCGCGCGAGGCGTTCGAGGCCGAACGCTGCATCGTCATGTTTCCCGCCGGCCGACTGGCGCGCGTCGAGAGTGACGGCCTGTTGACCGACCCGGAATGGGCGCCCACCGCCGCCTCCCTGTCGCGCAAGTTCGACGCGCCGGTGATCCCCATGCATGTGACCGGCCCCTACAGCCGGCTGTTCCACCTGTTCGACAAGGTTTCGCGGGAGTTGCGCGACGTGACCCTGTTCCACGAACTGCTCAACAAGGCCGGCAAGCGGTTCACGGTCACGGTCGGACGACTCATTTCCCCCAACAGCCTTTCGATCGATGCGGCCGAGGCGACAAAGGCCCTGAAACACTTCACCGAGCGCACCCTGCCCGCCGACGCCGAGGCGGTGTTCGCATGAGCCGGATCGTGCTGCCTGACGCCGAGGCGACCACGCGGCTGGGCCACGTCATCGCACCGCTTCTGAAGGCGGGCGACAGCGTGCTGCTGTATGGGCCGCTCGGCATGGGCAAGTCGACGCTGGCGCGCGGCCTGATCCGCGCCTTGACCACGCCGGATGAAGACGTGCCGTCCCCCACCTTCACCCTGGTGCAGTTCTACGAGAGCGAACCGCCCATCGCCCACTTCGACCTCTACCGCCTGACGCAGCCGCAGGAGGCGTGGGAGATCGGCCTGGACGAGGCGCTGGACGACGGCTGCGCGATCATCGAATGGCCGGAGCGGCTGGGCGAGGACCCGTCGGGCTTCCTGCGCGCCGACCGGCTGGTCATCGTCATCGCGGAAGAGGGCCAGGGCCGTGTTGCGACCGTTTCCGGCGCGGGCCGGTGGGAAAGGCTGATCGATCATGTCCATCCCTGACCGAGAGGAACAACGTCGCGCGTTTCTGGCCGCCCACGGCCTGAGCGACGTCGTCCGCGCGCCCCTGCCCGGCGACGCCTCGACCCGGCGCTACGAGCGGCTGACCCGGCCCTCCGGCGCGACCCTGATGCTGATGGACCAGCCTCCAGCCGCCGAGAGCCAGCCCTGTGATCCCCTCTGGTCGCCCGACGAGCGCCGCGCCCAGGGCTGGAACGCGCTTGCGCGCCTGTCGGCGGGCAGGATCGAGGCCTTCGCCGCTGTCGCCGCTCACCTGCGGTCACTGGGCCTTTCGGCGCCGGAGATCGTCGCGGTGGATGCGCCGTCCGGTTTCGCTGTGATCGAGGATTTCGGCGACGACCTGTTCGCCCGTGTGATCGAAGGGGGTGCGGACGAGGCGCCTCTGTATCTCGCGGCCGTCGAGGCCCTGGCCCGGTTGCACGATGCGCCGACGCCCGAGACGCTGAGCGGTCCCGCCGGCGACTGGCCGCTGCTGAGCTATGACGAGACGGCGCTGCAAGGGGGGGCCGACCTGTTCGTCGAATGGCTGCCGAAGCTGGAGCCTCGCCTGCGCTTCGACGAGGCCGCCGTGGCCGAGTGGCGCGCGGCCTGGGGGCCGACCGTCCGCATCGGCGCGGCGGGGGCGACAGTGATGGCGCACCGCGACTACCACGCCGAGAATCTGATCTGGATTGAGGCGCGGGAAGGCGCCGCGCGCGTCGGCATGATCGATTTCCAGGATGCGGTGCGGGCGCACCCGTCGTGGGACCTGCATTCCCTGCTTCAGGACGCGCGCCGCGACGTCTCGCCGGAGTTGGAGGCGCTGGCGCTCGACCGCTACTTCGCCCTGCGACCGCAGGTGGAGCGCGAACCGTTCATGCGGGCCTATGCGGGGCTCGCTGCGCTGAATGAAGCGCGCATCCTGGGTATCTTCGCCCGTCTGATCGCGCGCGACGGCAAGTCGCGCTATCGTCAGTTCATGCCGCGCATGTGGGCGCATCTGAACGCCAACCTCGCCAAGCCGGGGCTGGAACCGGTCGCCGCCTGGTTCGACCGCCACGTCCCTGCGGAGCTGCGCCGATGAGCGCGCCCCGGACCGCCCCCAAGACGGCGATGGTGCTGGCGGCGGGGCTCGGCACCCGCATGCGTCCGCTAACCGACGATCGGCCAAAGGCGCTGGTCGAGGTCGGCGGCCGCGCCCTGATCGACCACGTGCTGGACCGGCTGGCGGACGCGGGCGTCGAGCGCGCCGTGGTCAACGTCCACTGGTTCGCCGATCGCCTGGAGACGCATCTGCAGGGCCGCGCCCGCCCCGCCATCGCCATCTCGGACGAGCGGCTGCAGCTGCTGGAGACCGGCGGCGGGTTGAAGAAGGCGCGGACGTTGCTGGGCGATGATCCGGTGTTCGTGGCCAACATCGACAGCGTCTGGATCGACCGGGGCGATGCGCTGGGCGATCTCGTCCGCCTGTGGGACCCCGAACGGATGGACGTGGTGCTGCTGCTGGCGCGGCGCGAGGGTTCGATCGGCTTCGAAGGCGATGGCGACGTCTTCTGCGACACGGACGGACGGCTGACCTTCCGAGGCGACGCGCCCAGCGCCCCTTACGCCTACATGGGCGTCCACATCACGCGCCCGAATTACGCCGACGAAGGTCCAGTCGGTCCGTTCTCGCTGAGCTCGCTGTGGCGCAAGTCGGCGGAGGCGGGACGCCTGTTCGGCTGCGTGCTGGACGGCGAGTGGATGCACGTCGGCGACCCCCAGGCCCGGGACGAAGCCGAAGCCCGCCTGGCCGAGAGCGAATGAGCGGCTTCGACCCCTTCGCGGACACAGAACCCCGCTGGTACGCCGTCCCGGCGCACCGACCGTTCCTGGAAGATTTGGCGGCGGGCGTGCTGTCGTGGCTGGGCGACCTGCCGCCCGAGACCCTGTCGGACGCCACCATCCTGCTGCCCAACCGTCGGGCGGCGCGCGCCTTCACCGCCGCCTTGGCGCGCCAGGCGAACGGGCGTGCGATGCTGCTGCCCCAGGTCCGGCCGCTGGGCGATCTGGAAGAGGATGAGCCGCCGTTCACGCCCGGCGCGCTCGGCCTGGACCTGCCGCCCGCCATCGCCCCCATGCACCGCCGCTTCGAGATCGCGCGCATGATCGCAGAGGATTTCGACCGCGACCTGACGCCGCTGCGCGCGTTGGAGATGGCCGATGCGCTGGGCGGCTTCATCGACTCCTGCCACCTCGAGGAGGTTCCGGATCCCGGCCGCGTCGCGCGTCTGGTGGACGGCGAGATGGCCGCGCACTGGGAGCGCTCGGCCGAGTTCCTGGGCATGGCGGTCGAGGCCTGGCCCCGGCGGCTGGAGGCGATGGGCCTGGTCGATCCGTCCTGGCGGCGCGCGACCCTGCTGCGCCGGCTGGCCGAGGCCTGGGACCGGACGCCGCCGACCCAGCCGGTGATCGCCGCCGGATCAACCGGCACCGTGCCGGCCGCCGCCGCCGTGCTGGGCGCCGTCGCCCGCGCGCCGCAGGGCTGCGTCGTCCTCCCCGGTCTGGACTGCGACCTGGATGACCGGGTCTGGGACCTGATCGACGAGACCAACGAGGGCCATCCCCAACGCGCCCTGAAGCGGCTTCTGGAACGACACGATCTGACCCGCGGCGACGTGAGGCCCTGGTTTGAGCCGCCCGCGGAGCCCGCGCTCCGCAGCCGGGGTCTGGCGCGCCAACGGCTGCTGAACGAAGCCCTGCGCCCCGCCGACGCCACCGACGACTGGAGGCGCGAGATCGGCCGCATCCGCAGCCGCGCCGCCGAAGCGGGCCAGTCCGCCGATCCCATCGCCTTGGGGTTGGAGGGTCTGTCGGTGCTGACCCTTCGGACGGAGGAAGAGGCCGCCGCCGCCATCGCCCTGTTGATGCGCGAGACGCTGGAGACGCCGAACGCGGACGGGTCGCCCCGCACCTGCGCGCTGGTCACGCCCGACCAGGCATTGGGGCGCCGGGTCGAGGCGCGGCTGGAGCGTTGGGGCGTGATCCCGGACTCTTCGGCCGGACGCCCGCTGTCGCGCATGCCGGCGGGGGCGCTGATCGATCTGTGCGCCCGCTTCATCACCGATCCGCTGGACCCGCACGTGCTGCTGGGCCTGATCAAGCATCCGCTGGTCCGCCTCGATGCAGGCGGGGCGGACCAGCGGCGCGCGGTCGAGGCGCTGGAGCGATACGGACTGCGCGGCCCCCGCTCGCGCGACTTCGCCCGCTTGAAACGGCGCCTGCTGGAGGCCGCCCAGCCCGACCGCCGCGGCAAGGCGCCGCCCGACTGGGCGCAGCCCCATCTGATCGCGGCGCAAGCGCTGGTCGATCGGCTGGAGACGCTGGCGGGCGAGGCCCAGGCGCCGTTCGCCGACGACGCGCCGCTGGATCAAGCCGCGCGCGCGCTGACGCGGCTGGCCGAGACCCTGGCGGGCCAGAACCTGTGGGCGGGACCGGATGGAGAGTGTGCGGCCACGACCCTGACAGGCCTGATCGAAGGCGGCGCGCCTCTGGGCGCCGTGTCGCGCGCGGACTTTGCGGCCCTGCTCCATAACCTCCTGAAGGACGCCGTGGTCCGCACCGGCGGCGCGACGCATCCGTCCTTGCGCATCCTGGGGGCCATCGAGGCGCGGCTGGTGCGCGCCGACAGGATGATCCTGGCCGGCCTCGAGGAAGGCGTTTGGCCGCAAGGCCCGGCGACCGACCCCTTCCTGTCGCGGCCGATGCGCAAGAGCCTGGGCCTGCCGCCGCCCGAACGGCGCCTGGGACAGACCGCGCAGGACTTCGTCCAGGCCGCCTGCGCGCCCGAAGCCATTCTGGTCCACTCCGACCGTCGCGGAGGCCAGCCGGCCGTGCGCTCGCGCTGGCTCTGGCGGCTGGAGATGCTGACGCGCGGCGCTGAT
>JAEYAO010000105.1 GCA_023456105.1 Pseudomonadota bacterium | reverse complement strand
GTGCTGGACCGGGCGCCCGCCTATGGCTCGGGCGGCGTCGAAGGCGATGACGACGGCGACAACGTCAAGAACGGCGACGAAGACGACGACGGCGACGGCACCATCAACCGCAACGACACCGACCGCGACGGCGACGGCATCCTGGACGCCAGCGAGAGCACGGCGGCGCTGACGTCGCTGGGCGGAGCGCCGGCGCTCCAGATCGGCTCGGCCAGCCAGACGGTGAACCTCGGTGCCGCGGGCTCGGGCGACAGCGCCTACGGCCTGATCAATCGCGGCACGATCACCGCCAGCGGCCTGTACGCGGATGTCGACGCCCGCGCGGTCCAGCTCGGCGTGACGGGCGGCCAAGCCGTATCCATCGCCGGCGGCTTCCGCAACGAAGGCACGATCGCCGCGGCGGCGCTGAAGGCGGATGCGACGGCGGTCGCCGCGCTCTCCAACACTTCCGCCCCCGCCCTGGTGAACACCGGGTCGATCCAGTCGGCGGTGACCAGCGACGGACGCGACGTCGCGACCGGCGTCCTGATCGGCGCGGGCGCCAATGTGGGCGGCCTGACCAACTCCAGCACCATCACCGCGGTGGTCGCGGGCAACCACGGCGATTCCGTCGCCGTTCGCGATCTGTCGGGAAGCCTGACGTCCGTCACCAACTCAGGGGCGATCGGCGCCGGCCGCACGGTCAACACAGCCGACACGACGGCGGTGGACGGCCAGCAGATCGCGCTCGACCTCGCCGCCAACACCAGCGGCGTCACCATCCGCCAGTTCGGCGTCCGAGCGGCGACCGGCAGCACCGCGCCAGACAGCGATGGTGACGGCGTGCCGGATGCGGCCGAGCCGACGATAGTCGGAGAGGTCCGCCTCGGCTCGGGCGCGGACACCTTCAACGTCGAGAACGGCACGGTGATCGGGGACATCAGCTTCGGCGCCGGCGCCGACGCCTTGAACATCACGGGCGGCGGCGCCGTGACCGGCGCGATCCGCGACGCCGACGGCCTCCTCGCCGTCAACGTCGCCGACGGAGCGCTGCAGGCCAGTCAGACGACGGCGACCAACATCTCCAGCCTGAACGTGGGGGCGGACGGCGCGCTGATCCTGACGGTGGATCCGACCCAGTCCACGCCGAGCGGCTTCAACGTCAGCGGAAATGCGACTCTGGCGGACGGCGCGGCGCTGGGCGTGCGCTTCTCCTCGCTGTTGCAGGAGCCGGAGCGGTTCACCGTGGTGGAGGCGGGGTCGCTGAACGTCGGCGCGCTGGATCAGTCCGCCCTGAGCGACAACTCGCCCTATCTCTATGTCGTGTCCGCCACGGCCGACACGGCGGCCGGCCGGCTCTATGTCGATGCGCGCCGCCGCACCGCGGACGAAGCCGAGCTGAGCGCGGTCGAGGCTTCCGCCTATGACGCCGTCTACGGCGCTCTCGGACACAACCAGACGCTTCAGGACCTGTTCGTGCGCCAGACCACGCGCGAGGGCTTCATCAACGCCTACGAGCAGCTGCTGCCCGATCACTCGGGCGGTCCGCTGATGTCGCTGGCCAGCGGCGTGGACGCGGTCACGCGCGCCCTGACGGGTCGCAACACCTCGGCTGCGGCGGGCGAGACCAGCGCCTGGGTGCAGGAGATCAACTTCTACGCCGATAAGGACCGCACCGACTCCTACGGCTTCACCTCCGAAGGCTTCGGCGTCGCCGGCGGCGTCGAACGCGGCACCCGCCTCGGCGCCTTCGGCGTCTCCGCCGCCTTCACCTCTTCCGATATCGAGGACCCCGAGGCCCAGGCCGAAGAGGTCCTGTCCGCCAATCTGCTCGAGCTCGGTCTCTACTGGCGCGCGCAGGGCCAGTACTGGACGACCTGGGCGCGGGCGGCCGGCGGCTACGCCAGCTTCAGCGCCGATCGCTCTCTGGTCGCGGACGGCGTCTACCTGAACAATGAGTCCGAATGGCACGGCTGGTCGGTGGCCGCAGCCGGCGGCGCCTCCTACGAGCGTCGCTTCGGCCGCTGGAACATCCGTCCCGAAGCCTATGTGGAATACTTCGGCCTGACCGAGGACGCCCGCACCGAGAGCGGCGGCGGCGACGGCTTCGACCTGGATATCGAAGAGCGCGACGGTCATATGTTCTCGGCCGTGGCGGCCATGAACGTGGGCTATGGCTTCGGCCGCGACGGCTGGGTGCGCCCCGAGCTGCGCGTCGGCTACCGTCAGAACATCTCCTATGACGCCGGCGAAACCATCGCCCGCTTCGCCAGCGGTGGCCCCAGCTTCACCCTCGATCCCGAAGGTGTCGAAGGGGGCGGCCTGATCCTCGGCTTCCGCCTGAACGTCGGCAACGAACTGGGCATGCTGTCGCTGACAGGCGACGCCGAAATGCTGGAGGACTACGTCCGCTATTCGCTGCTGCTCCGAGCCAGCTTCCGCTTCTGATCGGATCAACAGCCAAAGGAAAAGGCCGCCGGAGCGATCCGGCGGCCTTTTCTCATTCGATGGTAGGCGGCGACGGGTTCGAACCGCCGACCCTCTCGGTGTAAGCGAGATGCTCTGACCAGCTGAGCTAGCCGCCCTCATCCATCGGTGCAGCGCTTAATGCCCGTCCGGACCTATCCGTTCAAGGCGCTTTTCAGGCCTTCGCCCGGACGAAAGCGCGCGGTGCGGGAGGCCTGACGGGCGATGGTCTCGCCCGTCTGCGGATTGCGCGCCAGCCCCGCCTTTCGCTCTGCCATGACGAAGCTGCCGAAGCCGGTCAGGCGCACGTCGCGGCCGGCGCTGAGCGACTCGGTCACGCCGTCGGTGAAGGCCTCCAGCGCCAGCTTCGCCTGCTCGCGGCTGATGCCCGCCGCCACCGCCATTCGCCCGATCAGCTCCAGCTTGGTCATGTCAGATGTGGATCACGCGCCCGTAGGCGTCCAGCGCCGCCTCGTGCATGGCCTCCGACATGGTCGGGTGCGGATAGACGGTGCCGTGCAGGTCCTCTTCCGTCGCCTCCATGGTGATTGCGGTGACATAGCCCTGGATCATCTCGGTCACT
This sequence comes from Pseudomonadota bacterium, assembly GCA_023456105.1. Lineage (GTDB taxonomy): Bacteria > Pseudomonadota > Alphaproteobacteria > Caulobacterales > Caulobacteraceae > Brevundimonas. The sequence goes on along the minus strand of JAEYAO010000105.1, from coordinate 90,166 downwards.
TCGTGGCCGATCATGTGCGCGCCGATCAGGGCGCCGGTCTTGGCGTCGAAGATGGTCTTGACGAAGCCGTCGGTGTCGCCCGAGGCGATGGCCTTGCCGTTCACACGGAAGGGGAAGCGGCCGACCTTGACCTCGCGGCCCGCCGCCCTGGCGGCCTGCTCGGTCAGGCCGACCGAGGCCACCTGGGGCTGGGCGTAGGTGCAGCCGGCGATCGGCGACACCACTTGGGGCGTCTTGAAACCGGCGATGTGTTCGGCGCAGTGGATGCCCTCGTGCGAGGCCTTGTGCGCCAGCCACGGCGCACCCGCGCAGTCGCCGATGGCGTAGAGCCCCTTCACATTGGTCTCGCAGTGCGGGCCGGTCTTGATGTGACCGCGATCCAGCTCGACGCCTAGCGCCTCCAGGCCGATCCCGTCCGTGTTGGCGGTGATGCCCACGGCCGAGATGCAGACCTCAGCCGTCAGGGTCTCTGCCTTGCCGCCGACCTCGACATCGACCTTCACGCCGCCCGCGTCCTTGGACACCTTCGTGACCTTGGCGCCCGTGCGGAACTTCATGCCGCGCTTCTCGAACGACTTCTGCGCCGCCTTGGAGACCTCTTCGTCCTCGACCGGCATGATGCGGTCCAGCGCCTCGACCACGGTCACCTCGCAGCCCAGGGCGCGATAGAAGCTGCCGAATTCGATGCCGATGGCGCCCGAGCCGATCACCACGATCGACTTCGGCATGAATCTGGGCGTCATCGCCTCGCGGTAGGCCCAGATGCGTTCGCCGTCGGCCTCCAGGCCGATCTGCGGCAGCGCGCGCGCGCGCGCGCCGACGGCCAGCATAATCGACTTGGCTTCCACCGTGCGCGATCCGCCGGCTTTCAGCGCGATCACGACCTTGGGCGCCGCTGCGCCCTTCTCCAGCTTGGCGGTCCCTTCGATCACCTCGATCTTGTTCTTCTTCATCAGGAAGCCGACGCCCTGATTCAGCTGCTTGGCCACCCCGCGCGAGCGCTGGATGATGGCGTCGAAGTCGAAGCCGACTTTTTCCGCCGACAGGCCGTAGTCCTTCAGGTGGCTCAGGCTCTCGTACTTTTCGCCCGACTTCAGCAGCGCCTTGGTGGGGATGCAGCCCCAGTTCAGGCAAATGCCGCCCAGGTTCTCGCGCTCTACGATGGCCGTCTTCAGGCCCAGTTGCGAGGCGCGGATGGCCGCGACATAACCGCCGGGGCCCGAACCGATGACGATAAGATCGAAGGTGTCAGCCATGGTCAGAGCAGTTTCTCGATATCGGCCTGGATGGCCTTCGGTTCGGTCTGGGGCGCGTAGCGGGCGACAACCTGCCCCTCGCGGTCGATCAGGAACTTGGTGAAGTTCCACTTGATGGCTCGGAAGCCGAGGAAGCCCCGCTTCTGCTCGGTCAGCCAGGCATAGAGCGGATGGCGATTCGGCCCGTTCACCTCGACCTTGTCGAACAGCGGAAAGTCCACGTCATAGGTCAGGCTGCAGAAGGCCGCGATCTCGGACGCTCGTCCGGGTTCCTGCGCCCCGAACTGGTTGCAGGGAAAGCCCAGCACTTCGAACGGGCGGGCGGCGAAGGCGCGGTGAAGCGCCTCCAGACCCTCGTACTGCGGTGTGAACCCGCATTGGGACGCCGTGTTGACGATCAGCAGCGCCTGTCCGCGCCACCGCTCCAGCGGCACATCGGTCCCGTCGATGGCGCGGGCGGAGAAGTCATAGACCGAGGTCATGACAGGTCCGCCTCACGCCAACATGGTGACCGGATCTTCGATCAGCGGCTTGAACGCCTGCAGGAAGCGGGCGCCAGTCGCGCCGTCCACCACGCGGTGATCGCAGGTGACGGTGACGGTCATCACCGTGGCCACGGCCAGTTGGCCGTCTCTGACCACAGGCCGCTGTTCGCCCGCGCCGACGCTCATGATCGCGCCCTGCGGCTCGTTGATGATCGAGGCGAACTGCTTGATGCCGAACATGCCCAGGTTGGACACCGAGAAGGTGCCGCCCTGGAACTCTTCCGGCTTCAGCTTGCGCTCGCGCGCGCGCTTAGCGAGGTCCTTGGACTCGCTTGCGATCTGCGACAGCGTCTTTGTCTCGGCCTTGCGGATGATCGGCGTGATCAGGCCGCCATCGATGGCGACCGCCATGGCCACGTCGGCGTTGTGGTGCAGGGCGATGCCTTCCGGCGAGTAGGAGGCGTTCGCTTCCGGCACGGCCTTCAGCGCCATGGCCGCGGCCTTGATGACGAAGTCGTTGACCGAGACCTTGACGCCCGACTCCTCCAGCAGGGCGTTCACGCGGGCACGCGCCGCCAGCAGCGCGTCGATCTCGACGTCGATGGTCAGCGGGAAATGCGGCACGGCGTTGACGCTGTCGACCATGCGGCGGGCGATGGCCTTGCGCATGCCGTCCAGCGGGATCAGGTCGTAGCTGCCGTCTGGGATGCCCATCTGCGCCAAGGTCTGCACCTTGCGCGGCTCGGCGGCGGCCGGAGAAGAGGTCTTCTGATCGGCCGCCAAAGCGCCGGAGCCCTGTCCCGCGCCCTCGACGTCGCGCTTGACGATACGGCCATGCGGGCCGGTGCCCTTGATCGACTGGAGGTCCAGGCCGGCCTGAGCCGCCAGGCGACGCGCCAGCGGCGAGGCGAAGACGCGCTCGCCTTGCGCCTTGGACGAGGCCGCGGGCGATCCGCCCTGCGGCGTCAGCGCCTGCTCTGCCGATTTCACACCTTCAGGTGTGGCGACCGCATCGCCGCTCTCGTGTCCGGCCGGCGCGGGCTTGTTGTCGGAGGATGCTTCCGAAGAGGGCTTCGGCTCAGGCTTGGCCTCTTCAGGCTTGGGAGCCGCCTTCGGCGCCGCTGCGCCGCCTTCGTCCTTCAGCCGCGCGATGGGCGTGTTGACCTTTACGCCCTCGGCGCCTTCGGCGACCAGGATCTCCAGGACCTCGCCCTCGTCGACGGCCTCGACCTCCATGGTCGCCTTGTCCGTCTCGATCTCGGCGATGACGTCGCCGGCGGAGACCACATCCCCGACCTTGACGTGCCATTTGGCCAGAACACCCTCTTCCATGGTGGGCGACAGGGCGGGCATCAGGATGTCGGTCATCAGGCTTTTCCCTCAGCTTGGGAGGCCGGCTCGGCGACGGTGCGGACGTTGTCCGCCTTCACCACTTCGCTGATCCCCTCGAGGATACGGTTGTAGGCGGCCGTTTCATCATGGCCGTGACGAACGCCGTAGCCATGCGCCATGTGGCGCGCGGCGTAGGCCAGCAGCCGGCCGAACTGGATCGGGTCGTTGAAGGCCGGCTTGACGGACATCACCGGCTCGTCCCTCGACCACCACATGCGCAGCACTTCGATGGCCTGCGGATCGGCCGCGACGCTGTCCGGCGGCGTCATCACAAAGGCCGAAGCATCCCCGGCCCGATGATCGAAGTCGCTGGGTGCGCTCAAGCGACCACCTGCTTGACCGCCTTGATGATCTTGTCGACGCCCGGCAGCGACAGGGCCTCGAGGTTGGCGGCGTAGGGCAGCGGCACGTCTTCCTGGTGCACGCGAAGCGGCGGGGCGTCCAGGTAGTCGAAGGCGTGCTCGATCACGCGGGCCACGACCTCGGCGCCGACGCCCATCGGACCCCAGCCTTCCTCGGCCGAGACCAGGCGGTTGGTCTTCTTGACGCTTTCGACGATGGTCTCGTGATCCAGCGGACGCAGGGTCCGCAAGTCCACGACCTCGGCCTCGATGCCCTCCTCCGCCAGCTTCTCGGCGGCGGCGAGTGCGAAACCGACCATGCGGCTGTGGGCGGTGATGGTGACGTCCTTGCCTTCGCGACGGACCTTGGCCTTGCCGATCGGCAGAACGTAGTCCTCGACCTCGGGCACGTCGAACTCGAGCCCGTACATCATCTCGTGCTCAAGGAAGACGACCGGGTTCGGATCGCGGATGGCGGCCTTCAGCAGGCCCTTGGCGTCGGCGGCGTCGTAGGGGGCGATGACCTTGAGGCCCGGAACCTGCGCGTACCAGGCGGAGTAGTCCTGGCTGTGCTGGGCGCCAACGCGCGAGGCCGCGCCGTTGGGTCCGCGGAACACGATGGGCGCGCGGATCTGACCGCCCGACATGTACAGGGTCTTGGCGGCCGAGTTGATGATGTGGTCGATCGCCTGCATGGCGAAGTTGAAGGTCATGAACTCGACGATGGGCTTCAGCCCGCTCATCGCCGCTCCGACGCCCAGACCCGCAAAGCCGTGCTCGGTGATCGGGGTGTCCACCACGCGGCGGTCGCCGAACTCCTGCAGCAGCTCGCGGCTGACCTTGTAGGCGCCCTGGTACTGGGCGACTTCCTCGCCGATCAGGAAGACGGCTTCGTCGCGGCGCATCTCCTCAGCCATGGCGTCGCGCAGGGCGTCGCGGATGGTGGTCTTGACCAGCTTGGCGTCGGCCGGGATCTCCGGGTCCTTCAGCGTCTGCTTGGGCGTGACGGGCGCGGGGCCTTCGCCTTCCGGCTGCGGCTTGGCGGCTTCCGGCGGCGACTTCTCCGGATCACCGGCCTTCTGCTCGTCGGCGCCCTCCTTGGCCACGGCGGACGAGGCGGAGGCCGCGTTGGTCGCAGGCGAAGCGCCCGCGTCGTCACCCGACAGACGGGCTATCGGCGTGTTGACCTTCACGTTCTCGGCGCCCTCGGCGACGAGGATTTCCAGCACCTCGCCCTCGTCGACGGCCTCGACCTCCATGGTCGCCTTGTCGGTCTCGATTTCGGCGATCACCTGGCCGGCGGACACGGTGTCGCCCGCCTTGATGTGCCACTTGGTCAGCGTGCCCTCCTCCATCGTGGGGGACAGCGCCGGCATCAGAATGTCGGTCACGGATCAGGCCTCCACGTAGACGTCGGTATAGAGCTCGGACGCATCCGGCTCGGGGCTCTCTTGAGCGAATTGCACGGCTTCGGCGACGATCGCCTTGATCTCGGCGTCGATGGCCTTGAGCTCCTCCTCGGTCGCGTTGGCGGCCTGAAGCAGGGTCTTGATGTGGTCGATCGGGTCGCGGGTCTTCTTGACCTCGTCGACCTCTTCCTTAGTGCGGTACTTGGCGGGGTCCGACATGGAGTGGCCGCGATAGCGGTAGGTCTTCACTTCGAGGATGTAGGGCCCCTCGCCCGCACGGGCGCGCTCCACCGCCTTCTTCACCGCGTCGCGCACGGCGATCACGTCCATGCCGTCGACCTGCTCACCCGGGATGCCGAAGCTGGCGCCGCGCTGGCTCAGCTGGGTCGTGGCCGACGAGCGCTCGATGCTCGTGCCCATGGCGTACTGGTTGTTCTCGATGATGTAGATGGCCGGCAGCTTCCACAGCTGCGCCATGTTGAAGCTCTCGTAGACCTGGCCCTGGTTGGCGGCACCGTCGCCGAAATAGATAAAGGCCACCGAGTCGTCGCCCCGGTACTTGCCCGCGAACGCCAGGCCGGTGCCCAGCGCCACCTGCGCGCCGACGATGCCGTGCCCGCCATAGAAGCCGGTCGGCACGTCGAACATGTGCATGGAGCCGCCCTTGCCCTTGGACGAGCCGCCGATGCGGCCGGTCAGCTCGGCCATGACTTCCTTGGGGTCCATGCCGGCGGCCAGCATATGGCCGTGGTCGCGATAGCCGGTGATGATCTTGTCGTGACCCTGCTTGACGCTTTCCTGGACGCCGACCGCCACGGCCTCCTGGCCGATGTAGAGGTGGCAGAAGCCGCCGATCAGGCCCATGCCGTACAGCTGACCGGCGCGCTCCTCGAAGCGGCGGATCAGCACCATCTCGCGATAGAAGCGGAGCAGGTCTTCCTTGGACGCGGGCGGCGGCGTGTTGGGGATAGAGTCAGGGGTCTTCTGGGCGGCTTTCGCCATCGGGCGTCTCCCGGCAACGGCCCCGAAGCGGGAGGCCTTCTTGTCGTTACGGAAGGGGGCTTTAGCAGCCTTCCTTTGCGGGATGCAAAGGGAAGACGGCCCGGCTGTAACAATAGTTCAAGAGGCGGAGACGGCGGGGGAAACCGGCTTCTGCGCCGAGACCCGGATGACGTAGTCGCGCGGGTCAGAGAAGCCCAGCACGGCGCGCGCGCGCTCTTCCAGCAGGTCGCGCGACAGGCTGTCGGTGCGCAGAAAGCGGACGCGGACCTCCAAGTCCCGGCGCTGCTCAGTCAGTTGGGCCAACTGCTGCTCGCGCTGGCGCAGCAAGGCGTCGCGCTCTCCGCCGCTCAGCAGGCCGCGCTCGCCTGTCAGAGCCTGCACGCCCAGGTAGCCGATCAACAGAGCAAGGACGATGGACAGGCGGTACGGCTTCATCTTGTCGAGCACTACGGACGCTCCTTCTGAGCGTGGAACACAGTCAATGGACCGTGGTCGAAAATGCCTAACAAACCGTAGCTTGGCCGTTGAGAACGGCTCCCGCAGCCGGTCGCGGCGGGAGCCGAATCATCCTCAGCGCGACAGCAGCATGCCGTCGCCGTAGTAGACGCCCTGGTCGCCTAGCATCTCTTCCAGCCGCAGCAGCTGGTTGTACTTGGCCACCCGGTCCGAGCGCGCCAGCGAGCCCGTCTTGATCTGTCCGCAGTTAGTGGCGACGGCCAGGTCCGCGATCGTCGAATCCTCGGTCTCGCCGGAACGGTGGCTCATCACTGCGGTGTAGCCGGCGCGGTGCGCCATATCGACCGCGTCCAGCGTCTCCGACAGGGTGCCGATCTGGTTGACCTTGATCAGGATGGAGTTGGCCAGGCCCTCGCCGATGCCGGCGGCGAGGCGCGCCGGATTGGTCACGAACAGGTCGTCGCCGACCAGCTGGATGCGGTCGCCCAGACGCTCGGTCAGCAGCTTCCAGCCCTCAAAATCGTCCTCGGCCATGCCGTCCTCGATCGAGACGATCGGGAAGCGTTCGCACAGGTCGACCAGGTAGGCGGCCATGCCGTCGGCGTCCAGCGACTTGCCCTCGCCGGTCAGGGCGTACTTGCCGTCCTTGAAGAACTCGGTGGAGGCGACGTCCAGGCCCAGGTGGAAGTCCTCGCCGGCCAGATAGCCGGCCGCCTGTCCCGCCTTGGTGATGAAGCTGAGCGCCTCTTCGGCCGAGGCCAGGTTGGGGGCGAAGCCGCCCTCGTCACCGACGTTGGTGTTGTGGCCGGCGTCCTTCAGCTGCTTCTTCAGCGCGTGAAAGATCTCCGCGCCCATGCGCAGGCCTTCCGAGAAGCTCTCCGCGCCGGTCGGCAGGATCATGAATTCTTGGATGTCGATCGGATTGTCGGCGTGGGCTCCGCCGTTGATGATGTTCATCATCGGTGTCGGAAGGACGCGGGCCGACACACCGCCCAGGTAGCGGTGCAGCGGCAGGTCCGAGGAGATGGCGCTGGCCTTGGCCACCGCCAGCGACACGCCGAGGATGGCGTTGGCGCCCAGCCGTCCCTTGTTCTCGGTGCCGTCCAGCGCGATCAGCGCCTCGTCGATACGGCGCTGGTCCTCGGCGTCCATGCCGGACAGGGCGTCGAAGATTTCGCCGTTCACCGCGTCCACGGCCTTCTGCACACCCTTGCCGCCCCACAGGTCCTTGTCGCCGTCCCGCAGCTCTACCGCCTCGTGCGCGCCGGTGGAGGCGCCCGAGGGCACGGCGGCCCGGCCGAACGAGCCGTCGTCCAGGATCACGTCCACTTCGACCGTCGGATTGCCTCGGCTGTCGAGAATCTGGCGGGCGACGATGTCGGCGATGTCGGTCATGGCTGGGCTCTGTCAGCGAAGAAGGATGCGAAGAGGCTTTAGCCGCCGCAGCCCGAATCGCCAACCTAGGCGCAGCCCTCGACGTACTGGATGGCGGGGCCGCCAGCGTGGATGGCCATGACCTTGCCGTCCGAGCCGATCTCATAGCGGATGCCGCGCGCAGCCGGGGCGGTGACGTAGGCGGTCGATGCGCCCTCGCGCCAGGCGAACAGATCCTCGGCGGGCGCCGACTGATACTTGTGCGGCTGGGCGATGACCGCGCCGCCGTAGGACGCCTTGATCGCCGAGGCCGCGTCGCCCAAGCCGAAACCGCGATCGGTCTTCAGCGTCGCCGCGCGCGCCAGGGTGATTCGCGCCAGTCGGTCGTCCACCATCATGACACGCAGGCCTTCGGGCGCCCGCGCGGGGTGAAACTCGTCGCAGGATGCGGGATCCGCGCCACCCACGGCGTTCGGCTGCGAATCAGCCCCGACCGCCGCCGTGACCTCGGCCACCGTCATGCCGACCCGCAGGGGACCCCACCCGTCGGCCGACACCAGATTCCGGTCGGTCACGGCGGGCGTGGCGGCCGCCGGGGGTGAAGCAACTGCCGGCGCCGCGTCATTATTCGCACTCGTGGCGGACGCGGCGGACGACGGCTCGGCCGGAGTTTCCGGGCGATCGCAGGCGGCGACGGCGAACAGGGCCAGCAGGCTGACAGCGGCGGGACGAATCATGGAGGGCGCGCCTCTTTCCGTTGATCTCGACCAACAGAACGCACGAAAACGGCGCGTGGTTGACCCACGCGCCGTCGACAAGCTCAGCTTACAGGTGGAAGGGGCTTAGTCTTCCTTAGGCGTCAGCACCTGGCGGCCGCGATAGGTGCCGGTCTTCAGGTCGATGTGGTGCGAGCGGCGCAGCTCGCCGGTGTCCTTGTCCTCAACGTAGGGGTTGGCGCCCAGGGCGTCGTGGGCGCGGCGCATGTTGCGACGCGAGGGCGATACTTTGCGCTTCGGAACGGCCATGTCCGTCTCATCTCGTGGTCAGGCGCCGTGGCCGGATGGGCGTAAGCGCAGAAAACAGAAGCGGCGGCCCTTGGACAGAGCCGCCACGTGAGCGCGGGCTTATGCCTCAAGCCGCCTGAGATTTCAAGCGGGGCCGATCTGCTTGATGACCCGCGCCGGATTGCCCGCAACCACCACGTCCGAAGGCACGTCCCTGGTCACGACTGCGCCTGCGCCGATCACCGCCCGGTCGCCCACCGTGACGCCCGCCAGCACGATGGCGCCGCCGCCGATCCAGACATCGTCGCCGATCCGAATCGTTCGAGCGGTCTCCAGCCCGCGCCGCTCTGCGGCGTCCAGCGGGTGTTCCGGCGTCAGCAACTGAACGCCGGGGCCGCACTGGAAATGATCCCCTATGATGATCTCGGCGCAATCCAGAAAGACGCAGTTGGCGTTGACGAACCCGCTCCGTCCCATGCGGATGTTGTAGCCGTAGTCGCAAAAGAAGCCGGGCATCACCACGGCTCCGCCATCCGCCGACCGGATCAGTTCGTTGACCAGCATACGGCGCGCGTCCCGATCCGGCTCCTGGTTGATGCGGATGGTCAATCCGACCGCCCTCGCCCGTCCGTCGCGCAATTCCGGATCGCCGGGATCGTAAGGCAGACCGGCGATCATCTTTTCGCGTTCGGTCATGCCGCTTCCTGCAACATGGCGGCCACGGCCTCTCCGATGGCCAGGGAACTTGTCAGGCCGGGGCTCTCGATGCCGAACAGGGCGACCAGGCCGGCGATCCCGTGCCGCTCTGCGCCATGCAGCTGGAAGTCCGGCTGCGGCTCGCCGGGTCCGTGCAGCTTTGGGCGGATGCCGGCGTAGTCGGGCGTCAGCACCCCATCAGGCAGGCCCGGCCAGAAGCGGCGCACATAGGCGGCGAACTCGTCCGCCTTGGCCGGATCGACAGAATAGTCCTCGCCGTCGACATAGGTCAGGTCCGGCCCGAACACCGCCTGACCGCCCAGGTCCTTGCGGTAATGAGTGCCCAATGCGCCCGGGATCGGCGGCGGATAGACCAGCCGATCGAACGGCGCCTTGCCCGTCAGACGGAAGTAGACGCCCTTGCCGTAATGCGCCGCGGGAATGTCGTGCTCCGGGTAGCTGTCGATCCGAGCCGCTGCATCTTGCGCGCCTAGTCCCGCCGCCGTAACCAGCAGCCGCGTGGTCAAGATCGCCCCGCCCTCTCCGCCCGCCGTGATGCGAAAGCCGCCGCCCGGCAGCGGCTCGGCGCGCTGGAACGGGGTGGAGACCACCACCGACCCGCCCGCGTCCTCGATCTCGCCCTGAAGCGCCAGCATGTAGCCGTGGCTGTCGAAGACGCCGCTCTCCGGCGACAGCAGCGCAGCCTCCGCTCTGAGTTCAGGCTCCAGCGCCAGAGCCTGCGCGCGGGTCAGACGATCCACGCCCTCGACGCCGTTGGCGACCGCCTGATCGAAGATGGCGTCCAGGCGCCCGACATCGTCCGCCTCGGTCGCCACGATCAGCTTGCCGCACTTCCAGTGCTCGACCTTGTGGCTGGCGAGGAAGGCGTAAAGCGCCCGCCGACCCTCGACGCAGAACCGCGCCTTCAGCGAGCGGGTCGGATAGTAGAGGCCGCCGTGAATGACCTCGGAGTTACGAGAGGACACGCCCTGCCCGATCGCGCCCTCCTTCTCCAGCACCAGTACCGTCAGCCCCTTGGCCGCCAGCGCCCGACCGCAGGCGAGACCAACCGCGCCGGCGCCCACCACCGTCGCGTCGAAGTCGAAGCTCAAGCGATCCGGCTCTGGGGCGCCGCGCCATAGCGCCGCCGCGCCTCGCCTTCGAAACAGCCGATCAGCTTGCCGACCGCCCGCTGGAAGTTGGCGTGCAGCATGGCGTCCAGCATCCGCGACTTGAAGGCGAAGTCGATGGTGAACTCCAGCCTCGTTCCCGCTTGATCGGGATAGAACTCCCAACGGTTGCGCAGATGCCGGAACGGTCCGTTCAGCAGGCCGACCTCGACCACAGGCCCGCTTCGGTCGTGCCGCACCCAGGTCGAGAACCTCTCGCGCAGAAAGGAAAAGCCGACCTGCGCTTCGGCGTCGACGACGCTTACGCTGTCGCTTTCCTCGCGCGCGTTCCAGGTGCGCATGGCCGTGACCCAGGGCACGAAGCGCGGATAGGCCTGCACGTCCGCGACCAGGTCGGCGAGTTGCTCAGGGCTGTAGGGCAGGTATCGGGTGACGCGGTGAACGGCCATGCGGGGCTTAACGCGCGCGTCCGTTCTGCGCTTCGCGCGCCGCCTTCAGCCGCGCGAAGTCCTCGCCCGCGTGGTGCGACGAGCGGGTCAGGGGGGAGGACGACACCATCAGGAAGCCCTTGGCCCGGGCGATCGCCTCATAGGCCTTGAACTCTTCGGGCGTGACGAAGCGATCGATGGCGGCGTGCTTTCGCGTCGGCTGCAGGTATTGGCCGATGGTGATGAAGTCCACGCCGGCCGAGCGCATGTCGTCCATCACCTGCATGACCTCTTCCTTGGTTTCGCCCAAGCCCACCATGATGCCGGACTTGGTGAACTGATTGGGGCCGCGCTCCTTGACCATCTGCAGCAGGCGCAGCGAGTGGAAGTAGCGCGCGCCGGGCCGGATCTTCAGATACAGGCGCGGCACGGTCTCCAGATTGTGGTTGAAGACGTCCGGACGCGCGTCGATCATGACCTCGGCCGCGCCGTCCTTGCGCAGGAAATCGGGCGTGAGAATTTCGATGGTGGTCCGGGGCGCCTGGATGCGAATCTGGCGCACCACCTCGGCGAAGTGGGCGGCGCCGCCGTCCGACACGTCGTCACGGTCCACCGAGGTGATGACCACGTGATTCAGGCCCATCTGGCTGACCGCCAGCCCGACCTTGCCGGGCTCTTCCGGGTCCAGCGGCTGCGGCAGGCCGGTCTTGACGTTGCAGAAGGCGCAGGCCCGCGTGCAGGTGTCGCCCATGATCATCAAGGTGGCGTGCTTCTGGCTCCAGCATTCGCCGATGTTCGGGCACGCCGCCTCTTCGCAGACGGTGTGCAGGCCCTTGTCGCGCACGATCGCCTTGGTGGCGTTGTACTGGCCCGAACCCGGCGCCTTGACGCGAAGCCAGTCGGGCTTCTTCAGGACCACGCTTTCGGGCCGGTTCTGCTTTTCCGGGTGACGCAGTTCCGAGGGCTTGCGCGTCAGGGTGTCGATCAGGGTGACCATGGCCGGTATTTCGGACTTTGCGGGCCCCAAGGCAAGGCACAGAGGGTAACGGCGGAACCCTCACGCGGCGTTACGCATCTTTTCAAGATGACGCCGCGTCATTATGGATCGCCGGCTCAACGGAGCGAGGGCGCATCAAGCCCTCCGAAGGAGTGGACGCTTGCGGCAGCCTCTTGATCCCCAGACCTACGACGAACCCATCTTCGATGCGCTGATCACCGCGCGCGAGCGGTTCGGCGATAAGGAGATCTTGGAAGATCAGGACCGCCATCCGCTGACCTACACCGGCCTGATCCGCGCCGCCTTCGTGCTGGGCCGCAAGATCGCCGGCATGACAGAGGCCGAGGAGCGGGTGGCGGTGCTGCTGCCGTCCTCGTCCGGCGTGGTGGTGACGTTCTTTGCTCTGCACGCCTTCGCCCGCGTGCCGGTGATGCTGAACTTCACCGCCGGCGAGGCCAACCTGAAGGCGGCGATCAAGACGGCGGGGGTCAAGAAGATCCTGTCCGCCAAGCGCTTCATCCAGCAGGCCAAACTGGACGAGCTGGTGGAGCAGCTGAAGGCCGTGGCCGAGATCGTCTGGCTGGACGACGTGCGCGGCTCCATCAAGCTGCCGGACAAGCTGTATGGCCTGACCGCCGGCGCCGCGCCCCGCCGCTTCCGCAAGAAGACCAGCCCGGACGCGCCCGGCGTCGTCCTGTTCACCTCCGGCAGCTTCGGCGCGCCCAAGGGCGTGGTGCTGAGCCAGAGGAACCTGGTCGCCAACGCGCGCCAGATCTCCACCCACATCCACCTGAAGCCGGAGTGGGTGATGTTCAACCCGCTGCCGACATTCCACTGCTTCGGGCTGACTGGCGGAGTGATCCTGCCGCTGCTCAGCGGCCTGAAGGCGTTCCAGTACCCCTCGCCCCTGCACGCCAAGACCATCACGGACCTGCTGCCGCAGGTGAAGGCCTCGGTGCTGTTCGCCACCGACACCTTCCTGAACCAGTACGCCCGCGTGGCCGAGCCGACGGATTTCTCGACGCTGGAGTTCATCGTCGGCGGCGCCGAAAAGGTGCGCGAGGAGACCCGCGCCGTGTTCAACAGCAAGTTCGGCGGGCCGGTGATCCTGGAGGGCTACGGCGCGACCGAGGCCGCGCCCGTGGTCGCCGTGAACCATCCGGACCGCAACCGCCCCGGAACGGTGGGTCAGATCCTGCCCGGCATGGACTACCGGCTCGAGCCCGTGCCCGGCATCGACGCGGGCGGTCGGCTGCTGCTGCGGGGACCCAACGTCATGAGCGGATACATCACCGCGAACGACCCGCGCGCAGTGGACCCGATCGAGGGCGGCTGGCTCGATACCGGCGACATCGTCGACGTGGACGCCGAAGGCTACGTCACCATCCGCGGCCGGGCCAAGCGCTTCGCCAAGATCGCCGGCGAGATGGTGTCGCTGACGGCTGTGGAGGGCATCGCCGTCGCCGTCTGGCCGGACCAGCGCCACGCCGTCGTCTCCATACCCGACAGCCGCAAGGGTGAGCGCCTGGTGCTGGTCACCGACAATGCGGCCGCCGAGATCGCGCCCATGACCGAATGGGCCCGCACCAACGGCGTGCCCGAGCTGGCCGTGCCCCGCAAGATCATGAAGGTGACGGAGGTGCCGGTGCTGGGCACCGGCAAGACCGACTATGTCGCCATCCAGAAGATGGTCGAGACCGACAAGGCGGCTTGATTAGGGCCGCTTACATCCTGGAATGATCGGCTGCTCAGGTAGCGCCCTGTAAAGACCATCCGCTTCGGGGCTTACACGTAAGGCTTGCTCTGTGTTGTAGGAGCCGCCGTTCATCGCTCGATCATGGAAGCAGACGACAGAGGCTTGCGCATCCTGGCTGACGACCCGGAGCGAAATGAACCAGCTGCGATCCTCCTGCCAAAGTTCGACGCCGTCCCTTGTGGCTTCAACGTGGGTGAAGCCGTAATCCGCCGGCGTTCGCAGATGCGCTTGTCGGCGTGGTCCGGTGGAGTTGCGGAACGACCTCAGATCAAGCCGGTCGGCCACATGCAGCGCGGCGTCCGGGCTTGGGTCGGGGGTGAGTAAGGCCAGGATGGCAAGAAGCATGCTGGAGCGTACGCCGTTAAACTGAACGATGAAACATCAGGGCACCAGCCGTTGAGGTGATCAACAGCCGGCGCCTGAACCTCAGCCGAACAGCTTCTTGGAGATGTCGGCGATGAAGCGGCCCTGGAAGCGGGCGCCGCCCAGTTCGTTCTCACTAGGGAAACGCGAGCCGTCGCCCTTGGTCAGGGTCGAGGCGCCGTAGGGCGTGCCGCCGGTGATCTCGTCCATGTTCATCTGGCCGGGATAGGCATAGGGCAGACCCGCCACGATCATGCCGTGGTGCAGGAAGAAGTGATGCAGGCCGACCAGCGTCGTCTCCTGGCCGCCGTGCTGGGTCGCGGTGGAGGTGAAGGCGCCGCCCACCTTGCCGGTCAGGGCGCCGCGCGCCCAGAGGCCGCCGGTCTGGTCCAGGAAGTTGCGCATTTGCGAGGCGGCCGTGCCGTAGCGCGTGCCCGCACCGATGATGATGGCGTCATAGGCGTCCAACTCGTTCGGATTGGCGATCGGGGCCGCCTGATCCAGCTTGTAGCCTGACTGCTTGGCCAGCTCTTCCGGCACCAGTTCCGGCACGCGCTTGATGTCGACAGCCGCACCCTCGACCTCACGCGCGCCTTCAGCGACGGCCTGGGCCATGGCTTCGACGTGGCCGTAGGTCGAGTGATAGAGGACGAGAATCTTGGGCATGGAGGCGCTCCGGTTTCAGTGATCGGGCATCTGCAACAGTGCCCGTAGCTATACTTGAGCGATCAGACGCTCCGGCGCAACCCCTCAGGCGAACAGTCGAAGGGACAAAGGGCCTGGTAGAAGGCGGCGTCGCCCGGCGCGGCGCGGCCGTGCATCAGCCGAAACCGGTGCTCGACCACCATCGCCTGCTGCTCGATGTTCAAAGCCTCCCAGCGCAAGCCGGGTTCCACGGCATAGGCGTACGCGCGCGGACCATCGCCGGCGCGGAGCTTTTCCAGCAGCAGGTTCACACCGTGTTGCGCCTGCCAGACATGGGTCAGTTCGTGCATCAGCACGCCCTGCAGGTGGACTGACGCGTGGATGAAGTTCTCGGGTAGGCTGCTCGCCGGCCACAGGATCCAGTCGCGTCCGAACCACCGCCCCGGCACAAAGGCCCGGTTGAACGGCCACGGCAGCGCCAGGATGCGCACATGCGCCAGACGCACCGCACCGCCGAAGGTCTCCCGCGCCAGCTCAGCCTCTTCCGCCGTCAGCGCCCGGACGCCGAACGCCGTCATCCGCCCACATACTCCCAATGCCACGGCTCATACACATAGGGCACAAAGCCGAACCGGCGGGCGTTCGCCGCGAGCCAGCGGTACGTCTGGCCCCGTGACATCTCCAGCCGGCTCTCCGGTCTGGTGGAGTCCACGCCATGGCCGTCCAGCCGCCCGACATAGAGATCGACGGCCGTGCCGGTCCGATGCGGCGAGCAGACAGCGCGGCGCAGACCGTCGCAGTTGCCCTGCTGGGCGCATCGCGCGGCGTCCGCCTCCGGATCGCGAAAGCCGGAAAAGATCTGCAGCAGCTCGGGATCGTCCGCGATCACCTTGACCTCGGCCCGCGCGGCGGCGGCCATGCGGCGATAGGCCTCCAGCACGTCGCGGCGCAGCAGCCGCGTCAGCCGATCCGCATGCTCCTCCGCCTCCACCAGATATGCGAGGGCGGCGATCGGCGGCGGCTCGGGACAGGCCCCGCCGACCCTCGCCATCACGAACGGCCGTCGCTCCTGCCATAGGCCGCGCAGCACCTGAAACGTCGCCTGGTCGAACACGCCCGTACCCGGCAGGCCGCGCGCGTTCTGGAACGCCGCCAGCCGCTCTGCGAAGAAGGACGTGCCCGCGCCGCAGACGGTCTCCAGCTCCCTCTGCACCAGCGGCAGATAGGTCTCCCATCCCCACTCCGGCCGGTCGAAGGGGGTCCACTCCAGGGTGTGAAGAGACACCGCGTTCGATCCCGCCTGGGCGGCCCAGACCTCTGCCCCCGCGTGACAGTCTTCGGTTTGAGCGCGTGCGGCGCCGGCGAACGCGAAACACAGCAGGCCGAGCGCGGCGAAGAGGACGCGAAGCATCATGACCTCATGCAAGCCCGACCTCCATGACCATAGCAAGGCTTCGCACGCCCTGCGATGATGCCCGGCCGACTCGCGCGGGATCGACTCGAGGGGATCGTCCATGCCGTCCACCGCCACCCAGCCCCGGCGCAGCAATGTGGTGCTGGCGGCCTTCTCCGGACCCTGCCTGCCGCTGGCGGCGTTCGGCGTCGCCTTACCCGTCACTCTGCCGGAATACTACGCCACCCATGTGGGGCTCTCGATAGGCGTGGTGGGCGTGGTGTTCATGGCGGTGCGGCTGATCGACATCGCCTTCGATCCCCTGGTCGGCTGGGGCATGGATCGCACGCGCACGCGTTTCGGACGCTATCGTCCCTGGATGGCGGCCTCGACGCCGATCCTGATGCTCGCCGCACTGATGGTGTTCGTCCTTGTGCGGCCGGGCGCGGGACCGGTTTACCTGTTCGCCTGGCTGCTGGTGCTCTATGTCGGCTTTTCCATCGGCACCCTGGCGCAACTGGGCTGGGCCTCGGTGCTGGCGCCGGAGTATGACCAGCGCAGCCGCGTCTACGCCTGGTGGCAGGTGTTCAACATCATCGGGGTAATCGCCATTCTGGTCCTGCCGGCGGCTGTGATCCAGCTGGGCTTGGGCGACTACATCGCTGGCGTTCACATCATGGGCTGGGCAATCATCGCGGCCCTGCCCTTGACCATCGGTCTGGCCCTGTTGCGCGCGCCGGAGCCGGTCAACGCCGAGGCCGCGCCGCACGGCGGCTTTGGCGCCTACCTCGCCCTTCTGAAGCGTCCAGCGGTGGTCAAGCTGCTGACCTGTGATCTGCTGCTGGGCGTCGCGCCCGGCATCACAGGCTCGCTGCTGTTTTTCTTCTTCGACCAGGTGAAGGGCTATGGCCGAGCCGAGGCGTCGATCTTCATGCTGCTGTATTTCGTTGGCGGCCTGGTCGGCGCCCCTATCTGGGCACGACTGGCAAACAGGGTTGGCAAGGACAAAGCGCTAGCCATCGCCAGCCTGATCTTCGCCGGCCTGTATTTCGCCGCCACTCTGCTGCCGGGCGGAAACTTCGGCCTGACGGCTGGGGCCATGTTCATCGCGGGGCTGCCCTACGCCGCCGGGCTGTTCCTGCTGCGCGCCATGATGGCCGACGCGGGCGATGAGGTGAGATTGGAGACTGGAGTGGATCGGACCGGCTTGATGTTCTCCATCCTGTCCGCCACCACCAAGATCGGCCATGTGCTGGCGCTGATCCCCTATCTGATCCTGCAGACCGTCGGCTTTCAGGCCGTGGCGCCGGCGGGCGGCAACAGCGGCGTGTCGCTGGTGGTCCTCCAGGTCCTGTTCGTGGCGGCGCCCGCCGTGCTGATCGCGCTGGCGGCCTGGGTGCTGAAGGGCTATCCGCTAACGCCCGCCCGGCACGAGCAGATCCGCCTCGCCCTTGCCGCGCGAGACGGAGTTTCCGCATGACCCCCATCGACCAGCTGAAAGCCATCATGGTCCGACTGCGCGACCCGGACGGCGGCTGCCCCTGGGACGTGGAGCAGACCTTCGCCACCATCGCCCCCTATACGGTCGAGGAAGCCTACGAGGTCGCCGACGCCATCGAGCGCAGCGACATGGACGATCTGAAGTCAGAGCTGGGCGACCTGCTGTTCCAGGTCATTTTCCACGCCCGCATGGCCGAAGAGGCCGGCGACTTCGCTTTTGACGACGTGGTTCAGGCCATCATCGAAAAGCTGGTCCGTCGCCACCCGCACGTCTTCGCCGAAGACGCCGCGCGCGATACAGCCGGCGCCCAGAAGGCGCGCTGGGAGGACATCAAGGCGGCCGAGCGCAGGGCCCGCGCGCAAGGCGGCGTGCTGGACGACGTGCCGGTCGCCCTGCCCGCCCTCACCCGCGCCGCCAAGCTGACCAAGCGCGCCGGGCGCGTCGGCTTCGACTGGCCGTCCACCGACGAGGTCTTCGACAAACTGGCGGAAGAGGTCGAGGAGCTGCGCGCCGAGATCGCCGCCGGCGACATGGCCAAGGCTCGCGAAGAGTTGGGCGACCTGCTGTTCGTCGTCGCCAATCTGGCGCGCAAGCTGGAGGTCGAGCCGGAAGACGCCCTGCGCGCCGCCAACGCCAAGTTCGTGCGCCGCTTCGGCTTCATCGAGGCCGAACTGCAAAAGGGCGGCCGCACACCCGAGCAGTCCACGCTTGAAGAGATGGATCGCCTCTGGGACGCCGCAAAGGCGGCCGAAAAGCCGGCCGCGTGAACTACGACCTCATCATCTTCGACTACGACGGCGTGGTGGCGGATTCGGAGGTTCTGAGCAGCACCATCCTGGCGGAACAACTGACGGCGCTGGGCATGCCGACCACGCTGGAGGAGGTGCTGGCCCGCTATGTCGGGCGGCGTTGGCGCGACAACCGCGCCGATGTGGAGGCGCGCCATGGCAGGGCATGCCCCGACGACTTTCACGTCGGCTTCGGCCAAGCCTGTCACGCGCAGGCCGAGCGATCGCTGCTGCCGGTCGCGGGGCTGCAGGATTTCCTCGCCGCGCGGCCGGAGCGTCGATGCATCGCTTCGTCCAGCAACCTGGAATGGCTGCGGTTGGGCTTGAACCGCTTCGGGCTGAGCGACGCCTTCGAGCCGAACCTCTACAGCGCCGCGCACCACGTCCAGCGCGGCAAGCCGCATCCGGACGTGTTCCTCTATGCGGCCGACGACATGGGCGTCGATCCCTCGCGGGTGCTGGTGATCGAGGACAGCGAGGCGGGCGTTCAGGCCGGCGTCGCGGCCGGCATGACGGTGGTCGGCCTTCTGGCGGGCGGCCATGTGCGGGACGGTCACGGAGAGCGCCTGCGGGCGCAGGGCGCGCGCCATGTCGCCGCGGACTACGCCTCGGTCTCCGCCTTCATCGAAGCCGTCTAGACGTAGCGAAGTTCCTGCAGGTCCACCTCGCGGATCAGGCGCCGAGCCGTGACCTCGTCGATGTGACGCGAGCGCGCCAGTCGCATCAGCTCCTCCCGCTCGGCGGCCAAGCCCGTCAGGCGCAGGCGGCGCTCGATCTCGTCGATCCGACGCGCCATGGCGGCATCGTCCTCGGCCGTGTGGGAGCGACTGGCGATGCGCTGGCGATAGATCTCCATCAGGCGCGAGGCCGTGTCGGCATACAGGTCGGGGTTCGGCCGCCCCTCCGCCATGGCGTGCTGGGCGTCCTCGATGGCGCGCAGGGCGGCCTCGGCAGCGGCCACGCGGGACCGGTCCTCCTCGCGCTGGTGCGACGGTTCCGGCGGCAGCTCGATGGACTTCAACAACGGCGGCAGGGCGACCGTGGCGAGCACCAGGGACACCACGATGACCCCCGCCGCCAGAAAGATGGCTAGATTTCGCGCCGGCATCGGCGAACCGTCGCCCAGCACGAACGGCAGCGTCAGGATGCCGGCCAGGGTGATGGCTCCGCGCACCCCCGCCAGCGACATCACAGCCACCAACCGCAAGCCCACGCGGGGCTGCGCTCCCCGCCGGCGTTTGCGGAACAGCGTCAGCTTCAGCGACGTCCACACCCAGGCGAAGCGCAGGGCCGCAAGCGCCGCGACGATGGCCAGCACATAGACGCCCAGCCACCACACCTCGTCGCGCGGCGTCGAGTCGATCACTTCCGCGGCGCGGGACAAGATCGACGGCATCTGCTCGCCAAGGATCACGAAGATCAGGCCGTTGGCGGTGAACTGCACCGCATCCCACACCGCCGTGCGCCGGATGCGGGTCGAGGCCAGCGCCTGATTGCTGCGCTCCGTGAAGCTCATGGTCACGCCGGCCGCCACCGCCGCCAGGATGCCCGACGCATGCAGCTCCTCCGCCGCCAGATAGGCGGCGAACGGGATCAGCAGGCTGATCAAGATCTGCGCCCCGACATCCTCCCCCCAGCGTCTGCTGACCCACAGCTTGGCGTAGCTGATGGCGAAGGTCACGGCCACGCCCGCGGCGATCCCGCCCACAGCCAGCCAGGCGAAGGTGGTCACGGCGGACGTCAGGGAGAAGGCGCCGGTGGTGGCGGCGATCACCGCGATGCGCATGCAGGTCAGGCCCGTGGCGTCGTTCAGCAGCGACTCGCCTTCCAGTATGTGCATAAGCCGCTTTGGGATCGGCGCGCGCGCCGCCACCGCCTGCACCGCGATCGGATCGGTCGGCGACAGGATGGCCGCCAGCGCAAAGGCCACGGCCAGCGGCATGCCCGGGATCATCCAGTGGATCAGGAAACCCACGCCAAGAACGGTGAACACCACCAAGCCCAGCGCCAGTTCCAGCACCACCGCGCGATCGCGGAACACCGCCTCCTTGGGAATGCGCCAGCCGTCCAGAAACAGCAGCGGCGGCAAAAACAGCAGAAAGAAGATGTCCGGCTCCAGATCGACGGACTCTCCGCTGATCAGGACGATCACGGCGCCCAGCGCGATCTGCACCAGCGGCAGGGCGACCCCGCTCATGCGCGCGATCGAGCCCGACACCACCACCGCCAGCAGCAGGAACAGGATCGTCTCGATCAGCGCCACGACGGATCAGCCCGCCAGATGGGGATACTGCCGCTCGAATCGGCCCAGCGCCGCCGGATGAAGCCGGACCACAAGGCGTGTGCGGCCGTCCTCGTCGGTTTCGCGAGATGTTACGCGGCCGTGCTCGTACAGCCAGGCCAGCGCCTCGCCTTGCGCGGGCTCAAGGATGATCTCCGTCTCCGGATCATCGTCGATCAGTCCGGCGATGGCCTCACGCAAGGCCTCCAGCCCCTCGCCGGTCCAGGCCGAGACGGCCGCCGCCTTGCCTTCGTCGCCGAGGCGCTCGGCCTGACCGAGCACGGTCTCGCGCGCCTCCGGCTCCAGAAGGTCGATCTTGTTCCAGACTTCCAGCACCCGGCGGATGCGGCCTTCCGGCGTCGGAATCTGCTTCAGCACCGCCTCGACATCGGCCGCCTGCGCCGCGGTGTCGGGCGAGGCGATGTCGCGCACGTGCAGGATCAGGTCCGCTTCGCCCACCTCTTCCAGCGTGGCGCGGAAGCTCTCCACCAGTTCGTGCGGCAGGTCCGAGACGAAGCCCACGGTGTCGGCGATGATCGCCGGCCGGCCCTGCGGCAGGCGAATGGTGCGCTGGGTGGTGTCCAGCGTGGCGAACAGCAGGTCCTTGGCCAGCACCTCCGAGCCCGTCAGCCGGTTGAACAGCGTCGACTTGCCCGCATTGGTGTAGCCCACCAAGGCGACGGTCGGGAACGGCACGCGCTTGCGCGCCGTACGATGCAGGCCGCGCGTGCGGCGCACCTCCTCCAGCTCCGCCTTCAGCTTGACGATGCGGTCGGCGATCAGGCGGCGGTCGAGCTCGATCTGGGTTTCGCCGGGGCCGCCGGTCGAGCCGGTGCCGCCGCGCTGGCGCTCCAGGTGGGTCCAGGTGCGGACCAGCCGCGACCGCTCGTAGTCCAGCCGCGCCAGTTCGACCTGCAGCCGCCCTTCCTTGGTGCGCGCGCGCCGCCCGAAGATCTCCAGGATCAGTCCGGTGCGGTCGACGACCTTCACCTCCCAGGCCTTTTCGAGATTGCGCTGCTGGACCGGCGACAGCTGGTCGTCGATGACGGCGACGTCCGCCTCTGCCGCGCGGATCAGGGCGGCGAGTTCGTCCACCTTGCCCGAGCCGAACAGGGTCGCCGGCGCCACCTTGCGCATCCGGACGATCTCTTCGGCGCGGATGTCGAGATCAAGCGCGCGGGCGAGGCCCGAGGCTTCGTCCAGACGCTCCTGCGCGAGGCGCGGCGACTCGGAGCGCCCGTCGGGATGAATGACGACCGCCCGCTGAACGGGGGCGGCATGATCAATGAGTTTGGAGGTCAATCAGTCTTCTTCGGTCTCCGGCTCGTACAGCTGGACGGGCGCGGACGGCATGATGGTGGAGATGGCGTGCTTATAGACCAGCTGCGACTGGCCGTCGCGGCGCAGAAGCACGCAGAAGTTGTCGAACCAGGTCACGATCCCCTGCAGCTTGACGCCGTTGACCAGGAAGATGGTCAGGGGCGTCTTGGTCTTGCGGACCGAGTTGAGGAAGGTGTCCTGAAGGCTCTGTTTCTTGTCTTGCGACATGGCAGGTTGGTCCTGTTCTTGATTGTTTGTCGCCGGAGTTTGGCGAGGGGAAGCAGCGGCGAACCTTAACCGCCGGCGCCGCAAACCCGCAACGCCTAGATGGCCTCGCGGCGGGCTTGTTCAAGATAGAGTTCGCGCAGCCGCGTCGCGACCGGCCCTGGACGACCGTCGCCGATCCGCACGCCGTCCAGCGACACCAGCGGCATCACGAACGAGCTGGCGGCGGTGACGAACACCTCGCGCGCGCGTTTGGCCTCCTCCACAGTGAAGGCGCGCTCCTCCAGCTCGATCCCTTCCACTTCGGCCAGCTTCATCAGGGCTGTCCGTGTGATGCCCTTCAGGATGTTGGCCTGCGCGTCTCGGGTGCGCAGCTTGCCGTGCTCGTCCACGATCCAGGCGTTGGTGGACGACCCTTCCGTGACCAGCCCCATCTCGTCGAACATCAGGCATTCATAGGCGCCCTTTTCGCGCGCCGCCTGCTTGGCCAGCACGTTCGGCAACAGCCCCACCGTCTTGATGTCGCAGCGGCCCCAGCGAATGTCCGGCTGGGTCACGCCCGCCGCGCCGTTTTTCGCCAGCGCCTCGCCCTTGCTCAGATCGATGGTCCTGGCCGTCACCACGATGCTGGGCGCGACATCCCGGGGAAAGGCGTGATCTCGCGACGCCGTGCCGCGCGTCACCTGCAGATAGACAATGCCGTTGCGGACGCGGTTCCGGCGGATGGTCTCGTTCAGCACGCGCGACAGGGCGCCGTCGCTCATCGGGATGTCGATCTTCAGCTCGGTCAGGCTGCGCTTAAGGCGTGTTAGATGCCCGTCGAAGTCGGCCAGACGACCATCAAACACTGACCAGACTTCATAGACGCCGTCGGCGAACTGGAAGCCGCGATCCTCGACGTGGATCACGGCCTCGCCGTGCGACCGGTAGACACCGTTGACGTAGGCGACGCGCGACATCAGGCGGCTTCTTCCTCTTCGGACCCGCGGGCGGGCGAGACCCCCAGCGACTTCAGCTTCCGGTGCAGGGCCGAGCGTTCCATGCCGATAAAGGCGGCGGTGCGAGAGATATTGCCGCCGAACCGCATGATCTGGGCGGCCAGATATTCACGCTCGAACACCTCGCGCGCTTCGCGGAGAGGCAGGGCGATGGTGCGCTCGGCCCCCAGCGACGACGGACTGTTCGAGGTCGCCACCTCCTGCGGCAGCATGTCGGCTGTTATCGGCTGAGCCGGATCCCCGGTCGCCAGGATCAGCAGCCGCTCGATATTGTTCCTCAGCTGCCGGATGTTGCCGGGCCAGGGATGAACCTGCAGCACGGCCACGGCGTCGTCGCCGATGGTGCGTCGCGGCAGGCCCTGCGATCCCGCGATAGTGTCGACGAAGAACTCGACCAGTTCGGCGATGTCCTCGCGTCGTTCCGACAGGGCGGGCACCCGGATCGGCACCACGTTCAGCCGGTGGAACAGGTCCTCGCGGAACCGTCCCTCGGCGATCTCGGCCTTGAGGTCGCGAGAGGTCGAGGTGACCACGCGCACGTCCACCTGCACGTCCTGCTCGCCGCCGACGCGGCGGAACCTCTGGTCCACCAGCACCCGCAGGATGCGGCTCTGGCTTTCGCGGGGCATATCGCTGATCTCGTCGAGATAGAGGGTGCCGTTGTGAGCGCGTTCAAAGACGCCGATCTTGCGAGGTCGGCCGTCCTGGCCTTCCTCGCCGAACAATTCGACGTCGAGCCGTTCGGGCGTCATGCCGGCGGCCGATATGGCGACGAACTCGGCGCGGGCGCGCGGACTGTTCTCGTGGATCTGGCGCGCCACCAACTCCTTGCCCGAGCCGGCGGGGCCCGAGATCAGCACGCGGCTGTTGGCCTGGGCCACCTTGCCGATGGTGGAGCGCAGCGCCTGCGCCGCCGCCGAACGCCCGATCAGGCCGGTGGGGACCATGGTCTGGGCGCGCAGCCGCCGGTTCTCGCGCCTCAGGGTCGCCGCCTCGATGGCGCGCTCGACCACCACCACCAGCCGGTCCGACTTGAACGGCTTTTCGATGAAGTCGTAGGCGCCCCGTTTCAGCGCGCTGACGGCCGTCTCGATGTTGCCGTGGCCCGAGATCATCACCACCGGCAGGTCGGAGTCCAGCCCCTTGATGACGTCCAGCAGCTCCAGCCCGTCCAGCCCGCCGCCTTGCATCCAGATGTCCAGAATGGCCAGCGACGGCCGCCGCGCCCGGATCGCCGCCAAGGCCTCGTCGGAGTTGGAAGCGACGCGCACCGCGTGCCCCTCGTCCTCCAGAAGCCCGGAGACCAGCTCGCGGATGTCGGCTTCGTCGTCGACGACCAGAATGTCGGAACCTGTGGATCGCATCAGGTCTCGCTCCTATTCAGCCGCGACCAGGGCGCGGGCGGGCGCCGGGTCGCCGGCGACGCCGGTGGGTTGCAGGGGGAAGATCAGGCACACGCGCGCGCCGCCGAAGGTCTCGGCATCGGCCAGCTTCAGCTCGCCGCCGTGGTCCTCGCAGATGCGCTTGACGATGGCCAGGCCGAGGCCCGTGCCCTTCTCGCGCGTGGTGACATAGGGTTCGGTCAGGCGGTCGCGATCGCGCGACGGCAGGCCGACGCCGTCGTCCTCGATCACGAACACGGCCGCACCGCTTTCGACGACCAGTGAGGCGACGACGCCGCCGTCTGCGTGGTTGTCGACAGCACGTCGCGCCATCACCGCTTCGCCAGCGTTCTTCAGGATGTTGACCAGCGCCTGACCAACCATGCGGCCGTCGCAGTGCAGAACCGCGATCGGCAGCGGCTCGACGAGCTGCAGCGCCACATCGGGGCTCGCCACGCGTTGCGCGAACACCGCCTGACGCAAAAGCTCGGCCGGATCCTCACGCGCAAAGCGCGGGGCGGGCATCCGCGCAAAGGACGAAAACTCGTCCACCATCCGCCCGATGTCCCCCACCTGGCGGATGATGGTGTCCGTGCAGCGGTCGAAGACCTCCACGTCGTCGCCGACCTGGGGCCGATAGCGACGTTTCAACCGCTCGGCCGACAGCTGGATCGGCGTCAGCGGGTTCTTGATCTCGTGGGCGATGCGGCGGGCCACGTCACGCCAGGCGGCGTTGCGCTGTGCCGTGACCAGGCGGGTGATGTCGTCGAACGTCAGCACCATTTCGCCGCCGAAGCCGCCTTCGATGCGCACACGCAGGCGCCGGGTCTCGCCGTCGCGGCTGACGTCGATATCCTCTTCGATGTGCGCCTCGGCCCGCCCCACCAGATCGCTCAGTTCGGGCGAAAGGGTCGCCAGAGGCTGGCCGTGCACCTCCCCTTCGGGGATGGCCAGCAGTTGGCGGGCGCTGTCGTTGATGGCCGAGATGCGGCCATGGCGGTCCAGCCCGATCACGCCCGCTGAGACCCCCGACAGCACGGTCTCGATGAAGCGGCTGCGATCCTTGGCCTCGTCGCCTGCGGCCTTGAGCGCGCTTTGCTGGGCCTGCAGGTCTTCGGTCATGCGGTTGAAGGCGCGCGACAGGTCGGCGATCTCGGCGGGCGCGCCGCCGTCCTCCACCCGCACGGTCAGGTCGCCGCCGGCCGCCTGGTCGGCCGCCCGCACCAGCCGTCCTATCGGCGCCGAAATCGCGCTCGCGGCCGACATCCCCAGCCACACCGCCCCGACCAGAACCAGCAGCGCCGTCTCCAGATAGCTGAGCGCAAACACGGTCTGGATCAGGGCGCGGCTGTCCTGCGCCTCGCGATAGGCCTGAATGGACCGGCTGGAGTCGTTCATCCGCGCGATCAGCCCGTCGCGCAGCGGCCGCACCAGATAGAGATAGGCGTCGCCATAAGCGGGCAAGGCGATGATCGAACGGACGGTGTCCGGGTTCTGCGTCACCTGCTGCGGCGGCTTGCCTCCCTCGGCCGCGGCCTCCAGCTCAGAACGCGGCGGGGACAGGTAAGGCGGCGCGCCGGGCTGCTCGCCCCGCGCCAGCACCTCGCCTTCCCCGTTCAGGATGTAGATCGCCGGATAGCCGAAGATCTGCCCGACCTGGGCCAGCGCATCCGAAAACTGGATGCGTTGTTCGAACAGCGGACGGGCACTGTCCAGCTGGTCCGCGATGGTCAGGAGGTCGGCATCCATGGCGGCGGACACGTCGCCGATATAGGCCCGCCCGATCTCGGCTCCGTTCTCGACCGAGGCCTGGACGTTCTGGCTGAACCACTGGTCGACACCACGGTTGACCAACATGCCGAAGATCAGGGCGATCAGGATGGCCGGCGCGACGGCCACGGCGGAGAACAAGGCCACAAAGCGCAGGTGCAGCCGCGCTCCCGCCTCCTGCCGGCTCCTCGCCAGGGCCAGCACGCGCCGTCCAAGCAGGGCCGCCAGCACGCCGATCAAGACAAGATTGGCGAACAGCACGTACAGCACGATGTCGCCGGCCGCCGCCCGCGCGCCGCCCGAGGCGCTGGGCGCGACGGCGAACAGCCAGATGCTGGCGGCGGTCACCAGGGCCGCCACCGCATAGGCGGCTGCGAAGGCGTTGCGAGCCCGCCCGTGCTGCAGTCGACCCCAGAACGACCCGTGCGCCAGATCGGCGTCGGCCTCAGAAGTCACGACTGCGGGCGTGTCCGTCATGCCATGGCAGTTTCCGACACCTGTTGCCCGCTTTCAACAGCAGAGTTGCGCGTTTGCGCCATTTCTTGCCGCCAGAGCGCCGAAAGCGCGGCCTCCACCTCGCCGGGCGTTTCCAGCCGGCAGAGCGAGGCCTTGGCCGCGCGTCGGTCGGCGGCGCCTTCAGGCCACGGCGCCTGCTCGATGTACCAGCCCAGGTGCTTGCGGAACATCTTCAGACCCAGCGGCAGGCCGTAGAAGGCGACAGAGGCGCGCAGATGCTCGACCACGATGCCCAGCCGCTCCTCCCGATCCGGCTCACGCAGCCGCGTTTCGTCGATCAGCGCCTGATCCAGATGCGACGCCAGCCACGGTCGGCCATAGACTCCGCGCCCCAGCATCAGGGCGTCGGCGCCCGAGCGGCTCAGCGCCTCGCGCGCATCCTCCGCCGTCAGGATGTCGCCGTTGACGATCACGGGGATGGACACCGCGGCCTTGACCTCGCCCACCGCGTCCCAATCCGCCAGACCAGTGTAGAACTGCTTGCGGGTGCGGCCGTGCACGGTCACCGCCTTCACGCCGATCGTCTCGGCCGCGCGCGCGAGCTCGGGCGCGTTGCGGCTGTCGTCGTCCCAGCCGAGCCGCATCTTGACCGTCACGGGCCGCGCAGTCGCGCCGACCACCGCCTCCATGATCCGCCGTGCGAGGTCGGGCGTGCGCATCAGGGCCGAGCCGGAGGCGACGCCGGTGACCTCCTTGGCGGGGCAGCCGAAATTCAGGTCGACGATGTCGGCGCCGGCGGCCTCGGCTATCCGCGCACCCTCCGCCATCGCCTCCGGGTCGCGCCCGACCAGCTGGATCACCGTCAGCGGCAGCCCCTCGCCCACCGCTGCGCGCCGCACCACGTCCGGCCGTCCCCGCGCCAGCTCGGCAGAGGCCACCATCTCGGTCGCCACATAGGCGGCGCCCAGCCGCGAGGCGACCTGACGGAAGGGCAGGTCGGTCACGCCGGTCATCGGCGCCATCAGCACGCGGCCGGGGATCGTCACGTCGCCGATCTGAAGGGATGAGGTCATGCGCGCCTCTTCGCCCTCCTTCGCGCCCCCTCGTCAAGCTCGACCGCGCCGCCTAGAAGGCCGACATGACCTTTTCAGCCATTGTGGTCGCGGCGGGCTCGGGCTCGCGCGCGGGCGGCGACAAGCAGTATCGGCTGCTGGCCGGCAAGCCCGTTGTGCGCTGGTCGGTGGAGGCTCTTCAGGGCGCGGGCGCCGGCGAAATCGTGGTCGTTGTCGCGCCCGGCGACGAGGCGCGCATGGCGCAGGCGCTGCACGGCCTGGCGGGGTGGAGAGCTGTCGCAGGCGGGATCGAGCGCGCCGATTCCGTCCGTTCTGGCCTGGCGGCGCTGACCTGCGCGCCCGATGCAGCCGTGCTGATCCACGATGCGGCGCGCCCGCTTCTGTCCCGGGACATCATCGAGGGCTTGATCAGGGCGCTGGACCACGCCGACGGCGCCCTGCCCGCCCTGGCCGTCGCCGACAGCTTGCGTCGAGGGGATGCGGACGGCGTGATGGCGGGCGCCGTGGATCGCGCAAGCCTGTGGCGCGCCCAAACGCCCCAAGCCTTTCGCCGCGGCGTCATCGAGCGCGCCTACGCCGCCTGGCCCCGCTCCGAGCCGCCTACCGATGAGGCGTCGGTGGTTCAGGCCGCCGGCGGAACCGTCCGACTGATCGAGGGCGATACCCGCCTGCTCAAACTCACCTACCCTGAGGATTTCGCCGTGGCCGAAGCCCTGATCCCCCGCCAGACCCGCATCGGCTCGGGCTATGACGTGCATCGCTGGGGACCGGGCGGATCTGTGTGGCTGTGCGGGATCGAGGTGCCGCACGACCAGACGCTGATCGGTCATTCGGATGCGGACGCGGGTCTCCACGCCCTGACCGACGCCATCCTGGGCGCCTTGGCCGAGGGCGACATCGGCGATCACTTCCCGCCCAGCGATCCGAAGTGGAAGGGCGCATCCTCCGACCAGTTCCTGCTGCACGCGGCCGGCATGGTCACGGCGCGCGGCGGCCGGATCGTCAATGTCGACGTGACCCTGATCTGCGAACAGCCCAAGGTGAAGCCACACCGGCTGGCCATGCGCGAGCGCATCGCCGATCTGCTTCAGCTGCCGCTGGACGCCGTCAGCGTGAAGGCCACTACGTCCGAAGGGCTGGGCTTTACCGGGCGGAACGAAGGCCTCGCCGCCCAGGCCGTCTGCGCGATCGAACTGCCCGCGCCTCAGCCCGCCGCATAGCGCATCTGGCGCACCAGAGAGCCGAACAGATTGACGTAGTCGTCGGTCCAGGGCCGCACCTCGGTCGGCGCGAGCGTTCGCCAGCGCGGATCGGCGCGGAAGGCGGCGAGCCCGGCTTCCGTCGGCGCGATCACCAGCGCCTCCGTCGAGGCTTCGGACATGTCCGGCTGGGCCGGATCCTCGATGAACACCTGGTGCAGGCTGGGCGCATTCAGCGTCTGCGCCGCCGCCGACGCCGGCAGGGTGATCTCCAGATTGCGGTTCGACAGGTGCAGCACCACCGCTCCCTCCGGCCGCAGCAGGCGCAGGTAGCCGGCGATCGCCTCGGTGGTCAGCAGGTGCGTCGGCACCGCGTCCGAGGAGAAGGCGTCGATCACCAGAAGGTCGTACGACCCCGCCGACTCCTTGTTCAGCGTCAGACGGGCATCGCCCAACACCGTACGCACCGGCCCGTCCGCGCAGTCTGAGATGAAGGTGAACCAGCGCGGATCGCGCGACAGCCGATCCATCATCGGGTCGATCTCGAAAAAGGTCAGCCGATCCTCGGCCCGCTTGTAGGCGGCCATGGCGCCCGAGCCCTGCCCGACCACGCCGATGTTCGCACCGTTGGGACGCCGCTCCTGGATCTTCAGCGCCGCCTGCCCCAGCGGCGTGCCCGTGGCGTAGTAGAGGGTGGGCGAGCAGCGCGACACAGGCGAGGTCGGCTGCGCGCCGTGCAGCGTGGTGCCGTGCATCAGCACATGAACGTCGCCGCCCAGTCTGGCGTCATAGGTCGTCGCCACGCGCATCACGCCGAAGAAGCTGCGCTCCGACAGGTTCCACTCATAGCCGCGCGGGATGTGGTGCGCCGAAGCCGTCAGCATGGCCAGCATCAGGGTGAAGACCGGCGCGCGGTCCCGCACCAGAAAGGCGCAAATGGCGCCCAGGCCGAACACCAGCTGCGAGATGTGGATCAGCGCCTGGTTGCTCAGCACCGCCCGGATGTCGGGCTGATAGCGGATGATCTCCAGCGCGATCGGCGGGGTCAGGATGATGACGGCGCCCAGCGCAATCGCCGCGATCTCGACCCGGCTCAGCGCCCCCTTGTCCCAGGGCCGCGCCAGTCCGACCAGGACCAGCACCAGCGGATACTCCCACACCGTATTGAACAGCACCGGCGCCAGCAGGGCGTTGAACGCGCCGCCCACGACACCGCCCAGCGACAGCAGCAGAAAGAACTCGGTCAACCGGTCGGGCGCCGGACGCCGCTGCGCCAGTCGCTGATGGCACAACAAGGCGATAAAGAAGAAGGCCAGCAGGTGCATGCCGAACAGCACCACCCACTCGCCGGTCTTGAACGCCGCCATGCTGACCACCGCCGCGCCCAGCGCCGCCGAAAGCACCAGGGTCGTCTCGAACGGAATGACCGGCCGGGCCGAAAAGGCGATCACGAAGGTCAGCAGATACAGGGCGAGCGGCGCGACCCACAGGAAGGGCGCGGACGCCACATCCACCGACAGGTGCGCCGTGACCCCCAGCATCAGGCTGGAGGGCGCGGCGGCCAGCAGCACCAGCACGCCCTTCTCGCGCCAGGGGATCGGCGGGCTGGCCGCCAGCCTCGCCGGCGCGCTCGCCGCGATCTCCCGCCGTCTCCAGATCGCCGCGCCCAGCACCGCGACCATGACCACGAACAGGCCGTAGCCGCCGCTCCACCCCCACCGCTGGCCCGACAGGGCCGTCAGCGGCTCGATCAGGATCGGATAGGCGAGCAGGGCCAGAAAGCTGCCGAGGTTGGAGGCGGCGTAAAGAACGTACGGGTTGGCGCCGTCCGCATGCCCCGCCCGCAGCCGCGCGAACCACGCCTGCATCAGGGGCGCCGTCGCCGACAGCACCGCGAACGGCGCGCCCACCGAAAGCGCCAGCGTCGCCAACAGCCAGACGATCGGCGCGTTCGGATCGGGGTCGCCCAGCAGGCCGCTGATCCTCAGCGGCAGAAACAGCGCCGCGACCAGTAGAAGCGCCAGGTGCACGCCGGCCTGCGCCTTCAGCGAACCCATCCGCTGCAGGCCGTGGGCGTAGGCGTAGCCGACCAGTAGCGCCGCCTGAAAGAACACCATGGAGGTGTTCCACACCGAAGGCGACCCGCCCAGCATCGGCAGCACCAGCTTGGTCACCATGGGCTGGACGGTGAAGACCAGCGCCGCCGAGGTGAAGATCGCGGCGGCGAACAGCACGCGCGTCTGCGATCCCCGTCGTCTTGCCGGTGCTGGAGAAAGGGCCGCGTCGGTCATGAGGCTGGTTAGACCGGATCGCCCCGGATAAGAAAGGCCATGACGCCGCACGACATTGAAGCTTTGGCCCACCGCGTGATCGAGACGGCTGCGGCCAAGGGGCTGATGCTGGCCACGGCCGAAAGCTGCACCGGCGGCCTGGTCGCGGGGGCGCTGACCGGTGTGGCGGGCTCGTCCGCGGTGGTCGATCGCGGCTTCGTCACATACAGCAACGAAGCCAAGGCGCAGATGCTGGAGGTTCCGGCCGCGCTGATCGGAGTCCATGGCGCGGTGTCCGAACCCGTCGCCCGCGCTATGGCGGAAGGCGCGCTTCAACGATCCCAGGCGCAGGTTGCGGTCGCGGTGACGGGGATCGCGGGGCCGGGCGGCGGCTCGGCGGACAAGCCCGTCGGCTTGGTCCATTTCGCGGCGGCCGGCCCCGACGGAGTCGTTCACCACGCCGCGCGGTTCGGCGACATCGGCCGTGAGGGTGTGCGTCTCGCCAGCGTGGAGCAGGCGTTGCATATGCTGGCCGCCCGGATCGCCGCCGCGTGAGTTCGCCCGTCGTCGTCGACGCGCGGGGCCACGCCTGTCCGGTGCCGACCCTGAAGCTGATGAAAGCGATGCGCGCGGCCCAGGCCGGCGATCGTTTGATCCTTTTAGCGACAGACCCGATGGCGCGGATCGATGCGCCGCACCTCCTCGCTCAGCGCGGCGGCCGCCTGCTGTCGGTCACCGAGGACGCGGGTGTGCTGACGCTCACGGTCGAGTGCGGGGATCCCGGCCCTGCGCCAGACGCCCGCGCGATGGAAAGCTGACCACCGAATCTTCGGGATCGCGCGCCTTCTCCGCCGCCCGAGCCTTCGCGATCTCCATCTCGGTGGCGAAGGCCCCGCCATAGAAGACGGCGTTGACGTTCCAAGACAGCCAGATCAGCAGCACCACCACCGCGCCGACCGAGCCGTAGGTCGCCCCCAGCGGCGCGATCTGCTCCACATAGATGGCGCACAACCACGACGACACCACCGACATCAGGGTGGCGACCGAGCCGCCCACCACCGCCGGAAGCCAGGCCACCGGCGTCCGGTGACTCATGGCATAGCGGTAGAGCAGCGTCAGCCCGACCACCAGTCCGGCCGAGGGCGCCACGGCGTCGAACAGGACGCCCAGCCCCATCAACGACCCCTCGCCCGAGGCATGCCCCAAGATTCGAAGGGTGACCACCGACCCCGACACCACGGTGAACAGCACAAAGGCGAACACCGCGACGAAAAAGGCCAGGAGGTTGAACTTGAAGAAGCCGTGCGGCTCCGTTTCGTCATGGATCAGGTTCAGCCCGGCCAGCAGCGCCTTGAACCCCCGGTGCGCGGCGTAGGCGCCGACCAGGACGGCGAAGGCGCTTTGAGCCGACACGGTGCGCGCCGAGGCGTTGGCGAGCCGTCCGATCTCCTCACGGAATATGCCCTGCGCCGCGTGCGGCATCAGCTCGGCCAGGGCGAACGCCTGCTCGCTGACCTGCCCGATCGACAGCACCGCCTTGTAGAAGCCGATCAGGATCGCGACCGCCGGAAACACCGCGAGCAGGGCGAAGAACGACACCCCGCCCGTATAGAGCATGACGTCGCGGCCCCAGCTGCGGGCGAAAGCCCGGCCGGCGAGCCGCGCGACGTCCCCTAGTCCAAAAAACAAGCTGGTCCCCGCGAGATGCGCAACAGCCGGACAAACTAACGCAATTCGCTCCGCCGCAAAGCCTTGGGGACATATTGGCCGGACGTCGGCCACGGCATTGCTTCGTAAAGGAAGCGCTCGCTATGCTCGCGCTCAGATGCGGACGGCCAGTTCACGGATGACGACCAGATTGATAGAGGCCTCCGACATCGAGAGCCCGCCCGCGAGCGCGCGCGTGCTGGTCCTGGCGGTCGATGACCGGCTGGCGGATCTGGCTTACGGGCTGGACGGCCTCGGCTGGCGCACCGTGTTGTCGGACAGCGTCGAGGGGGCCGCCGTCGCGCTCGCCGACCTGCCGCTGGAAGCCGCCATCATCGATGCGGCGATGCTATCGCCTGGCGTGATCGCGACCTTTCGCGCGGCCGCCGAGCCCCGCCGCCTGCCTGTCGTGGTGGTCGGCGCGCCGGAAGACGCAGAGTCAGACGCCGATCTCGTCATGTCCACGACGCCGCACTCGGCGCAGGCGGCCCTGAGACTTCAGCAACTCGGACGCGCCGCCATCGCCGAGGAGGAGTTCCACCTGCGTCGGCTGACCTTCGCCGAACGCGGCGAACCTCTGGGCCGTATCGAGGACGAGGCGGCCGGTCCATTGCGCATCCTGGCGGCGGGCGCGGCCGATCGGCGCTTTCTCGCCCTCGCCAACGCGCTTTCCGCCGGCGGCGCGGAGGTGGTGGCGGCCCCCACGCCTTACACCGCCTTCGACTATTTGCACGAAAGCGCCTTTGACGCGGCGGTCCTGTGGGGCGCCGATGATCATGCGCCAGCGCTGTCGATCGCCTCGGGCATGAAGCGCAACACCCGCCTCTATCATATCCCATTGGTGCTCTATTTGCGCGGTCGGGCCGAAATCGATCTGGGCGAGCTTTATCAGCGGGGCTTCGCCGACGTGGCCGCCTCCGATACGCCCGAGGACGAGACCGCCGGCCGCATCCTGGGCCTCGCCCGCACGCATCGTCGCCAGCAGGTGACGCGTCGGGCGCTGGACGGCGTACGCGGATCGGGGCTGACCGACGCCTCGACCGGCCTGTTCACGCCGCAGCTTTTCGCCGCCCACCTGACTCGCGTCGCCCAGGCCGCGCGCCTTCGCCAGCGCCCGCTCTCGGTCTGCGTGCTGCGCGTGCGGCAGAGCGACAGCGTGGTGGCGTCCCGCACCGGGGGCTGGCTTGATCGGGCCCTGCCGCAGATCGGGGCCATGGTGTCGCGCCTGGTGCGTGTCGAGGACACCGCCGCCCGCCTAGCGCCCGAGGTCTTCGCCCTGGCGCTGCCCGCCACGCGCGCGGGCGAAGCGCGGCTGGCGGCCGAGCGGATCGCCGCGGTGATCGGCTGCACCGCCTTTGACGCTGGACCGGACCGATCGCCGTTCGTGGTCGACTTCGACGTCGGCTGCGCCCAGCTCGGCGTAGGCGAGAACCCCGCCGCTCTGCTGGAGCGCGCCTCGGCCGACCTCTACGCGCGCTCGCCGCGCTAGGCGACGCTCATCAGGCGGCCGCCACCCGCGCCAGGTCCGAGGTGATGCGCTCGGCCACCTTCAGCCGCTCTTCGGGCTTGGGCCAATCGCCGGTCACGACGATCTTCTGGTCCGGCCGGATCTTCCAGAAGGCGTGGTTCTTCTGGATCAGGCCGACAAGACCGCCGGGATTGGGGAAGCTGTTGTCGCGCAGCGTCAGCACCGCCCCCTTGGGCCCGATGTCGATCTTCTCGATGCAGGCGCGGCGGCAGTTGGCCTTGATGCCGACGATCCGCAGCAGTTGCTGCGCCTCGTCGGGGAGCGGTCCGAACCGGTCGATCAGCTCGGCGGCCAAGGCCTCGCGATCCTCGGCCTGTTCGGCGTCGGACAGGCGGCGATAAAGGCTGAGGCGCACGTTCAGGTCCGGCACATAGTCCTCGGGGATCAGGACCGACGCCCCGACGTTGATCGACGGCGACCAGCCGCGATCCACCGCGCCCTCGCCCTTCTCCTTCAGCTCTGCGACCGCATCCTCCAGCATCTGCTGGTACAGCTCGACGCCCACCTCGCGGATGTGGCCCGACTGCTCGTCGCCCAAGAGGTTGCCGCCGCCGCGCTGGTCCAGGTCGTGACTGGCCAGCTGGAAACCGGCGCCGAGGTTGTCCAGCGACTGCAGCACCTGCAGCCGACGCTCGGCCGACAGCGTCATCGGCTTCTTGGGATCGGTGGTCAGATAGGCGAAGGCCCGTGCTTTGGACCGCCCCACCCGTCCGCGGATCTGGTACAGCTGAGCGAGACCGAACATATCGGCGCGGTGCACGATCAGGGTGTTGGCGGTCGGGATGTCCAGGCCGCTTTCCACGATGGTGGTCGAGACCAGGACGTCGTACTCGCCGTCGTAGAAGGCGCTCATCACGCCTTCCAACTGGGTCGCGCTCATCTGGCCGTGGCCGACGACGAACTTCACCTCCGGCACCTGCTCGCGCAGGAAGCGCTCGATGTCCGGCAGGTCCTTAAGGCGCGGCGCGACATAGTAGGCTTGGCCGCCGCGATACTTTTCGCGCAGCAGCGCCTCGC
Organism: Pseudomonadota bacterium; assembly: GCA_023456105.1. Lineage (GTDB taxonomy): Bacteria > Pseudomonadota > Alphaproteobacteria > Caulobacterales > Caulobacteraceae > Brevundimonas. The sequence continues at coordinate 54,524 of JAEYAO010000105.1, read as the reverse complement.
GCACCAGCACCGGGTCCCATGGCGTGACATAGGTCCGCACCGCCAGACGATCGACTGGCGGCGTGGCGATGATCGACATCTCCCGGATGCCCGTCAGCGCCATCTGCAGGGTGCGCGGGATCGGCGTCGCGGTCAGGGTCAGCAGGTGCACGTCGGCGCGCAGCGTCTTCAGCTTCTCCTTGTGCTTGACGCCGAAGTGCTGCTCCTCGTCCACGATCACTAGGCCCAGGTCGCGGAAGCCGACCTGTTCGGCCAGCACTGCATGGGTGCCGACCACGATCTCGACCGAGCCGTCCTTCAGCCCCGCGCGCGTCTCATTGGCCTCCTTGCCGGTCACCATGCGCGACAGCTGGCGGACCTTGACCGGCCAGCCGGCGAACCGCTCGGTGAAGGTCTTGAAGTGCTGGCGCGCCAAGAGAGTGGTGGGCGCGACGATCGCCACCTGCTGGCCGGTCATGGCGACGACGAACGCGGCGCGCAGCGCCACCTCCGTCTTGCCGAAGCCCACGTCGCCGCAGATCAGCCGATCCATCGGCACGCCCTTGCCGAGGTCCTCCAGCACGTCGCCGATGGCGTTCAGCTGGTCGTCGGTCTCCTCGTAGGGGAAGCGGGCGCAGAACTCCGAGAACAGGCCCGGCGGCGGCGTGACGGCTTCGGTCTGGCGCAGCGCGCGCTTGGCGGCTAGGGCGATCAGCCCCTCGGCCATGGCGCGCAGCCGCTCCTTGGCCTTGGCCTTGCGCGCCTGCCAGCCCGCGCCGCCCAGCCGGTCCAGCTGAACGCCGTCGGCGTCGGTGCCGTAGCGGGTCAGCAGGTCGATGTTCTCGACCGGCAGGTACAGCTTGCTTTCGCCGGCGTAGAGCAGCTCCAGGCAGTCGTGCGGCGCCTGCTGGATATCTAGCGTCTTCAGCCCCTCATAGCGCCCGATGCCGTGGTCGAGGTGCACCACCAGATCGCCGGTGGTCAGGGCCGACGCCTCGGCCAGGAAGTTGGACGCCCGACGCTTCTTGCGCGGCCGGGCCAGCCGGTCCCCCAGGATGTCGGTTTCGGAGATGACGGCGACCTCGTCGGTGACGAAGCCGTGTTCGACCGGCAGGACCCCGCGCAGATAGACGCCCTCCGGCGCCGCCTGCACATCGGCCCAGTCGCGCACCGCCACTACATGCTGCAGGCCGTGATCCGACAGCATGGCCTGCAGCCGGTCGGACGAGCCCTCGGTCCAGGAGGCGAACAGCACCCGCCGGCCTTCGGTCTTCAGGGACTCGGCGTGCCGGGCCACGGCCTCGAACAGGTTGACGCTGTCCTGCGACCGCTCGGCGGCGAAGGTGCGGCCCAGCCGCCCGCCCGCGTCCTCGGCGCCGCCCGCGAAAGGCGTCAGCCGCCGCACGTTGCGGCCCGCCAGGGCGCCGTTCCAGTCGCCCTCGTTGAGATACAGTTCGCCGGGCGGCAGGGCGCGGTTGGCGGCCGCCGAGCCCTTGGCCTTCGCCGCCTCGCTGCGCGCGTCATAGGCGTCCGCCGCCAGATCCCAGCGCTCGGCTCGGGCCGCCTCGACCTGGTTGTCCAGGAACACCGAGGCGTCGTCGGGCAGATAATCGAACAGGGTGTCCAGCCGGTCGTAGAACAGCGGCAGCCACTGTTCCATGCCCTGCCGCCGCGCGCCCTCGCTGATGGTGGCGTACAGCGGATCGTCGCCGGGCGCGCCGAACAGCTTCAGATAGCCGGTGCGGAAGCGCGAGATCGCATCCCGGTCCAGCAAGACCTCCGACACCGGCGCCAGCGACACCGCGGTCATCTGACCCGTCGATCGCTGCGTCTCCGGATCGAATGTGCGGATCGACTCCAGCTCGGAACCGAACATGTCCAACCGCACCGGCTCGTCAAAGCCGGGCGGAAAGACGTCGATCACCCCGCCTCGCACCGCGAACTCGCCGCGCTCCGAGACGGTGGAGGCCCGCACATAGCCGTTGGCGGCGAAGTAGCCCTCCAGCGCCTGCGTATCGAGGTCGCGCCCGACCTTGGTCTCGAAACCGGCGGCCGTGGTGACGCGCTTGGGAGGCGTGCGCTGGGTCGCGGCATTGACGGTGGTGACCACCAGCAGCGGCTTGTCTGAACCCTGGCGCTGTGCGAGCCGCGTCAGCGTCGCCATGCGCTGCGCTGAAACGCCCGCCGTCGGGCTCAGCCGGTCATAGGGCAGGCAGTCCCACGCCGGATACTCCAGCACCTCGACGTCTTGCGAAAAGAAGCGGAAAGCCTGGATGAAGGCGGCTGACCTTCCGTAATCCCGGGCGACGAACAGGCCGACGCCGCCGGCCTTCAGCCGCTCGGCGACGACCAGCGCGTCCAGACCCTCAGGCGCGCCGCCGAGGTCCTGATCGGTGCGATGTTGAATCTGCGCGTCCATCAGCCGGCTCCCTTGGCCACTTCCGCCGCCACATGCGCCCGCATGAAGGCGCGGATCTTGGCCATTAAGGTGTGGTCGTGCTCAGGCGGCGTCGGCTCCCGCTCGATGATCCAGCCGTAGAGGAACTGGTCGTCTTCGTTCAGCAGCCCTTCAAAGGCGTCCAGCTCATCGTCGCTGAGGCTCGGCCCCACCTGATCGGCGAACGGCCCCAGCACCAGGTCGGCCTCACGAAAGCCGCGTCGCCAAGCGCGAAAGCTGATCCGCCCCAGCCTCTGGCTCTTCAGGTCTTTGATGTCGGGACGCGCGTCGGTGTCGGCCACAAGAATCCTTGCCCGGTCGGGTCTGCAGTCAGAAGCGGTCAGATAGCGGCTCATGACCCGCTTCGCCAGCGCGTCCGGTCTCGCTATGTTCCGCCCACCATGCGGCCGCCGATTCTCTTTCCCCTGTTCGCGGAGGTGACCAGCCTGAAAGGCGTGGGACCGCGCATGGCGCCGCTGGTGCAGAAGGTCGCCGGGCCGCTGGTGCGCGATCTGCTGTTCCTTGCCCCAACCGGCGTGGTGGTGCGCCGCCCGATGACCGCCGCCGACGCTGTGGAGGGCGAGTACGGAATTTTCGAAGTGACGGCCGATCGCCTGTTCACGCCCGGCCGACCCGGTGCGCCCCTCAAGGTGCGCACCTCCGACGCCACCGGCTTTGTGCATCTGGTCTGGTTCGGCGGATCGCCGCAGCACATCGACCGGCTCCTGCCGCGCGGCGAGCTTCGGATCGTCTCCGGCAAGGTCGAGCGCTTTAACGGCGAGGTGCAGATCCCACACCCCGATGTCGCCACGCTCGACAAGGCCGGCGACATTCCTGCGGCCGAGCCGACCTATCCGGGCACACAGGGGCTGACCTCGCGACAGGTCCGCCGCCTGATCGGCGCCGCGCTCTCCACCGCCCCTGAGCTGCCGGAGTGGCAGGACGCCGCTTGGCTACAGGCGCGTCGCTGGCCGGGCTGGCGCGCGGCGCTGGAGGCGGTGCATGCGCCGACGGGAGAGGCCGATCTGTCCCCCGACGCTCCGTCCCGCCAGAGGCTCGCCTTTGACGAACTGTTCGCTCACCAGCTTGCGCTGGCCCGACGCCGCCGCGCCCGCCTGATCCACCCGGCTCCGGTCATCGCGCCCGGCGAGGCGTCGCGGCGCATGGAAGCCGGCCTGCCCTTCACCCTCACCGGCGCGCAGGCGCAGGCCGTGGCCGAGATCCGTCGCGACCTGGTGTCCGGCCAGCAGATGGGACGATTGCTGCAGGGCGACGTCGGCTCAGGCAAGACCGCCGTTGCCGCCCTCGCCCTGGCTGACGTGGCCTCAAGCGGGTTTCAGGGCGCGCTGATGGCGCCGACCGAAATCCTGGCGCGCCAGCATCATCAACGGCTTGCACCGATGTTCTCAGACGCAGGCGTCACGGCCGTTCTGCTGACCGGCCGCGACACGGCGAGCGAGCGGCGCGAGCGGCTGGCGGCGCTCGCCAGCGGCGAGGCGCAGATCGCGATCGGCACCCACGCCCTGTTCCAGGACGCCGTCCGCTTTGACCGACTGGCGTTGGCGGTGATCGACGAGCAGCATCGCTTCGGCGTGAACGAACGCCAGCGCCTGCAGGCCAAGGGCGATCCGCGGCTGGGCGCCGTGCACCTGCTGACCATGTCCGCCACGCCGATCCCGCGCACATTGGAGCTGACCCAGTACGGCGAGCTCGAGGTCAGCCGCCTGACGGAGAAGCCGCCCGGCCGCACCCCGGTGACCACCGCCGTCCTGCCGCTGGCGCGCATCGGGGAGGTAGCGAAACGGCTGAAGGCAGCCATTGACGCCGGCGCCCAGGCCTATTGGATCTGCCCGCTTGTCGCGGAGTCGGAGGCGACGGATCTTGCGGCGGCCGAGGCGCGCGCCGCCGACCTGCGCCGAATCCTGAATGTTGAGGTCGGTCTCGCTCACGGCCAGATGCCCGGCGCGCAGCGCGAGGCGGTAATGGCCGACTTCGCCGACGGCCGCATCCCGCTGCTGGTCGCAACCACGGTGGTGGAGGTCGGAGTGGACGTCCCCAACGCCTCCATCATGGTGATCGAACACGCCGACCGTTTCGGCCTGGCTCAGCTGCATCAGCTGCGCGGACGCGTGGGGCGCGGCGCCAAGGCCAGTTCCTGCATCCTGCTGTACGGCGGTCAGGACGGGGCGCTCGGAGAAACGGCCAAGGAGCGGCTGGAGACGCTGCGTCGCTCGGAGGACGGGTTCGAGATCGCGGAGGAAGACTTCAGACTGCGCGGCGGGGGCGATCCGCTGGGCCTGCGCCAGAGCGGCTTTCCCGCCTATCGCTTCGCCGACCCGGTGCGGCACCGCTCGCTGATGATGGCCGCCGCTGACGACGCCCGGCTGGTGCTGGCCCGCGACCCGGATCTGACTTCCGAACGCGGCCAGGCGATCCAGGTGCTGGAGGAGCTGTTCGACTGGAAAGGCCACAAGGCTGGCACCGACTGATCAGCCGATATTCGTGCTCCAACCGTCATAGGCGACTTCGACATTGGCTGGAACTATCGCCGACAAGGCCTTGTAATCCATATCGATATGAAGGTTTGTCAACAGCGCCCTCTCGACGCCTGATCGCGCGATCCAGTCCAGCGCCCGGTCGAGATGGGCGTGCGTTGGATGCGGCGTGTAGCGCAGCGCGTCCACGATCCACAGCCGACACCCCCGCACCGCCTCCAGCGCCGCTTCGTCCAGGTCCGACACGTCGCTGGAATAGGCGACGTCGCCCAGCCGATAGCCGACAGATCGGATCGGCCCATGCCCCTGATCAAAGGTCACGACCGGGATCGACCCGCCCTCGCCCTCCACGCTCCAGGACTCCCCGTGCGGCGGGATCATGCGGGCGTCCAGCAGCGGCGGATAACCGAACTGGCTCTCGAAGATGTAGTGGAAACGCTGCGTCAGGGCCGCGTGGGTGGCCGCATCCATCCACGCCGGGATGCGGCTGCGCGCCCGCGTGGCGAAGGTGCGCAGATCATCGATGCCGTGGGTCTGGTCGGCGTGGTCGTGGGTGTAGAGCACCCCGTCGATGTGGCGAACGCCGGCGCTCAGCATCTGCTCGCGCAGGTCGGGCGAGGTGTCGATCAGCACGTTGGTGACGCCGCCCCCGCCTGTCCGGCGAGCCAGCATGGAGCAACGTCTGCGCCGGTTCTTCGGCTCGGCCGGATCGCAGTCGCCCCAATCGCCGTCGCCGCGCGGCACCCCGCCGGAGGAACCGCATCCCAGGATCACGATCTCCAGCGCACTCAAACTCTTCAGGCCTCCGGGCGGGGGATGCGGTCGAACAGGGCGAAGAAGGCGTCGGTGGTGCGCCGGTCCGCCTCCTCCGCACTCCAGCCCCTGATCTCCGCCAGCTTCTGCAGCACAAGGCCGATGTAGGCGGGTTCGTTCCGGCGGCCCCGATATGGAACGGGGGCCAGATAGGGGCAGTCCGTCTCCACGATGATCCGGTCGGCCGGCATGTCTCGGACCAGCGCGCGCACCTCCTCCGCCGCCTTGAAGGTGGCGATGCCGGAGACGGAGAACCAGGCGCCCATTTCCGCCGCCTGCCGGGCCAGCTCCGCACCGCTGGTGTAGCAGTGCATCAGCATCCGGAACGGCCCTCGCGCGTGCTCCTCGCGCAGGATCTCGGCCATGGCCGCATCCGCCTCGCGCGTATGGATCACCAGCGGCAGGCCGGTCTCCCGCGCGGCATGGATGTGCTGACGGAACACCTGCGCCTGCACCTCGCGCGGGCTGAGGTCGTAGTGGAAGTCGAGGCCGCACTCGCCGATCCCCACCACTTTCGGCCGAGCCGCAAGGTCGATCAGCGTCTCGGCAGTTAGGTCCGCATGATCCTTGGCCTCATGCGGATGAACGCCGACCGTGCACCAGATGTCCTCGTGCGCGACGGCCAGCCCGTGGGTCGCTTCAAAGGTCGACAGACGGTCCGAAATCTCGACCATCAGCCGGACGCCCGCCTCTCGCGCACGGGCGATCACGGCATCGCGGTCCTCGTCGAACTGCGGCGCGTGCAGGTTGACGTGGCTGTCGATCAGCATCAGCCGAGCGCCTTTGTCTTGCGAAGATCATGCAGGGCTCCGGCCAGCACATCGGCCCGGTCCAGGTTCAGCCCGGCGGCCCGCTCCGGCAGGACGCTGAGCCGCTCCCATAGTTCGGCCCAGCGGGCGCCGACACCCGGCGGACTGCTGAGGGCGCGCATGCGGACCGCCGCAATCAGCCGGTCCATCAGGGTCTCGAACCGCTCGGCCCCGTCCGCACCGCGAAACTTGTCGGCGATCGCCAGGGCCTCGGCCCGATCCGCGTCCGCGCCCTTGACCCAGCCGCGCGCCAGCTGATCCATCTCGAACGTCGCGCCGGACGCCAGCGCCAGCGCCGCGCCCGGCGATCCACCCGCCATGGCGGCGGCGTGTTCCGCGTCCTCGCGGTCTGCGCCGGTCCTGTCGCGCACAAGGCGCTCCAACCGATCCTGCGGCCACGAGGGCAGGGTCACGCGCCGACAGCGCGAGCGGATGGTGGCCAGCAGCCGCCCCGGGGCATGGGTGACCAGGAACAGCACGCCACGCTCAGGCGGCTCCTCAAGAACCTTCAGCAAGGCGTTGGCGGAGTTCAGGTTCAGGTCGTCCGCCGCATCGATGATGGCCACGCGATAGGCGGCCTGAGACGGGCTCTTGGAAAAGAACTCCGGCAGTTCACGCGCCTGATCGACCGAGATCGACTTCTTCTGCTTGCCGCCCTCGACAGCTCGCTCCAACACCAGCAGATCCGGATGCGCCTGGGCCGAAATCAGGCGGCTGACCGGATCGTGCGGACTGGCGCCCAGCGGGCCGCGCACCGGATCGGCCTGTGCGCCCAACAGACGCCGCGCCGCGCGATAGGCGAAGGTCGCCTTGCCCGCGCCCTCGACCCCGCACACCAGCCAGGCATGGTGCAGCCGGCCCCGCGCCAGGGCATCCAGAAAGGCCTCCTCCGCCGCCGTGTCGGGCAGCAGGTCATAGCGATCGCGCGGATGCTCGCTCACAGCAGCCGGTCCTCGACTGCGCTCCAGACCCGCGCCTCCACCTCCTCCAGCGTCCCGACCGCATCGATGCGAACGCAGCGTTGGGGGTTGGCTTCGCAGATGCGCAGGAAGCCCTCGCGCAGCCGCTGGTGAAACTCCAAGCCCTTGGACTCGAACCGGGTTTCGAACAGCCCCCGCCCGAACGCGCGCTCCAAGCCTACATCGACTGGCAGATCGAACACCAGCGTCAGGTCCGGCTGGTCATCGCCCACTACGCCCCGGTCCATCTGCTCAATGAACTCGGGCGCGACCCCGCCGCCGGCGCCCTGGTAGGCCCGGCTGGAGTCGGCGAAGCGGTCGCACACGACCCAGTCACCGGCCGCCAGCGCCGGTCGGATGGTGTTCTCCAGATGATCCGAGCGCGAGGCGTACATCAACAGCGTCTCGGTGATGGCCGACCAGTTCTCGGCGTCGGAAGCCACCACCAGGTTGCGGATGATTTCGGCGCCCCTGGAGCCGCCGGGCTCGCGGGTGCGGATCACGCCCTGACCGCGCTCAGCCAGAACCGGAGCCAGCCGCGCCATCAGCCGGCCGACCTGGGTCGACTTGCCGGCGCCCTCGCCGCCTTCGAACGTGATGAACCTGCCCCGAGTCACGCCGGGCACAATGGCGCGTGCGGTCAGAAGGGCAAGCCCGCCTTCCGCTTATCGCGTGGATATCAGCGCCGCATCGGCATAGCCGCGAGCGACCACAGACTGGCGTGCGGCCTCGGCGGCGTTGGCGTCAGGCCAGGGCCCGACCAGCACGCGGTACAGTTCGCGCCCGCCGACGCTGGCGGCGCTGACGGACGCCGGCGCTCCGATCCCCTCGGCCATCAGCCGCGCCGGCAGGGGATCGCCGAACGAACCCGCCTGCACCCAGAAGGTCGAGGGCGGCTCGGCCACCGCCTGACGCGGAGCGGGTGTCGCAGCTGCAGGTGCGGCAGCCTGCAGCAGCAGACCTCCGCCCAGCCTTGGGGCGCGGCCGAGATAGCGCACCCGCACTTCGCCCACGCCCTTGCCGATCAGGTCCAGCTGCTCGGCGGCGCCGCGCGACAGGTCGATGATGCGGCTGTCCACGAACGGGCCCCGGTCGTTGACGCGCAGCACCACACGCCGGCCATTGGCGAGGTTCGTCACCTCGACCAGGCCCGGCAGGGGCAGGGTCTTGTGGGCGGCGGTCAACGCATGCATGTCGAACCGCTCGCCGGTGGCCGTCGGGCGCCCGTTGAACTGATCTCCGTACCAGGAGGCCATGCCGACCTCGTCGTAGCCGGGCTGCTCCTCCGGGCGATACCAGCGGCCCTTGATCTGATAGGGCCGCATGGTGCCCGTAACGATGGGTGCGGGATCGCTGACCGGCGGCGGCGCGACGGCCAGCGGCGCAGGCCCGCCGTCGCTTGGCCCGCCTCCGCCGATGCTGGCGCAGGCGGCCAGGAGGGAGAACAAGCCCAGGATCAGAAGCCCCCGCAGACCCCGGCCAAAGCCTGAGTTCATCGTCGGGGCGGGAAGATCGATCGCGTGCGCCATGCCGACCAGCATGGCCCGCCAACGCTTCCATTCTGGTTAACCGGAACTTGCCGGCGGTCCGATCCGATAGATGCGATCCAGCGCGTCCGCGACCTCGATCAAGCTATCGATCGAGGGGTCGAAGCGCTCCCCCGCCGCCAGTCTGCGCGCCCAGTCGGCGGCGGCGCGGCCGCCCCACTCCTCGGGCGGAGAGGCAAGGACCTCACGGCTCGTGCCGCGAAACCGCTCGGTGGTGAAGTCGTAGAAGGAGCCGCCGACGTTACGCATCTCCGCGCCGCCGCCAGTGCCGTAGAAGGCCGCGGAGATAACCGCGTCCTGCCCGGCGGGCAGCTTCCACGAACAGGCCAGCCGAACCACCGTTCCGCCCTCCAGCACCAGGGTCGCGACCGCATAGTCCTCGGCCGTCTCGCGGCTGGCGAGCGGCCGCCCCTGTGCGAACAGGTGCGAACTCACCTCGACCACCTTCGGCGATCCCAGCAGCCACAGCGCCAAATCCACCAGATGCACGCCCAGGTCCATGACGCAGCCGCCGCCCGACAGCGCGGGATCATAAAACCACGGCTTGTCCGGGCCATAGGCGTTGTGGAACGTCAGATCGATCGCGTGGACGTGACCCAGATCGCCCGCCTGCAGTAGTTCGCGGATGCGTTGAACGCCGTTGGTGAAGCGGTAGGACAGATCGACGCCCAACAGCCGATCCGCCGTGCGCGCCGCCTCGATGGCGGCCTCGGTCTCCGCCCGGTTGCGGCCCAGCGGCTTCTGGCAAAAGACGGCGACGCCGCGCTTCAAGGCTTGGATCGTCTGCTCGGCGTGCACCGCGCTGGGGGTGGCGATCACCAGACCGTCCAGGTCCTGCGCCAGCAGCGCATCGAGATCGGCGACGCGCACGGCGTCCGGCGCCAGCGCCTGGGCGTCCGCGACCGCGCCGTCGAACGGATCGGACACGGCGACGGCGTCCACCACGCCCGTCTTCAGCATGTGCTCCATGCGGTGGCGGCCGATCCAGCCAACGCCTAGGAAGCCGATGCGCGGCCGTCGGGTCGCGACGCCTGAGGGACGTTCGATCGCGAGGTCGGTCACAGCGTCACCAGAGCCTTCAGAAAGCCGTCCGGCCGATCGCGCGTTGCGTCCAGCGCCTCGCCCAGACGATCCAGCGGATAGGTGTGGCTGAGCAGGGGCTCGATGTCCAAACGGCCTGACGCCACTGCTTCGACCGCCTCGCGCACCCCTTGCGCATAGACGGCGGGATCGCGTTCGTGCGCGCTGGCGATGTCGAAGCCGCGCCAGTTCCACAGTTGCATGTTCACCTGACGCGGGCCGTCCTGGTGATAGCCGGCGATGACCAGCCGCCCCCGCTCGCGCGTCAGTTCGGCCGCCAAATCCAGCGGCCACTGCTTGCCGATCGCCTCGATGGTCACGTCGCAGAACACGCCGCCGGTGAGTTCACCGACCCGGTTGATGATGCCGTAGTGATCCTCCAGCGGAATGGTCTCGGCGGCGCCCATGCGCCGGGCGAGGTCCAACGAGAACGGCCGGCGTGAAATGGCGATGACACGCGCGCCCGCATCGGTCGCCAGTCGCGTCAGAACCGCGCCCAGGAAACCGATGCCGACGATGGCCACCGTCTGTCCCGCCTTGATCTCGGCCCTGCGGAAGATGTTCATGGCGCAGCCCAGCGGCTCGCCAGGGAACGGCTTGCCGGCGAGTGCTGGCGGCAGTTTCACCACCGCCGCCTCGTCCGCGACGTCGTATTCGGCGAAACTCTTGTGCGACAGGGCCGCCACGCGGTCGCCAACGGCGACCCCGGTCACGCCTTCGCCCAAGGCATCGACGACGCCCCAGCCCTCGTGACCCAGGCCGCCTGGCTCGGTCGGAAACGTCATCCACTCCGGCCCCGCCCATGGCGTCAGGTTGGAGGCGCAGACGCCGCAGCCTTCCAGACGCACCCGAACCTGCCCGGAGCCCGGCTGCGGTCGAGCGACCTCGCGCACCTCCATCTCGCCAGGCCCCGTCACGACGGCGGCGCGCATGGTGGCGGTCCGATCAAGAACGTCGGTCATAGTCTACGCTTTCCAGTCTCTTGAGGACGACAGTGCCGCCCTTGGTCTTTGGCTCAGGCGCCGACCGCTTCGGGCAAGGGATCGTTGCGCAGATGCCCGGCCTCGGCGTCGAACCAGCGGGCGGTGCGGCGCAGCCCCTCCTCCAGCGGCGTGGCGGGGCGCCAGTCCAGCACCTCGGCCGCCTTGTCGATGTCCGGCCGGCGGCGGCGCGGATCGTCGATGGGCAGGGGCCGACGAACGACCTGAGAGCGCGAGCCCGTCAGCGTCAGCACCGTCTCCACAAGTTCATTGACGGTCAGCTCGACCGGATTGCCGAGATTGATCGGACCCGGCTGCGCGCCCTCATAGGCCATCAGCGCCATCAAGCCGCCGACCATGTCGTCGACATAGCAGAAGGAGCGGGTCTGGCTGCCGTCGCCGAAGACGGTGATGTCGCGCTCGCTCAGCGCCTGGCTGACCACGTTGGACACGACCCGGCCGTCGGCGGCCGACAGGCGCGGACCATAGGTGTTGAATATCCGGCAGACCCGCACCACCGCCTTGCCCATGCGGTCATAGTCGAACGACAGGGTCTCGGCGGCGCGCTTGCCCTCGTCGTAGCACGCGCGCGGCCCGGTCGGATTGACGTTGCCGCGGTAGGTCTCAGGCTGCGGATGCACCTCGGGATCGCCGTAGATCTCGCTGGTGGAGGTCAGCAGGAAGCGCGCGTTCGTCCGCTCCGCCAGTCGCAGCAGGTGCAGCGTGCCCATTACGCTGGTCAGCATGGTGTGCTCGGGATCGGCCTGGTACAGCGGCGGCGAAGCGGCGCAGGCCAGGTTGTAGATCTCGTCGAATTCGCGGCTCGTCAGGCTGGCCGGAAGCGGCTCGACGATGTCGTGATGTACGAACTCGAAGTTCGGATGCTTCCGCGCCTGCTCCAGATTGGCCATGTCGCCGGTCAGCAGATTGTCGAGGCAGACCACCGTATGGCCCTCATCCAGCAGGCGATCGCACAGGTGCGATCCCAGGAACCCCGCGCCCCCGGCGACGAGAATGGTCCTGGCGGCTTTTGGGACGGCGAACGGGGTCTGCATCGGGTGTTCCTGACGGATCATGTCTTTGCGTCGAACGGCGGCGGCCAGTTCGCGCTCCAGGGTCTCGGCCCGGTGAACGGGCGTGTGGGCCTCAAGGATGCGGCGACGTGCGGCCGCACCCATGGCGCGGGCCTCCTCATCTGAGGCCAAGAGCGCCGCCTCCACATCTTCAAATGATTGGGCCAGCACGATCTCTTCGCCCGGCGTGAACAGCTGCTCCAGGCCGTCCCATGCGTCCGAGATCACGGGCGTCGCGCAGGCGGCCGCCTCGAATAAGCGGATAGACGGGCTGTGCCCCGCTTCGATCATGTCGGCGCGCGTGACGTTCAGGGTGAAGCGGCTGGCGCCATAAAAGGCGGGGTGGTCGGCGGGCGGCAGGTGCTCGATGCGTTCGACATTGGCCGGCCAGTCGATGTCCGAGGGGTACAAAGGTCCCGCCACGACGAACCGCAGATGCGGCAGACGGCGGGCCGGCTCGATCAGCAGGCGCTGCAGCGTGGGCTGGCGATCGTCGCTGTAGGTGCCGAGATATGACAGGTCCCAGCGCTTGGGCGCATCGATCGGGCGGTAGACCTCTGGGTCGGCCGAACAGAACAGGGCCCTCGCGGCGGGTGATCCGAACTCACTCTCCAGCCGCTTCAGCGTCGGGCCGCCGGTGAAGGAGAAGTAGACGTCGTAGTCGGCGATCTGTTCAGAGCCGAGATATTCCCGGTCGCCTTGCGCCAGCCGCGCCAGCGTCACGGGCGTGTCGATGTCGTAGAAGGCCACAACACCCCGCGCCGTCGCTTTGACCCAGCGCCCGACCTCCACCCCGTCCGGCACGTAGGAGCCGACGATCACCGCTTCCGCATGGATCACCTCGCCCGCGAACCGCTTCAGGTCCTCGAGATCGTCATAGAAGCGCAGGGTGCAGAAATCCGGCTCCGGCAGATCGCGATGATCGCCCGCGTACCAGGGAACCTCCCGCTCCAGGAACAGGATGTCGTGCCCGCGCGCCGCCATGGCCTTCAGCAGGGCGCGATAGGTCACGGCATGCCCATTGCCCCAGGACGAGGCCAGGCTGAGCCCCAGGACGACGATCCTCATGCCGCCGGTCTCTCGCGCCGCTCGGCCAGAAGCGTGCGGAACAGGGCGTCCGCCTCTTCGGCGCGCTGGGCATAGGTGTGGTCGCGCAGCACGCGCCGGCGCGCCGCCTCGCCGATGGCGCGGGCGCGCTCGGGCGTCAGACGCTTCAGATGCTCAGCCACCTCAGCGCCGTCGCGGGCGACCAGCACCTCCACGTCGGGCTCCAGGAACTGCTCGATGCCTTCCCACCAGTCGGTGATCAGGCAGGCTCCGGCGCCCGTCGCCTCGAACACGCGGGTAGCGGGCGAGAAGCCGACCTCGGCCATGCTGTCGCGCGCGACGTTCAGCACCGCCAGCGGCGAGCCGTTGAAGGCGTTGTGGTCGCCCGTGCCGACATGACCCAGCGTGCGCACGTTCGCCGGCATCGGCTTGTCGTGCCACCCGTTTCCACCCAGCAGGAAGGTTCGCTCCGGCAGCATGGCCGCCGGCTTCAGGAAGAAGCGTTCGATCCGCGCCTCGCGGTCCGGCAGGCGGTTTGCCAGCAGGGCCAGATCGACGGAGAAGCGCGCTTCCCTTTCCACCGGGTGATGGGTCGAAGGATCAAGCGCATTGTAGATCGGCCGGCAGGCGCGGGCGCCCATCGCCAGATAGGCCTCGATCACCGGGGGGCCGCCGCCATAGGTCAGCACCTGGTCGATGCCGGGCAGCGCCTTCTTCAACGCGTGCTCCGGGTCGGCGCGCATCTCGGCCAAGGTCGCCGGCGCATCGACGTCCCAGAAGATCGTCAGCGCATCGGGCCGCGCATGGTCGAACACCCCCAGCAGCTCGTCGTCGAACACGCCGACGCCCGAGGCCTTGACGACCACGTCCGCCTCAACCGCCCGCGCCATTACCTCCCGGCAGGCGTCCAGCGAGTTCTCCCAGACCACCACCTCGGCCCAGTCCGGCGGGTCGATGTCGCGATGCTGCTGCCGGTCAAAGGCGTCCGGCTCGAAGAACACGACCTCCCAACCGCGCTTGGCCAGTTCGCCCAGCATGCCGCGATAGTAGGTGGCCGCTCCGTTCCAGTAGGCGCTGAGCAGGCTTGAGCCGTAAAAGGCGATCTTCATCAGGCGGTCCCCAGCGCTGGCCGCGCCGGAGCGACGACGCCGTTCAGCCGATCGTAGACGGCCAGCAGTTCATCAACCCGGTGCGCACAGGTGTGGCGATCGCGGATGGTCGCCAACCCCTTGGATGTCAGGGCGTTGCACAGATCAGGGTCGTTTCTCAGGTCGGTCAGCGCCTGCGTCATCGCCTCGCCCGAGCGCACCATCAGGAAGTCCTCGCCCACGGTGAACAGCCCTTCGCTGTCGCTCCACGGCGCGCTGACCAGCGGGATGCCGCAGGCCAGCGCCTCGAACACTCGAATGGTGGGGATGCCCGGCAGCTGCTCGACATAGAAACGGCGCGGCACGTGCACCGTCGCCAGACGCCGCGCGAAGGCGGCGGGCGCCGCCGCATTGGCCATCCAGCCGTGATAGCGGACGCCGTACCGCTCCAGCGTCGCCAGCGCCTCGGCGGGATAGCGGACGCCGTGGATGTCCAGCCCGAGGCCCGCGTCCCGAGCCGGCTTGAAGAGATAGGTCTCGAGCTCGCGCGTACGCTCGCCGTCGCCCCAGTTGCCGATCCAGATCAGGCCGTCTCGCGGGCCCTCCTCGGCCGGCGGATGGAACAGGCGAACGTCCGCCGCCTCGTGCCAGACGAAGACCCGTCCATCCCAGCCCCAGCGGCGATAGACCTGCGCCAGCGTCTCCCCGAACGCCAGCACGCCGTCGTAGCCGGACAAGTCGAACGCCTTGATGCCTTCGGGCTCGCTGACCGCGCGATGATGGGTGTCATGGAACAACAGGGTGAAGCGCCCGCCCCGCGCCCTCATTTCGCCCACGGCCGCCACCAAGGCCGGATCGTTCCACTCGTGAACCAGCACCAGATCGGCGTCGTCCAGCGCGCGATCGAGATCGGCCGGGGGGTCGAACCTTTCGCTGGTCAGCTCGGGATAGGCGACGCGGTAAGGCTCGAGGCCCTGCTCGCCATGGTCGCGCACCAGATTTTCGCGGCTCCAGGCGTCGCGCGGCTCCCACACCGCGACATCGTGCCCGCGCGCGATCAGGTCGCGCAGGACGCCGCGCAGGAAGTGGGCGTTGCCGTGGTTCCAGCAGGAGTCCAGCGAATGGGTGAAATAGACCACCTTCATGCCGCGACCTCCCGCACCGGCGCACGCGTAGCCATGACCTCGGCATAGACGGCCAACGTGCCGTCGGCCGACGCCTGGAGCGAGTACAGCTGGGCGCGCGCCTTCGCCTTCCGGCTGAGGCGGGAACGTTCGGCAGGGTCCGACGCCACCGCATCCAGCACCCTGGCCGCCTCGTCTTCGTCATGCGCGGAGACGAACACCGCGGCGCCATCCCACAGCTCACGGAACGTGGGGATGTCCGACAGGACCAGGGCGCATCCCGCCTGCGCCGCCTCCAGCACGCCCAGCCCGAACGGCTCATACAGCGCCAATGAAGCGAACACCGCCGCCCGGTTCAGGTGCTCGGCGACGCCGGCCGCATCCAGATGACCAAGGCTGTCGATGTTGGACAAGGCGATCGTCTCGCCGTGAGGGCCGGCGACCGCGCCCGCCGCCGCCACGGGCGTACGCATTTGCCTCGCCGCGCGGTCGAGCACCGCCACGTTCTTGCCCGCGTCCCAGAGCCGGCCGGACGTCAGAACGCCCGATCGTCGTTCGACCGTCAGATCACGCGCAGAGCGACGCCCGTTGAGAACGGTCTTCGGCTCGAGCCCATAGCAGAGGGCGGTCGCATCCCGGAAGCTGCGGCTGGGCGCGATCAGGGCGTCACAGGCCTGATAGCCGCGCGAGAGCAATTCGGCGCGCCACCGGAAGTCGGACGGCATGTCGCCGCCCTTGACCGCGCTCCACCAGGTCGCGAGGCAGGAGTGGCATGAGCCGACCACAGGGACGCCGAAGTCCGCGTCGGCGGCCAGCGACGGCGCGTGCAGATGCACGACGTCCACGCCCGCCTCTTCAGCGAAACGGGCGATCGCCTGGCCGGAACGCAGGATCTCGGCCTCGCCCACGCCCCACCAGTCGAGCGGGAAACCCGTCTGGATCATGGTCAGGCCGATCTGGCTGACTTCGGCGCGTTGGGCCGGCCCCGGCTCTGGCCCGATGACGGCCAACGTCGTGCGAACGCCATGCTCCGCCAGCCCCCGCGCAAGATCGAGAGAGTATGTCCACACTCCGCCGACCGCGTCGGTGGTCAGCAGAACGCTGCCGGGCGGACGCCTCATGCCGCCGCCGTCTGCTGCGAGGGGAACGAGCGTTCCGCCCGCAGCCAACCCGCCAGTTCGGCCACCCCGTCACGCCAGGCCACGGGCGCGTTCAAGCCCAGCGCCTCGCGCGCGGCAGAGGCGTCCGCCACGAAGTAGCGCTGATCGCCTGCACGCCAGTCCTCGTACGCGACTGGGATTTCCCGCCCGATCAGACCCTCCATGTGGCTCAGCAACTGGCGCAGCGACACCGCGTTGGTCGGCCCACCGCCCAGGTTGAAGGCGCGTCCGCTGACCTGCTCGATCCGTTCCCAGGCCGAGACATAGGCTTGGACCGCGTCCGCAACATGCATGATGTCACGCACTTGCCGCCCGTCACCGTAGAGGGTGATCGTCTGATCCTCGAGCGCGCGGATCAGGAAGTGAGCGACCCAGCCCTGATCCTCCGTGCCCATCTGACGAGGCCCATAGATGCAGCTCATGCGAAGCACGCAGGCCGGCACGTCGAAGGAGCGGGCGTAGTCCAGCACATACTGATCGGCCGCCCCCTTGGAGCAGCCATAGGGCGTGTGGAAGTCCAGCGGCCGCGCTTCGTCTACGCCGCGCTCGCGGAATGTGGGATCCACAGGCGTCCAGGCCCCGTTGCTGAGCTCGAGCGCGATGTCGGCCAGGTCGCCGTACACCTTGTTTGTGCTGGCGTAGATCACCGGAACCCCGCGACCGCGCGCGGCCTCGAGCAGGTTCAACGTGCCCCGAAGATTGATCTCGAAGTCCTCGCGCGGATCAACCAGGCTGGTGGTCACCGCCACCTGGGCGGCCAGGTGGAAGACGACGTCCGCCTCGGCCACAGCGCGGGCTGCCTCGGCCTCGTCGCGGATGTCGGCGTGCAGATGCCGCACCCGATCCCCATGCCGGGACAGCAACCAGTTCAGGTTCCGCTCGACGCCCGGCCGCGCCAGGGTGTCCATTACCGTGACTTGGCAGC
This sequence comes from Pseudomonadota bacterium, assembly GCA_023456105.1. Taxonomy (GTDB): domain Bacteria; phylum Pseudomonadota; class Alphaproteobacteria; order Caulobacterales; family Caulobacteraceae; genus Brevundimonas. The sequence goes on along the minus strand of JAEYAO010000105.1, from coordinate 37,008 downwards.
CGTCGCTCGCCAACCGGTCGGCGAGGTTCGAGCCGATGAAGCCGGCCCCGCCGGTGATCAGTACGCGCCCCCCACGAACCATCAGGCGACCAGTCCCCTCGCTTCCAGCTCGCGCCGCGCCTCTTCCACCTTGTCCTGTGATTCCTGACGAGCCACCCACTCCGCCAGCTCCTCAAGCCCCGCGGAGAAATCCTGCGTGGCTTCGTAGCCGAGCAGATCACGCGCTTTGGACAGATCCGGGATGTTGTGGCGGATGTCGCCGGCCCGCGCCTTCTGGGTAATCAGAGGCTGGATGTCCGAACGGCCCATGGATTCGGCCTGAAGCCTGGCGACATCCTCAACCGTGCGGTCGACGCCCGAACCGATGTTGAACACCTCGCCGTTCGCCTCCGGCTTGTCCATCGCCAGCAGAAAAGCCTTGGACACGTCCGACACGTGCACAAAGTCGCGGCGCTGCTGCCCGTCCTCAAAGACCATCGGCTGCTGCCCGTGCGAGATGCGCGAGGCGAAGATCGCCAGCACGCCGGTGTAGGGGTTCGAAAGCGCCTGGCCCGGCCCATAGATGTTCCACAAACGCAAGGCACAGCTTTCCATGCCGTACTGCGCCGTCAGCGTCAGGGTCAGGCGCTCCTGCACGTACTTGTTGATCGCATAGACGCTCTTCAGCGCCGGCTGCTTGGTCTCCGGCGTGATCACGGGGATCAGCGGGCGCCCTTGAGCATCCTTGGGATCCCAGGTGCCGTCGGCGTTGCGGGGGCCGCGCACCACATCCTGCATCAGTTCGCCGTCCTGCGTCTCATACAGGCCCTCGCCGTAGATGCTCATCGAGGAGGCGACCACGACCCGCTTCACCGGATTGTCGATCAGCTGCTGGAACAGCACCGCCGTGCCGTAGTCGTTGACCGAGGTGTAGCGGTCGATCTGGTACATGCTCTGACCGACTCCGACCTCGGCCGCCAAGTGCAGCACCTTGTCGACGCCCTTGAGCGACTGGCGCACCTTGTCCTCGTCGCGGATGTCGCCGACGATCAGCTCCACTTCCGGATCAAGATCGTCCGGGCGTCCACCGCCGGAGTGAACCTGCTCGATCAGGCTGTCGAGCGCGCGCACCTTGTGGCCCTGCTCCAGCATGGCCCGGGCGACATGCCGGCCGACGAACCCCGCGCCTCCGGTGATGAGAACTGTGTCCGCCAAAGGGACCTCCGCAGTTAGAACCGTCGCCGCCAGCCGCCCCGCAGGCCCTTAGCCTTGCGCACGCCCCGAAAATCTGGTGACTTCACCCTCTTAACGGCACAGCTTCATCTTAGTTCCAGAAGAAGATGAAGCTGTTTGGCCCAGGCGCAATCAGCCGTAACGCATCGTTTGTATGCGGATCGATGGAACCAATCTGGCCAGCATCTACTTACCTCGTCAAGCTGCGCCGTGAGCCTTGAGCCGTGCGGTCACATGAAGGGGGCGTGATGAGCAGAAACAAGGTGCGCGTAGGCGTGGTCGGCGTGGGCAATTGCGCCTCGTCTCTCGTGCAGGGCATCAGCCACTATGCGGCGGCGACCAGCAACGAACCGCCGCCCGGTCTGATGCACGTCGAGCTCGGCGGCTACCATGTCGGCGATCTGGAGATCGCCTCGGCCTTCGACATTCATGCCGGCAAGGTCGGCCGCGACGTGTCGGAGGCCATCTTCGCCGAGCCGAACAACACCATCCGCTTCGCCAAGCCCAACGGCGCGGGCGTCCGCGTCTCGCGTGGTCCCACGCTGGACGGTGTCGGCCTCTACATGGCCGGCGACATCCCTGAGTCTGACGAAGCGCCGGTCGACGTGGCCGAGGTGCTGCGCGAAAGCCGCACGGACGTTCTCGTCTCGTACCTCCCCGTCGGTTCGCAGCAGGCGACGGAATACTACGCCGAACAGGCGCTCAAGGCCGGCTGCGCCTATGTGAACTGCATTCCCGTGTTCATCGCCTCGGACAAGGACTGGGCACGCCGCTTCGAAGAACGCGGCCTGCCGATCGTGGGCGACGACATCAAGAGCCAGGTCGGCGCCACCATCGTCCACCGGGTGCTGGCCAATCTGATGCGCGAGCGCGGCGTGCGGCTGGACCGCACCTATCAGCTGAACTTCGGCGGCAATGCGGACTTCAAGAACATGCTGGAGCGCGAGCGCCTGCACTCCAAGAAGATCTCCAAGACCCAGGCGGTGACCAGCCAACTGGAATTCCCCCTGCCGGCGGACGACGTCCATGTCGGCCCCAGCGACCACGTGCCGTGGCTGACCGACCGCAAGTGGGCCCACATCCGGCTGGAAGGCACCACCTTCGGCGACGTGCCGCTGAACATCGAGCTGAAGCTGGAGGTCTGGGACAGTCCCAACAGCGCCGGCGTGGTCATAGACGCGATCCGCTGCGCCAAGCTGGCGATGGACCGCAAGGTCTCGGGCCCGCTGATCGGTCCTTCCGCCTGGTTCATGAAGTCGCCGCCTGAGCAATTCACCGATGAGGAGGCGCGGCTGCGCACCGAGCGCTTCATCGAAGGCGGCGATGCGCCGCGTCCGCCCCGCCTGGTCTCGTGACGACGATCTATCTCGTGCGGCACGGCGTTCACGATCAACTGGGCGGCCGATTGTCGGGTCGCACGCCCGGCGTGCTGATGGGCCAGGCGGGCCTGGCGCAGGCCGAGGCCGCCGCCGAGCGCCTGTCGGGCCGCAATGTGGAGACGGTCTACACCAGCCCCATGGAACGCACCCGCCAAACCGCAGAGCCGATCGCCCGGGCCTGCGCCGCGCCGCTGGTCGAGGAACCGGCCCTGAACGAGATCGACTTCGGCGACTGGAACGGCGCCGCTTTCGCCGACCTGGATCGGCAGCCGGAGTGGCGGCGTTGGAACACGGACCGCGATCACGCCCGCGCCCCCTCCGGCGAGACGATGCTGAAGGTGCAGCTTCGCCTTTCGCGCTGGCTTGAAGACGTGACGCAAGGCGGCGCGGAGGCGATCGTGGCGGTCAGCCATGCTGACGTGATCAAGAGCGTCGTGGCCTTGACCCTGGGGCTGTCCATGCGCGCGCACGATCGGTTCGAGGTGTCTCCCGGTTCGATCACGACGCTGACGGCGGACACATGGGGCCTGCAGCTGCACGCCATGAACGAGGCGCCTCGATGAAGCTCACCACCGACGACATCCGCAGCCGGGTCGAAGCCCTTTCGCCCTGGTTCCACGACATGGACCTGAACGGCGTGCGCACGGCGCCGGACCACTTTCTGCCCGGCTATCCCGCCAGCAAGTTCCGGCGGTTCGCCCACGCCCTGCCCGCCGACATGACGGGCAAGAGCGTGCTCGACATCGGCTGCAACGCGGGCTTCTACTCGCTGGAGATGAAGCGGCGTGGCGCGGCGCGGGTGCTGGGCGTCGATTTCGACGACCGCTACCTGGATCAGGCGCGGCTCGCGGCCGAGGTCACGGGCGCGGACATCGAGTTTCGAAAGCTGTCGGTCTACGACCTGGCCGCGCTGAGCGAACGCTTCGATCTGGTGATCTTCATGGGGGTGCTTTATCACCTCCGTCATCCGCTTTTGGCGCTCGACTTGATTTTTGAGCATGTGGCGGATGACCTGTTGCTGTTTCAGTCGATGCAGCGAGGTTCAAAGGCCGCCTATCCGGTTCAGGCCGACTACGACTTCGCCGAGACGCAGCATTTCGACGAGCCCGGCTACCCCAAGATGCACTTCATCGAGCATGAGTACGCTCACGACTGGACCAACTGGTGGGCGCCGAACGCGGCGTGCAGCGCCGCCATGCTGAGAAGTTCGGGCTTCGAGATCCTCGACCATCCCGAGAGCGAGGTCTTTCTCTGCCGCCGTGCGACACGGCCGACCCAAGCCGGCGCCGTCTATCCGGCGCAGGACGTCCTGACCAAGACTGGAGACCTCGCCGGATGATCGAAGCCGTCAAGATCTGGAACGAGCCCAACAACAAGTCGCATTGGGACCCGAACCTCGATCCGGAATGGGACCTGTTCGCCAACATGACCCGACTGGCCGGTCAGGCGATCCGGGAGGCCAATCCCGACGTCACGCGCGTGCTGGGCGGCATGTCTCCGATCGATCCGGGCTTTATCCGCCGGCTCGAGGCGCGCGGCGTGATGGAGGCGGTGGACGTCGTCGCCGTGCACGGCTTTCCGCTGGACTGGAACCTGTGGTCCATCGACGAATGGCCGGCCAAGGTCGGCGAGATCCAGGCCGTGACCGACAAGCCCGTGTGGGTCACCGAGGTCGGCGTCTCCGCCTTCGGCTCGGAAGAGGTGCAGGCCTGGGGCGTCAAGAAGACCGCCGACCTGCTGATCGGCCGGGCCCCGCGCATCTTCTGGTACAGCCTCTACGACCTGCCCCAGGCGTGGGAGGCCACGACGCGACACAAGGAGGCCGAGGGCTCCTCCTATTACCGGCACTTCCACATGGGGCTGCTACGCGAGGACGGCTCACCCAAGGCCGCGCTGGAGGCCTATCGGCCCTACGCCGCCGACATGGGACTGTGCCAATGGTTCCACTACCATGATCACCGCCTGGACGAGGCCGTACGGATCATGCGCGACTTGGGCGTCCGTCACGTCCGCACCGGCATCTCATGGGCCGACAGCTTCCGCGAAGGCGCTCTGGAATGGTTCGACCGCCAGATGGAAGCCTTGGCGCCGTTCGACACGACGGTCACCTTCTGCTTCACGCCCGAGCATCGCGGTGTCGAGCCCCACCACACCAGCCCTCCGCAGGTCGCGGAGGAGTACGCCCAGTTCTGCGCCGACATGGTCAGCCGCTATGCGCCACGTCGCGCCGCCCCGACCCTGCCGGTCGAAGTCTCGGAGGAAGCCGCATGAAGATCGGGATCATCGGAACGGGCTACGTCGGCCTGGTCACCGGCGCCTGCCTGGCGGAGGTCGGCCATGAGGTGGTCTGCATCGACCGGGACGCCGGCAAGATCGCCCTGCTGGAGAACGGCGGCTGCCCCATCTACGAGCCAGGTCTGCCAGAACTGATCGCCCGCAACCGCACCGCCGGCCGCCTGACCTTCTCCACCCGCATCACTGACGGCGTGCGCGGTGTCGAGGCCGTGTTCATCGCCGTCGGCACGCCTCCGGGCGCCAACGGCGACGCGGATTTGCGCTTCGTTCATGCGGTCGCCGAGGAGATCGCCGACCATCTGAGCGGCTTCACCGTCGTGGTGACCAAGTCCACCGTTCCCGTCGGCACCGGCGACCAGGTGGAGGGCCTGATCCGGCGCCGTCGCACGGCCGCGGATTTCGCCGTGGTGTCCAATCCGGAGTTCCTGCGCGAAGGCTGCGCGATCGGCGACTTCCTGAAGCCGGATCGCATCGTCGTCGGCGCCGACGAGCCCCGCGCCCGCGAGGTGATGGAGGCCGTCTATCAACCGCTGACCCGCCAGGGCGCGCCGCTGCTGCTGACCGAGCGCCGCACGTCCGAGTTGATCAAATACGCCTCCAACGCCTTCCTGGCGGTCAAGATCAGCTACATCAATGAGATGGCCGACCTGTGCGAGGAAGTGGGCGCCGACGCGCTCAAGGTCGCGGAGGGCATGGGTCTGGACCCCCGCATCGGCGGACGTTTCCTGCAGCCCGGCCCCGGCTATGGCGGGTCGTGCTTCCCCAAGGACACAAAGGCGCTGCTCAGCACCGGTGCTCAGTCCGGCGTGCGCCTGCGCGTGGTGCAGGCGGCGGAAGAGGCCAACGCGGACCGCAAGCGCTGCCTGGCCGCGCGCGTGACCGCCGTCGCCGGCGACCTTCAGGGCAAGACGGTCGCGGTCCTGGGCCTGGCCTTCAAGGCGGGAACCGACGACATGCGCGAGGCCGCGTCGCTGGAGCTGATCCCTGAGCTGCAGGCGCGCGGCGCGACCGTGCGCGCCTTCGATCCGGAAGCGATGGAAGCGGCCGCTCCCATGCTGCCGGGGGCGATCTTTTGCCGCGACGCCTATCATGCGCTGGACGGCACCGACGTCGCGATCGTGCTGACGGAGTGGGACGACTTCGCGGACCTGGATCTCGGCCGTGCGGCCGAACGTATGCGCAGGCGCCTGATGGTGGACTTCCGCAACCTCTATCGGCCCGGCGACGTTACCGCCGCCGGCATCGACTATGTGTCCCTGGGACGTCCGGCCGCGTCCGCCGAACGACATCGGAGAGCCGTCTCATCCGTCGATGCGGACGAGGCGCAGCCTCTGCAAAGGGCTGTGGCCGAGTAAAACGATTGAAGGGCGGAGCCTGCGGCTCCGCCCTTCTTCGTTCAGCCCGCCAGTCGCCACCCGACAGCGCGCCCCCCGGTGATCTCCGCGACCGATCGTCCGGCCACGCGGGTGTCGCCCCACCAGGCGGCGCCCGGCGCGGCATCAGCCGCCTCAACGCAAGCCTGGGACGCCCTGGTGGCGCAGACCACCAGCAGTTGCGCGCCGTCGTGCTCCCGAGCAAAGGCCAGGGCCTCGCCCGCGCGCGCCCCTTCCAGTTCGAGCGGCTGGTAGTCTCCCGAGGCGAACAGATCAGGCCGACGCTTTCGTTCGTCCAGCAGCCGTGAGATCAGCGACACCTTGGCGGCGCCTTGGCGCCAGTCCTCGACGTCACCCGCTTGCTCTAGCCAGGCCTGTCGAACCGCATAATCCACAGGTCGGCGATTGTCCGGGTCGACCAGGCTGAAGTCCCAGCCTTCGGTCCCCTGGTAGATATCCGGCACGCCGGGCGTGGTGAGCTTCAGCAGCGTCTGCGCCAGGCTCTTGGCCACGCCGGCGGGAGCGATGCGCTCGATGAACGGCACGGCCGCGGTCAGGAAGTCGCTGTTCGGCGCCAGGATCCGCTCCAGATAGGTGCGGCACGCCTCTTCATAGGCCTCGTTCGGCATGGCCCAGGATGAACGCAGCTTGGCTTCCCGCAACGCCTTCCGCCACCATCCCACCAGCCGCTCGCGCAGCTCCGCCAGTCCGTCTCGGTAGGACGCCGACAGATCAAGCGGCCATGCGCCGACGATGGCCTGATGTAGCTGATAGGCGTCGGCGGGCGCCACGCCTTCCAGAGGAACAATGTCCAGCCAGCGCCGCGCGGCCTCCACCCACAGCTCCGGAAGTTCGCTCAGGACCGCCAGACGCGCCCGCGAATCCTCGCCCCGCTTGTGATCGTGCGTCGCCGTGGCCAGCATGGCGTGCGAATGATCGGCGGTTCGCGCCTGCACAGCGGCATGGAAGTCGCCAGCCGAGGCGCCCAGCCTCGCCGGGTCGAACCCCACATCGGTCCGCGAGAGCAGCCGGCCGTATCGATAGAAGGCGGTGTCCTCGACCGACTTGGCCGAGACCGGCGCGCTCAGCTGTTGAAAGCGCCGGAAGGCGTCCGCCTTGAGGTCCAGGTCGCCGCCGCCCTCGCCGGCCAGCCACCTGGCGACCTGCCGGATCATCTCGGCGTCGGAAGGCGCGACAAGCTTGACGGCGGCCTCGACGACGCGGTCGCGGACGGCCGCGTCGGACGCCGGCGCCGCGTCGCCCACGCCGTAGGTGCGATAGACCGGGAACACCGTCATCATGGCGCGCAAGGCTCGCCGGAAGCCGGCGAGGGTCAGGTCGCGCGTCGCCAGATCGCTTCGGGCCAGCCGTTCGAACGCGGCGGCGCAGGCGTCCAGCTGACCGGCGAAGCTCCGGTCCAGCGTCTCGGCGCGGGCCAGCCGTTCCTCGGTATGGAAGTCCGCCGTGCGTGCGCTGATGTCCGTCCAGAGGGCATCAAGGCCGGACGCGCCGGCTGGATCGTGCAGCACGGCCGAGACGTCGTTCATGAAGTCATAGCCGGTCGTGCCGTCCGTCAACCAGTCGGCGGCCAGCGGCTCGCCCGCCGCCAGGATCTTCTCGATCACCAGATAGGCGGGCCCCTCGGACGCGGCCTGCGGGCGCCGAGGCTCCAGCTCGGTCAGGCACCCCCGCAGCTGTCGACAGTAGCCGGCGGGATCGGCCAAGCCGTCGACGTGGTCGATGCGCAGGCCGTCGATCAGCCCCTCGGCATAGAGGCGCAGCGGCATCGCGTGCACCGCATCGAACACCGTCTGGTCCTCGATCCGCAGCCCGGCCAGTTCGGAGATGTCGAAGAACCGGCGCCAGTTGATCTGGTCGCCCGCGGTGCGCCAATGAGCGAGCCGATAGTGCTGCCGCTCAAGCAGATCATGCAGGGCCGCCCTGCCCGCCTTGGTCCGGCCATCGAATGCCCGCGCCAGCGCTTCCGGCGTCGCGTTTGCAAGGCTGTCCGCGCCCGCCGCGTGCAGCACGGCGGCGTGGTCCTCGCGCCGGATCGGAAAACGGTGGGCGCCGTAGGCCACGACCGAAATGCGGTCTCGTTCGGGCTCCGCCTCCACGACGAGATCGCCTGACTCCAGCACCTCGGCGTAGGGGCCGCCCAGGAAAGGCGCCAGCAGCTTGCCTGTCAGCGCCGGATCGTCGCTGTTCCAGTCGATGTCGAAGAAGCGGGCATGGGCGCTGGCCCGCCCCTTCTCCAGCACGTCCAGCCACCAGGCGTTGTCGTCGCCGCCCACGGCCACGTGGTTCGGCACGATGTCGAGGATGACGCCGAGATCGTGGCGCCGCAGCGTCTCGACCAGCGTGCGAAAGCCCTCTTCGCCGCCCAGCGCCGGATTGATCGTCGTCGGATCGACCACGTCATAGCCGTGGATCGACCCCTTGCGCGCGGTGGCGATCGGCGAGGCGTAGACGTGGCTGACGCCAAGCTTGGCCCAGTAGGGCGCCAGGCGTTGGGCGTCGGCGAAGGTGAAATCGGCGTGGAACTGGACGCGGTAGGTGGCGCGTGGCGTCATCGAGGTCTTTCAGCGTTCAGGCGTTCGACCCGCGCGGCGACGCGCGGTTCTTCGAGCAGGTTCTCGGTCGCGGCCGGCAGGCGGCGGCGCCAGTTGGGATGCACCTCGACGACGCCAGGCAGGTTCGGCTGCTCATCCAGACCGAGCAGATCCTCGACCGGGATCAGCGCCAGTTCGCAGGCGCTGGTCGCCGCATAGGCGACCGATGCGTCGACGGCGGCGTCCGGCGCGTCGGCGGGCGGCGGATCGCCCGAGGCGACCCCGGCCTCGACCGCCGCGCTCCAGAAGGCCTCGCGATAGTCGGCCCGCTCCTGGCGCTCCGCCTCGCGGTCGCCGTCGGCGCCCAGCCGCCCCCGCCACTCGATGTCGCGGCCCTTCCACCATCCGGCGACGGGCGCCAGGTCGTGGGTCGAGGTCATGGCGGCGGCCAGAGGGTCCCAGCTGTCGGGGGACCTGAGCGCGCCGTCCTTTTCGCGTTCGAACGGCAGAACGCGCATGCCGAGCAGGCCGTGCGTCTCCAGAGTGTCGCGCAGACCGTCCGGCACCACGCCCAGGTCCTCGCCGATGATGATGGCGCGGGCGCGATGGCTTTCGAGCGCACACAGGCGCAGCAGATCCTTCAGCGGGTTGACCAGATAGGCGCCCTCGAGCGGCGAGGCGCCGTCCGGCAGGACCCACAGGCGGTTCAATCCCAGCGCATGGTCGATCCGCAATCCGCCCGCGTGCCGCAGCGCCGCCCGCACCGTGCGGATGAACGGCGCATAGCCCTTGCGTTTCAGCGCCGTGGGCGAAAAGCTGGTGATCCCCCACTCCTGCCCCGCCGCCTGAAAGGCGTCTGGCGGCGCGCCCAGCGTCAGGCCGTCCAGCAGTTCGTCGCGCCGCGCCCAGGCGTGGCTCCCGCCGGGATCGAGCCCGACCGCCAAGTCCGCGACCAGCCCCACGCCCATGCCGGCGGCCTTCGCCTGCGCCTGCGCCGTCTCGAGCCCCAGGTCGGCCAGCCATTGGCAGAACAGCTGAAAGCGCACATCCTCGGCATGCTCGCGGGCGAAAGCCTGCACGGCCGCGCTGTCGGGGTTCTGATACTCGGCCGGCCAGCCCCGCCATCCGCCCGCGCCGTTCAGCGCGAAGAAATGACCGTGCAGCACCTCGAACAGGGCGTGCTGGCGCAGCGACTCGCCGCCTTCGCGCACAAAGGCGTCGAAGCGCGCATCACCTTCGAAACCGGTGAAAACCTCGCGCAGCGCGGTGACGCGGCTGTCGCTGGTCGCGGGCCAATCGATCAGGTCGCCGCCGTCTCCGCTCGCCCTTCGCCCGCCGATCACCGCCGAATCGGCGAACAGGGGGTTCAGCCAGTCGCGGCTGGACGGCGAATAGGGGCTGTAACGCTGCGGGTCGGCCAGAAACAGGGCGTGCACTGGACTGATGGCGACGGCGTCCGCGCCCGCTCGCCCCAGCCGCGCGGCGAAATCCGCGAGCGCGCCGAAGTCGCCCGAGGGCGTCTCTCGACCATCGCGCAGGCTGTAGAGCTGCACCGTCGCACCCCATGCCTTGCGGCCGAGAACGTCGCGGGCGGTCAGGCATCGCGGCGGGCAGACCGCCAGGGTCACCTCCCGCTCGCCAAGCTCCAGCCGGTGATAGCCGATGGCGGCCGGCGCCGTGAACCGGCCGGTCACGTCCAGAGCCTTTCCGCCTTCGAGGATCAGCCGCCCAGAAGATGCGCCGCCCGGCAGCTCCAGCGCCTGCCCCGCCACGGCGGTGATCAGGGCCGGCTCGGCCTTTTCGGCCAACAGCGCCTGACTGTCGCGGCGGTCGGCGGCGCTGTCGCAGGCGAGGCCCATGCTGGTCAGAATGGCGCTTAGCGAGGCGTCGGACACGCGCTGGTCCCGGCCCTGCGCATCCTCCCAGTCGATCACCAACTCGGCGGCGGTCGCCAGCGCATGCAGGTCCGCCTGGCTCACGCCACCGGCTCCAGCCACGCCAGCAGGCAGGCGGGGGCGATCCGGCCGTCCGTGGCCGTATCTCCGACGGCGAACACCGGCTCCGCCGCCGGAGCATCGGCGTAGGCGACGGCCTCCGAACCCAGGTTCAAGGCGAGGCTCAGCCTGAAGCCGTGCCCCAGCGTCCACGCGGCCGCAACCGCCTTGTCGCCCAGCACTTGCGACCCGGCCGACTTCGCCTGCGCCAGGCCCGGCGTGATCATCTCTCGCCTCAGCTTCAGCAGGCGGCGGTAGAGGTCGCGCCAACCGTCGGCGTCCTCGCCCGGCCGGACCCTGGACATCTCGAATGTCGAGGGCGCGTTCGGGTCGGGGATGCGCTCTCGCGCTTCCGGATCGGCGAAGGCCTCGAACTTGGCGAACTCCCTGCGCCGCCCCTCGCGCACCGCATCGGCCAACTCATTGTGGAAGTCGGTGAAAAACAGGAAGGGGCTGGTCGAGCCCGTCTCCTCGCCCATGAAGATCAGCGGGATTTGCGGGCACAGCAGCTGCATCGCCACGGCCGCCTTCAGCCGGTCGTGATCCACCAGGCTGGTCAGCCGCTCGCCCATGGCGCGATTGCCGATCTGGTCGTGGTTCTGCAGGAACGACACAAAGGCGGTCGGTCGCAGATGCGCGCTCGGCTTGCCGCGCGGCGCCCCGTCGTGGTTCGGCGAGCCCTCGCCCTGATAGATGAAGCCCTCGGCCAGGCAGCGGGCCAGCCGCTCCTCCGGGTCGTCGGCGAAGTCTTGATAGTAGGCGCTGGTCTCGCCGGTCAGCAGCACATGCATGACGTTGTGGAAGTCGTCGTTCCACTGAGCGTCATAGGCCTGCTCCAGCCGGTCGGCGTCATTTGCCTCGTTCTCCAGGATCAGGTGCACCCGGCGGAGGCCGGCGGCGTCCCGCACCTCGGCCGCCATGCGATCCAGGAACGCCTCATCACCAATGGCGTGGACCGCGTCGAACCGCAGCCCGTCGAAGCGGAACTCCTCGATCCAGTAGCGGGCGTTGTCGATGAAGAAGCGCGACACCGGCTCTCGGTCAAAAGCGATGGCGGCGCCCCACGGAGTCTGCTTTTCCGGGTGGAAGAAGCGGCTCGCATAGGTGTTCAGATAATTCCCGTCCGGCCCGAAGTGGTTGTAGACCACGTCCAGAAAGATCATCATTCCGAGCTCGTGAGCCCGGTCTACGAGCGCCTTCAACTCGTCCGGCGTCCCGTAGGCCGCATCCGGCGCATAGGGCAGCACGCCATCGTAGCCCCAGTTGCGCCTGCCCGAGAAGTCGTTGACCGGCATCAGCTGCACGGCCGTTACACCGAGGTCGGCCAGCTGAGGCAGGTAGTCGGCCACGCCTGCGAAACCGCCCAAGACGCCGCAGTGCACTTCGCAGATGACGGCCTCTTCCCAGGGCCTGCCTGACCAATCGATCCGCCAGCGGTAGCTCTCGGGATCGACCACCAGGCTGGCGTCGTTCACGTCGCCGTCCTGCGCCCGAGACGCCGGGTCCGGCACGACGAGGTCCGGACCCACGCAATAGCGGTAGGCGGCGCCCGGTCCCACGTCGGCCTCGACCTCGAACCAGCCGTCGTCGCAGGGGCTCATCGGCGCCGATGGACGACCCTCCACCTCCAGCGCCGCTTCGGAGAGGTCCGGCGCCCACAGGCGGAAGCGGGTGCGATCCGGCGCGATCAGGCGCGCTCCCGCGCTGGACGCCGCCCCGGTCACGCCTGGCGCTCCAGCGAGGTGATGATCACGGCCGCGCCGCTCATCACCCGATAGACGTCGGGCTCAAGATCGAGGTCGCGCACATCGGCGTCTGCGCTGTCGATCCGCACCACATGCGCGAGGTTCTGCTCCGGAAGCCGGAAGTCGAGATCTTCATGCGAACTGTTCAGCAGCAGGCTGACGCTGCGCAGCCGGCCATCCTCGTCGATCTGCGATCGCCGCATGACCAGGGCCCGCCCCTCGGCGTTGCGCCAGTCGTCCTCGGACAACTGCATCCCGCGCTCGTCCCACCACTCTATGTCCAGCACGCCGTCTCGCACGGGTTCGCCGTACAAAAAGCGACCGGAACGGATCGGCGGAATGTCTCGCCGGATCTCCGCCAGGCGTCCGACAAAGGCCGACAGCGCTCGCCCATCGTCAGAGTCCGCCCGGTCCCAGTCGAACCAGCTGATCTCGTCGTCGTGGCAATAGGCGTTGTTGTTGCCGCCCTGGCTGCGGCCGAACTCGTCCCCGCCCAGAAGCATCGGCGTGCCCATCGATCCGAACAGCGTCGCCAGCATCGACCGTTGCAAACGCTGGCGATAGGCGTTGATGTCGGGATTGTCGGTCGGCCCCTCGACGCCCCAGTTGTGCGACAGGTTCTCGCTGTGACCGTCGCGGTTGTCTTCCTTGTTGGCGTCGTTGTGCTTTTCGTCATAGCTGACGACGTCGGCCAGGGTCATGCCGTCGTGTGCCGACAGGAAGTTGACGCTGGCCCAAGGGCGGCGCGCACGGCGGTCGAACAGGTCGCCCGAGCCGGACAAGCGCGCGGCAAGGTCCGGTCGCTGGCTGGAGTCCCGCTTCCAGTATTTACGGGTGGTGTCGCGATACTTGTCGTTCCACTCGGCGAAGGACGGCGGGTGGTTGCCCAGCTGGTATCCGCCCGGCCCGATGTCCCACGGCTCGGAGATCAGCTTCAGCTTCTGCAGCACCGGATCCTGGCGCAGCACGTCGAAGAAGGCGGCGCCGGGATCGAAACCCTTGTTGCCGTCGCGCCCCAGCGTCACGCCCAGGTCGAAGCGGAAGCCGTCGACGCGGAAGCTCTCGGCCCAATAGCGCAGGCTGTCGGACACCATCTGCACCACGCGCGCCTTGGACATGTTCAGGCTGTTGCCCGTGCCCGTATCGTTGACGCAGTAGCGCGGATTGTCGTCCTGCAGCCGGTAGTAGGTGGCGTTGTCCAGCCCGCGCAGCGACAGGGTCTGGCCCATCTCGCTGCCTTCCGCCGTGTGGTTGTAGACCACGTCCAGAATGACCTCGATCCCGGCGGCGTGCAGCCGGCGCACCGCCAGCCGGAACTCGTCGGCGCTGCCGGTCGCCATGTAGCGGGCCTCGGGCGCGAAAAAGGCCAGGGTGTTGTAGCCCCAGTAGTTCGCCAGACCCTTTTCCTGCAGGAATCGGTCCTGCACGAAGGCATGGATCGGCAACAGCTCCAGCGCCGTCACGCCCAGCCTATGCAGATGGTCGATGACGCGCGGATGCGACAGGGCCGCAAAGGAGCCGCGCTCAGGCGGGCTGACGTCCTCCAGCAGCTTGGTGAGGCCCTTCACATGGGCCTCATAGATCACAGTCTTGTCCCAAGGCGTGTTCGGCCGCCGGTCGCCGGTCCAATCGAAGGCGTCGATCTTGACCACCGACTTGGGGACCGCCGGGGCGCTGTCGCGCTTGTCGAAGCTGAGATCGCCCTTCTGCGAGCCGACGCGGTAGCCGTGCAGGGCGTCCGTCCAGCGCACCGTCCCGTGCAGCTTCTTGGCGTACGGGTCGATCAGCAGCTTGTTCGGATTGAACCTGTGCCCGTTCTCCGGCTCGTAGCGGCCATGCGCGCGAAAACCGTACAGCAGCCCCGGCTTCACCTCGGGCAGATAGCCGTGCCACACCTCGTCCGTGCATTCCGGCAAGGCGTAGCGCGCGATCTCCCGCTTGCCCGAAGGATCGAAGATGCACAGGTCGATCTGGTCGGCGTTGGCCGAGAAGACGGCGAAGTTGACGCCCAGGCCGTCAAAGGTCGCGCCGAGCGGAAAGGCGGAGCCCGGCAGAAGCCGGTCAGGCAGCAGGTTCAAGCGGCGGTCCTTCGTACTTAAGGAAGACCCCGGCCAGTGGCGGCAGCGTCAATTCGAGCGACTGCGCGCGGCCGTGACAGGGATGAGGCGCCGTCCGAACGGCTCCAGCGTTGCCGATGTTCCCGCCGCCGTAGATTTCCGCATCGGTGTTCAAAATCTCGCGCCATTCGCCGGCCTCCGGCGCACCGATGCGATAGCCGCGTCGAACCTCGGGCGTCATGTTCAGCGCCACGATGACCGGCGCTCCGCCGTGAAAGGATCGACGCAGGAACACGAACACGCTGCTCGCCGGATCATGCTCCACGATCCATTCGAAGCCGCGTGGATCGGCGTCGGTGTGGTGCAGGGCGCCTTCGCGGGCGTAGAGTCGGTTCAGGTCTCCCACCAGCCGCTGGATTCCAGCATGCTCGGCTTGCTGCAGCAGACCCCAGTCCAGTTCCCGATCGTGGTTCCACTCGCGCGACTGCGCCAGCTCACCGCCCATGAACAACAGCTTCTTGCCAGGATGGCCCCACATGAAGGCGAAGTAGGCGCGCAGGTTCGCAAGCTTTTGCCAGCGGTCGCCCGGCATCTTCTCGATCAGCGCGCCCTTGCCGTGCACCACCTCGTCGTGGCTCAGCGGCAGGACGAACTTCTCGCTGAAGGCGTAGACCAGGCCGAAGCCGATGTCGCCGCCGTGCCAGCGCCGGTACAGCGGATCGCGCTCCATGTAGCGCAGGGTGTCGTTCATCCACCCCATGTTCCACTTGTAGGAAAAGCCGAGCCCCCCGCTCTCGACCGGCGCGGTCACCCCCGGCCAGGCGGTGGACTCCTCGGCGATGGTCATGGCCCCCGGACAGCGCTCCGCCACGATAGAGTTCAGGCGCTGCAGAAAGGCGACGGATTCCAGGTTCTCGCGCCCGCCATGGACGTTGGGCGTCCACTGGCCTTCCTTGCGGCTGTAGTCGCGGTACAGCATGGAGGCGACGGCATCGACGCGCAGCGCATCGACATGAAAGGTCTCCAGCCAGTACAGCGCCGACGAGATCAGATAGCCCTGAACCTCGCTGCGCCCCAGGTTGAAGATCAGGGTGTTCCAGTCGGGATGATAGCCTTCCTTGGGATCGGCGTGCTCGTACAGGGCGGTGCCGTCGAAAAAGGCCAGGCCATGCGCGTCGCTGGGGAAGTGCGCCGGCACCCAGTCCAGGATCACCCCGATCCCCGCCTGGTGGCAGCGGTCCACGAAGCGGGCGAAGCCGTCCACCGGGCCGAACCGCGCGGACGGCGCGAACTGCGACAGCGGCTGATAGCCCCAGGACCCGCCAAACGGATGCTCGGCGATCGGCATCAGCTCCACGTGGGTGAAGCCGAGGGCCTTTACATAGGGGATCAGCTGATCGGACAGCTCGTCCCAGCTGTGCGCTTCGGGAAAGTCGCGCCACGGCTTGCGCCACGAAGCCGCGTGGACCTCGTAGATCGAGATGGGCGCACCCGCATGGTGGCGCTCCGCCCGACTGTTCATCCAGCCCTTGTCGCCCCAGCGATGCGCGGGCGGCGCGGCGACGACCGAGGCGGTGGCTGGCGGCGTCTCGGTCGCACGGGCCAGCGGATCGGCTTTTTCACGCACTACGCCGTCGGCGCCCGTGATCGCGAACTTGTAGCGCTCTCCCGCCTGAAGCCGGGGCACGAACAGCTCCCACACGCCCGACGATCCGCGCGAGCGCATGGGATGCCGCCGACGGTCCCAGGCGTTGAACTCGCCGATCACCGACACCTGCCGCGCATTGGGCGCCCACACCGAAAAGGCCACGCCCTTGCAGCCCTCATGCGTCACCGGGGCTGCGCCCATGCGGGAGGCCAGCTCGAAGTGCGAGCCCTCGCCGAACAGGTGCAAATCCAGTTCACCCAGAACGGGGCCAAAAGCGTAAGCGTCCTCGGTGTCCTGCACGCCGCCCGGCCAGATCACCCGCAGACGATAGCCGATCGGCTTCTTCATCCGTCCGACGAACAGGCCCGGCGAGACCTCTTCCAGGCGGCTGACCACACGACCGTTCGCCCGGGCGATGACCTCCACCGCAGCGGCGCCCGGCTGGTAGGTCCGCACTGATCCGTCGTGAGAGCCCAGAAACGCAAACGGATCGGAGAGCCAGTCCTCCACGGCTGATCGCTGCAACGTGACCCCTTCCCCGAAAAACTCGCGCGAAAACAGGACAAGCCGCGCGACGCCTAGGG
This sequence comes from Pseudomonadota bacterium, assembly GCA_023456105.1. Lineage (GTDB taxonomy): Bacteria > Pseudomonadota > Alphaproteobacteria > Caulobacterales > Caulobacteraceae > Brevundimonas. Next base: position 20,169 of record JAEYAO010000105.1, on the reverse strand, counting down.
AACCTTAGCCGCTGGCATCGGTTCCGTCCCGCACAGGGAGAAACAACAGAATGCCACCCAGTGCGACCCTCCGGGGCCTGATCAGCCGTCAGGCCATGGCCTTTGTTCTGGCCGGAGGTAGAGGCAGCCGATTGCTTGAGCTGACGGACCGCCGCGCCAAGCCGGCCGTCTTCTTCGGCGGCAAGACCCGGATCGTCGACTTCGCCCTGTCCAACGCCCTGAACTCGGGCGTGCGCCGCATCTGCGTGGCGACTCAGTACAAGGCCCACAGCCTGATCAAGCACCTGCAGTACGGCTGGACCTTCTTCCGGCCCGAACGGAACGAGAGCTTCGACATCCTGCCGGCGAGCCAGCGGGTGTCGGAGGCGAACTGGTATCTCGGCACCGCCGACGCCGTGTACCAGAACATCGACATCATCCGCAGCTATGCGCCCAAGTACATCATCGTCCTGGCCGGCGACCACATCTACAAGCAGGACTACGGCGTGATGCTCGAGGAGCATTGCAACAACAACGCCGAGGTCACGGTCGGCTGCGTCGAGGCCCCTCGCTCCGAAGCGTCCGCCTTCGGCGTGATGCACATCGACGAGAACGACCGCATCATCGACTTTCTGGAAAAGCCCAAGGATCCGCCGTCAATGCCCGGCAAGCCGGACACGGCGCTGGTCAGCATGGGCATCTACATCTTCGACACCGAATTCCTGTTCCAGCGCCTGATCGAGGATGCGGCGGACCCCTCGTCCGAGCACGACTTCGGCAAGAACATCATCTCGAATCTGGTCAAGAACGGCCGCGCCTTCGCCCATCAGCTGGGCCGCTCGGCCATCCGCTCGGGTCCGCGCGCCGAGGCCTACTGGCGCGACGTCGGCACGCTGGACGCCTATTTTGACGCCAATCTCGATCTGACCAACACCACGCCGGACCTCGACCTCTACGATCGCGAGTGGCCGATCTGGACGTACAGCGAGATGACGGCTCCGGCCAAGTTCGTGCACAACGACGAGGGTCGACGCGGCATGGCGGTGTCCTCCGTGGTATCCGGCGACTGCATCGTCTCGGGCGCCTCGCTGGAGCGCTCCCTGCTGTTCACCGGGGTGCGCGTGAACAGCTACTCCCATGTCGAGAATGCGGTGATCATGCCCCGCGTCGAGATCGGCCGCTCGTGCCGTTTGACCAACGTCATAATCGACAAGGAAGTCGTCATCCCGGAAGGCCTGGTCGTGGGCGAGGATCCGGTCGTCGACGCCCAGCGGTTCCGCCGCACCGACAAGGGCGTGTGCCTGATCACCCAGCCGATGATCGACGCCCTTGCCCGCTGAGGCCTCTGTTCGCGCCGCCGAAGCGACGCGCCCGCTGCACGTCCTGTCCGTCACGTCCGAGCTCTACCCGCTGATCAAGACGGGCGGGCTGGCCGACGTGGCCGGCGCGCTACCCGCGGCCCTGCGTCCGCATGGCGTCGAAATGCGGACGCTGATTCCCGGTTACCCGGTGGTGCTGGACCGGCTTGGGAAAGCGGAGGTGGTGACCACCTTCGACGACCTGATGGGCGGTCGCGCGCGGGTGCTGCAGGGGTCGGCCGCAGGGCTGGACCTCTTTGTATTGGACGCCCCTCACCTGTTCGCACGAACGGGCAATCCATATCTGACGCCGGACGGCGAAGACTGGCCCGACAACGGGCTGCGCTTCGGAGCCTTGGCCAGGGTCGCCGCCGAGATCGCGCGCGGGCGCATAGGCGGTTATCGCCCGGACGTCGTGCACGGTCACGATTGGCAGGCCTCCATGGTTCCCGCCTATCTGCGGTATGGCTCGGAGGGTGCGCCGCCGTTCGTGCTGACGATCCACAACCTCGCATTCCAGGGCCGCTTCCCACGCGCGCTGCTGCCGGCGTTGGGCCTGCCAGACAAGGCGTTCGCGCTGGACGGCGTCGAATACTACGGCGACATAGGGTTCCTGAAGGCCGGTGTCCTGATGGCCGACCGCGTGACCACCGTGTCGCCGACCTACACCGCCGAAATCGCCAGCGAGGGCGGCGGCATGGGCCTGGGCGGGCTGCTTCAAGGGCGTGGCGAGGACCTGATCGGCATTCTGAACGGGCTGGACGTCGAGGTCTGGAACCCGGCCAAGGACGCCCTGATCGCCCGGACCTACGACGCCGCCGACCCTGCGCCCCGCGCCGCGAACAAGGCGGCCTTGCAGGCCCGCTTCGGCCTTGATCCTCGTGCGGACGCGCCGCTTTTCGGCGTAGTCAGCCGCCTGACCAGCCAAAAGGGTCTCGACCTGCTGCTGACTGCTCTGCCTACCGTGCTGGAGATGGGGGCCCAGCTCGCCCTGCTCGGCGCGGGCGAGCCGGGGCTCGAGGCCGGCTTTCGCGCCGCGGCCGAGGTGGCGCCCGGCCGCATCGGGTGCGTCATCGGCTATGACGAGGCGCTGGCCCACCAGATCCAGGCCGGGTGCGACGTGCTGCTGGTCCCGTCACGCTTCGAGCCCTGCGGCCTGACCCAGCTCAGCGCCCTACGCTACGGCGCCGTGCCGCTGGTGGCGCGCACGGGCGGACTGGCCGACACGGTGGTGGACGCGAATCCGATGGCGCTGTCGGCGGGCGTCGCCACCGGCGTCCAGTTCTCGCCGGTCGAACAGGCGCCGTTCGAGCGCGCCCTGCATCAGGCCGCCGCCCTTTACCGCGACAAGCCGACCTGGGCCCGCATCCAGGCCAACGCCATGGCCACCGACGTGTCGTGGAACGCTTCGGCCGCGCGCTACGCCGCCCTTTATCGAGAGCTTGCGACGGCTCAGTAGCGGGCGATCGACAGGTCGGCGGCTTCGATCTCGGGCTCGCGGCCGGTGATGATGTCGCTGACCACCCGGGCCGATCCGCAGGCCATCGTCCAGCCCAAAGTGCCGTGCCCGGTGTTCAGATAAAGGTTCGGGACGCGCGTCGCGCCGAGAACCGGTGTACCGTCCGGCGTCATCGGCCGCAGCCCGGTCCAGAACTTCGCCTCTTCCAAAGCGCCCGCCCCCGGAAACAGGCTGTTCAGGGAATACTTCAGCGTGGCCTGTCTGCGCGGCGGCAGGTCGTGGCTGAAGCCCGACAACTCCGCCATGCCGCCCACGCGGATGCGCGAGCCAAGCCGCGTCATGGCGATCTTGAACGTCTCGTCCATGACGGTGGAGACGGGCGCCGTCTCCTCTCTCGCGATCGGCACGGTGATCGAGTAGCCCTTCACGGGATAAACCGGCAGACCGATCCGCGTCGGCTTCAGCAACGCCGGCGTATAGCTGCCCATGGCCGCAACATAGACATCCGCCGTCCGCTCGCCGCGACTGGTCGAGACGGATACGACGCGTCCCTGGTCCACCCTCAGGCCGCGCACCTCGGTCCCGAACAGGAAGCGGACGCCCAGCGCCTTGGCCATCTCGGCCAGCCGCTGGGTGAACAGGGCCGCGTCCCCCGTCTCGTCGTTGGGCAGGCGCAAGCCCCCCGCGATCTCCGCCTGGGAGGCCTTCAGGCCGGGCTCCGCCGCCAGACAGCCCTCGCGGTCCAGCACCTCGCATGGCACGCCCTCGTGACGCAGCACCTTTACGTCCTTGGCCACGTCCTCCAGCTGTTTCTCCGTGCGGAACAGCTGCAGCGTGCCCTGCTGACGGCCGTCGTACTGGATGCCGGTGTCGGCCCGCAGCAGCTTCAGCTGATCGCGGCTGTATTCCGCCAGCCGCACCATCCGCTCCTTGTTCAGGGCGTAGCGCTCGGGCGTGCAGTTGCGCAGCATCTGCAGTCCCCAGCGGATCATGGCGGGGTCGAAAGTCGGCCGCAGGATCAGCGGCGCATGCTTCATCATCAGCCAGCGCGGGGCCTTTTTGGGGATCGACGGCGCCGCCCAGGGCGAGGAATAGCCGGGCGAAATCTGGCCGGCGTTGGCGAAGCTGGTCTCCAGCCCCGGGCCCGCCTGGCGTTCGATCACCGTGACCTCGCAGCCGGCCTTGGCCAGGTAGTAGGCGGTGGTCACGCCGATGACGCCCGCCCCCAGAACGATGCACTTCACGCTCGACCTCCCGCGCGCTTTTGGCCGCAGGATAACGAAGATCGTATCGCCGATCCTGCGCCGCTGTGGCAGGATCGTTCAGTAACAACATCAAACGCGCACGATCTGCGACATCTTCAGCAAGGATCAGCATGCCCGGCCTCGACGATGTGGATCGCAGGATCGTCCGTCAGCTGAGAGCAAACGCACGCATTCCCAATGCGGCGCTAGCCAAGAGCGTGGGCCTGTCGCCGTCCGCCTGCCTGCGTCGCGTAAAGCTGCTGGAGGATCGGGGCGTGATCCGGGGCTACCAGGCCGTGGTGGCCGAGGGCGATGAGGACAGCGTCGTCGCTATTGTCCTGATCACTTTGGAGAAGCAGACCGGCGACTACATGCGCCGCTTCGAGACCGCGGTCCGCGAGCACCCCGAGATTCAGGAATGCTACCTGATGGCGGGAGAGGCCGACTATGTGCTGCGCGCGGCGGCGCCCAGCATCGCGGCCTATGAGGTGATCCACAAGGACGTCCTGTCCTGCCTGCCCGGCGTATCGCGCATCCACTCCAGCCTGGCGATCCGCAACGTGCTGGCGGGGCGAGGCCGGCGTTAGGGCCGACCCCGCCCTCGACCTAGGCGCTCAGTCCCGCAGCCGAGACCGCCGCGACGCCCGTGCTCGCGACCGGCCGCAGCTTACGGAAGGTCGCCAGAGCCTGCCCGACGACCTGATCCATGTTGTAGTAGCGATAGGTCGCCAGGCGTCCGACAAAGGCCACGTCCGGACGCGCCAGCGCCAGCGCTTCGTACTTCTTGAACAGCGCCTGGTTTTCGGCGCGAGGGATCGGATAGTACGGGTCGCCTTCCGCCGCCGGATATTCGTAGGTGACGGTCGTGCGCGGATGCGACTGGCCTGTCAGGTGCTTGTATTCGGTGATGCGCGTGTAGGGCGTCGCCTCGTCCGGATAGTTGACCGTAGCGACGGGCTGGAAGTTCGGCTGGTCCAGCGTCTCGTGGCGGAAGCGCAGCGAACGATAGGGCAGCTTGCCGTAGCGATGATCGAAGAACTCGTCGATCGGACCGGTGAACACCAGCCGATCGTGGACCACTTCGTCCACCACATCGCGGTATTCGACGCCCGTCTCCACCTGGATGTTCGGGTGATCCAGCATGTTTTCGAACATCTTGGTGTAGCCGTGCAGCGGCATGGCCTGGAAGGTGTCGGTGAAATAGCGATCGTCGACATTGGTGCGTGTCGGCACGCGCGAGGTCACCGACTTATCCAGCTCGGACGGATCGAGCCCCCACTGCTTGCGCGTGTAGCCACGGAAGAAGGTTTGGTAGAGTTCGCGACCCACAGCCGAAATCACCACGTCCTCGGAGGTGCGGATCTTCTCGACGGGCTCGGCGCGCGAGGCGAGAAACGCCTCGGCCTGCTCGTCCGACTGCAGGTCCACGCCGTACAGGGCGTTCAGCGTGGTCCGGTTGATCGGCATCGGCACCAGCTTGTCGCCCACCCGCGCCAGCACCCGGTGCTCGTACGGCCGCCACTCGGTGAAGCGCGACAGATAGTCGAACACCTCGGCCGAGTTGGTGTGGAAGATATGGGGCCCATACTGATGCATCAGCACGCCGGCCTCATCCAGCCGGTCATAGGCGTTGCCCGCTATGGCGGGCGCCGATCCACCACCAGCACCTTCTGCCCGCTGGACGCCAGCCGCTCGGCCAGCACCGAACCCGCGAACCCGGCGCCCACGACCAGAGCGTCATAGTGCGAGGCGCGTCCCGCCGCCTGGATCGCCGGAGCGGCGACAGGGCCGGACAGCTTCATGAAACCCCTTCCGAGGCGCTTGCGCACCGCGCCGTCGATCAAGGCCGACATGCGCAGTTGCGTCTGCTCCCATGACAGGCTGGCCAGCGCCTCATCGACCTGTTCCAGCCAGGCCGGCGTCTCCTTGAGCGCGAGCTGCGCCTCGCAGGCGGCGATGAAGGCCTCGGCCGTTTCGGCGATCTTCACGCCCTCCAGCTCGCCGTAGTGGCGCACCACGTCACGGATCGGCGTGGACACGACGGGTCGGCCGGCCGCCAGGTATTCCGGCGTCTTGGTCGGGCTGATGAAACGCGTCGAATCGTTGATCGCGAACGGCATCAACGCCACGTCCCAGCCGCTCAGGAAGGCTGGAAGGTCGTCATAGCTCTGCTGACCCATGTAGTGGATGTTGGGACGGCGCGGCAGGTCCTGCTCGGCGATCTTGACCACCGGGCCGACCAGCACCAGCGACCAGTCAGGACGCGCGTCGGCCACCGCCGCCAGCAGTTCCAGATCCATCCGCTCGTCGATGACGCCGTAGAAGCCGAGCCTCGGCCCCGTCACCGCGGCCTGGACCGGCGGTTGATCCAGTCCGCTCCGCGCCTGCTTGAAATGCTCGCGCTCCACGCTGGAGGGGAAAGGATGGATGTTGTCGTGCCGGCCCTGCTTGGCCTCGTAGAGGCTGTACCCTCCGGTGAATACGACGTCCGCCCGGCTCATCAGCTCGGCCTCCAACTGCGTCATCTCTGGCGGCGCGAACTTGAAGGCCGAAAGTTCGTCCATGCAGTCATAGACCACGGCCGACGCCTCGATGTGCCGCGACAAGGACAGCATCATCGGCGTGTAGTACCAGAGCACGGGGTGCTCGATGCTCTGGCCGGCCAGCACCTCGTCCAGCAACTGGCGCAGCACCGCGGTGCGACAGGCGCCCTCCAGCCCCTCGGGCAGGCGCGGCGTCGCCACGACCACGCCGCTTGCGGCGCATCGGCGAAGATCGACGCCCATGGCCATCCCCGCCTGCGCCGGCATTGGCTCCTCGAAGACCACCACCGTTCGTGTCCGGGCGAACCGCGTCATCAGGTGCTGCGGGCGCTGGAACACAAAGTCCCATCGCAGGTGAGAGAAGCAGACGATCGGATCGCCGCGATCTTGCGGCTTGGCCAGTTCGACGACGTCGGCGCGGATGCTGGTGTCTGTGGTGTTCAAGGCTGGCCTTTCCGGAGATCTAGGCTGAGGCCGCTGTTCGGACGGAGCCGGTTCGCGGGATGGGTTGTTTTTGGGGGGGCGGCTGCGTCACCAGACCAGGGCTGATCCAGCAGCAGGTCGACGGCGCGAGACAGGGTCGAACCGCTGTCGAACGTCTTGACCTCCAGCCACGGAGCATCGTGGCCGAGCTCGCCCGGACGGACGGCGTGCAGCCCCCGCTGCTCGCACTCAATCGAGAGTTCGCGCCACCGGTCGCCGTCGTCGGTGCTGTTCAGCAAGATAGGTCGGCTGAACGGTCGGCGTGGCGGCGGCGCGCCCTCTTCCGCCACAGGATGAGGCGGATAGACCAGACGGCCGGGCCTGCGCCACCAGCCGGGCTCATGCGCATAAGGGCAATCGGTGTGACTGTCGCGGGCCAGGTCTCTCAGAACCTGGGCCAGCGCGGTGGGCCTCAGCGTTCCGTCCGAAAGGTCGAAGACGCCGCTTTCGTATACGCCGTCCGGACGAGTCAGCAGGCTGTTCCAGTCAAAGCCGCCAAGCAGATTCCACACGGTCACCGCTTCAACGTCCACGCCCTCTTCACGCGCCTGCACGGCGGCGTCCCAGCATTCGGACAGCCAGCGGACCTGTTCTTCACGCGTACAGCCGAGATGACATTCGGTGACGGCGATCGTCCGGCCATAGCGGAGCCACAGCGTGCGCAGGTGTTCCGCCCAGCCGACGGGCGCAGGATCGATGACCCTCACAGCCTCGACATCGGCGTAGGCGAGCCGGCCGTTTCCACCATGAAGGTGCTCGGGGTAGCGCTCCAGTCGGTGATCCAGGAAGCGGTCGCTGGTGGCGTAATGATTGAGCCCGACGACGAAGTCGGTCGGCTCGTCCGCGATCGCCGCCAGACGATCCCCCAGACCCAGCCGGGCGATATGCTGGTGGAGCGGGCGCCCAGGCGACACACGTCCCGCCAGCAGGTCCCAGGTCGCGAACCGACGCACATTGTCGTGCTTGGCCTGAGCTGCGCACGCAGCCGTGGCGTAGGTGCGCCCGAAATCCTCGGTCTGGATCAGGCGCGCGTCGGGATTGACCGACCGGATCTCGGCCATCGCAAGGCGTATGCCGTCGATCTGGTTCAGCACCACCGTCCAGAAGGCCGTTTCGTCCCTGAGGTGGGGATACCAGTGGCCATAGAGGGCGCTGAACCGGGCCGTGGTCAGCGGCTCGTTGATCGGCGTCCAGTCCCGCACCCACGGATATCGCGCCGCCGCTCGACCGGCGAAGGCGGCCAGCGCTTGGGGAAACTCCGGATCAAGCAGGTTGGTCCAGGCGGGACCCGATCCATGGTGAAGCAGGCCGACGACGGGTCGGACTTGCAGCTCGCGCAGACGGTTCAGACGGGCGTCCGACCAGGACCACTCAAAATCCCCGGGCGCGACTTCCGTGCGCTCCCACAGGATGGGATAGCGCAGAGCCTTGACGCCGAGCTCGGTGAAGCGGTCCAGATCTTCAATACGATCATGATGTCCGGAAAGGCGCGTCTGGTCTCGCCAATCATCGCCCACCCGATTCACGGTGCACTCGTGCCCTCCCCAGAGGGCAAGGCGGCCAGCCGACCGGCGCGGCGCGCCGGCCGCAGGCGTCAACCCCGGATCGATCATCGGTAGTTCCTTCCGACGACCAAATGCCGCAGGGAGGCGAAAGGTTCCACAAGGCATTGAGGCGCAAGGGCGTTTCATCGCCAGTGTCGATCAACAGCTGCGGGTCAGAGCTGATCGCAACCCACCGCTCGCACGTACTGAAACGCCGGCGCGGAGGAACCGCGCCGGCGCTCGGACGGTGTGCCGACCACCACCCGCGCAAGCGGGCGGACTTCAGGTGATCAGGCGACCAGCTGCCAGTCGCCGTGAACCTTGGCGATTGTATCCGACCGGCCGAGATCGCCGGCGTCCCAGGACGCCGAGGCGAAGGTCGGCGTCGCCACGTCATTGAACCAGGCGCCCCGCAGATCGCGAGCGCCCACGCCTTCCAGCAGGATCGACGATCCGTCCTCGAACGAGATCAGGGTGTCACGCCCGCTTTGCTGGGCGGTGTGATCAATGCCCGCCGCCGTCATCGCCGACCAGTTGATGACGTCCCCGCTGCGGAAGTCGGTGATGCGGTCGGCGCCAGGGTCAGAACCGAAGACAGAGATGTCTGTGCTTGATCCTCCCGCTAGGATGTCGCCCTTGCCCCGCGACCGAAAGCCGGAAGGCGCGATTGCAGCTGGCGCGCAAAGCCCTAGCTGAAATCCGTGGTCGAGTTGGGACGCGATAATCGTTCTGCGCGACCGTCAGCGACTTGGTAATCATCCTCATCATTGAGGAGACGTTCGTCGAGCAGCGGGATTCACAATGCTCGCCATCGTTAACCCTCTAAAAGCATGGGTTTGTCGGGTATTCGCATCATGAGAAACGCGGGTTGGCTTTTTTAGTTTAAGCTCCAAGCTTAACCTTATCCCACGCCGAGTCGTAACTTTCGCCAAATGTCGATCAGCGAGCCTGATCGAGACAGCATGGCGACACCCCCATCGAGAGAAAGAATTGCGAAAGTGGGACAGACATACACAAGATCGGAGCCGCCGACGCTGGCCCCGAACCTGCTGCGGCTGCAGGAGCCGGCTTACGCCGCGGGGGTGCTCGAAGCTTTGAGCCTCGCCGCTTTCGTTTGCAGTGCGGACGGCCGAGTGCTCGCCGCCACTTCCGGCGGGCTGCGACTGTTCGATCATGGCCTCTATGTGCGGCTGAAGGAGGGGCAACTGGAGATGCGAGCGTCAGGATCACGGACGCTTCGCGCGGCCATCAGCGAGACGGCGTCAGGCCAGGCAGTCGGCGCTCGGCTGCTGCCCATAACAGCCCCCGACGGCGGCGAGACGGCCCTGGCCGAGATCGTGCGGCTGGGCGATGGCGAAGGGATTGGGACGCGCGTCGTGGTGATCGTGCGCTGGCCTGGCTCCGATCCGGCGGACCGCGCATCGGCCGCGGCCCGGGTGCTGTACGGCTTCACGGCCGCCGAGGCCGCCGTCGCGGCCCATCTGCTCAACGGACTAAGCCCCCAGACGGTCGCCGACCGCATGGAGGTGTCGATTAGCACGGTGCGCAGCCACATCCGCTCGACCTTTCTGAAAGCCGGCGTGAACAGCCAGATCGAGATGCTGGCGGCGATCCGCTGCCGCATCTGAACGCCGGGACCTAGAGCGGCGCGCAGGCCTTTTCGAGCCACGCCCCGACGTCCTCGTCGAGCAGCGGCCTGATCTTGGCCAGGGTCTCCGCGTGATAGGCGTCCACATAGGCCCGCTCGGCGGAGCTCAGCAGATCGACGTCGATCAGCCTGCGATCCAGCGGCGCAAACGTCAGCTGCTCGAAGCCGTGCATCGCCCGCTCGCCGCCGACAATGGCGACCGCGGGCGTCACCACCTGCAGGGTCTCGATGCGGATACCCCAGTGCCCCTCACGGTAATAGCCGGGCTCGTTCGACAGGATCATGCCCTCGAGCAATGGCTGGTCCGTGCCCCACTTGGCGATCCGCTGGGGCCCTTCGTGGACGCCCAGATAGCTGCCGACCCCATGGCCGGTGCCATGATCGTAGTCCAGGCCCGCCGCCCACATCGGCGCGCGCGCCACGGCATCCAGCTGGCGCCCGGAGGTGCCTTCGGGAAAACGCACGACGGCCATGGCGATGTGGCTCTTCAGCACCAGGGTGAACATGCGCCGCTGGTCGGCCGTGGGTTCGCCCACCGCCACGGTGCGCGTGACGTCGGTGGTGCCGTCGAGGTACTGCCCTCCCCCGTCGACCAGCAGCAGGGAGCCGCGCTCCATGCGCCGGATCGAGCTTCCGACCGGCTTGTAGTGCGGCAAGGCGCCGTTCGGCCCCGCCCCAGCGATCGTGTCGAACGACAGGTCCTTCAGCGCGCCGGTCTCTTCTCGGAACCGCTCCAGCGTCTCGACCACCTCACGTTCGTCCGGCAGGGTCTCCTGGGCCACCGTATCCACCCAGTGCAGGAAGCGCGACAGTGCGGCGCCGTCGCGGATGTGCGCCTGGCGGCTGCCTTCGATCTCGACCGCGTTCTTGGCCGCCCGGGGAACGGCGCACGGATCCTGTCCGCGCACGACCTGGGCGCCCGCCGCCTGCAGCCGCTCGAAGAACCAGGCGGAAGACACGGCCGGATCGACCAGCACCCGGCGGCCGGACAGCGCATCCAGCGCCATAGGCAGGCCGTCGGGGTCCTCAATCGACACGGTGTCGCCGAGCCACCCCGGCAGTTCATTGGTCACCTTGCGCGGGTCCAGAAACAGGCGCGCGCGCCCATCCGCCTCCAGGATCGCCTGCGCCAGCGGCAACGGCGTGCGGATCACATCTCCGCCCCGGATGTTGAACAGCCAGGCGATGGATGCGGGCGCGGTCAGCAGGACCACGTCGGCGCCCGCCTCCGCCACCGCGCGTCCGATGCGGGTGCGCTTGTCTGCATGGCTCTCACCGGCGTAGCGGTCTTCGTGGGGCGCGACAGGCGCCGACGGCTGCGCCGGCCGATCGTCGCCCCAGGCCAAGTCCATCGGATTGGCTTCCACAGCCTTCAGTTCGCCTCCCGCCTTGAGGACCGCGCGCCGCAGCACGCTCAGCGCATCGGGACTGTGCAGCCGCGGATCGTAGCCGATGACCGATCCCGCAGGCGCGCCCTCGAGCCAATCCGGCAAGGCCGCTAGATCGACGCGCTCGAACAGGTCCCCGTCCGTCTGGGCACGCACCTGCACGGTGTAGCGCCCGTCGGTGAAGATCGCCGCGCGATCGCTCAGCACCACCGCCGCCCCGGCCGAGCCGGTGAAACCGCTGATCCAGGCCAGTCGCTCGTTGGCCTGCGGCAGATACTCGTTCTGGTGCTCGTCCTCGTGCGGCACGAGGAACCCGTCCAATCCCTGCTCGGCCATGCGCGCGCGTAGTAGCGGCAGGTGGCGGGCTCCGAACGCAGGGTCTGTGGATTCGTCGAATGTCTGGCGCATTCCCCAGCCCTAGGACGGTCTCCCGTCGGGCTCAAGTCGCGGCCCGCGCGATCAAGGATTGCTGATGGAACGGGCGAGGGTGCGTCTTGTTACCCCTTTCACACCCGAACCGCAGAAGGACTTTGCGATGAACCGCTTCGCAGGCAAGACCGTGATCGTGACCGGCGCCGGCTCCGGCATAGGCCAGGCGACCGCCCGCCGCTTCGCTCAGGAGGGCGCCAACGTCATGGCCGCCGACGTCGACGAAGACGGCCTGGCGGAAACGCTGAAGGGAGTGGACGCCTCGCGCGTCGTGACGCGCATCGTCGACGTGTCCGACCAGGCGCAGGTCGAAGCCATGGTGAAGGCGGCGACCGATCGCTTCGGCCGTCTGGACGTGCTGGTCAACAACGCCGGCGTCGGCTGCGACGGCACGGTCACCGAAATGGCCATGGACGACTACCGCAAGGTGATGGCGATCAACGTGGACGGCGTCCTGTTCGGCAGCCGCGCCGCTTATCCCGAGCTGAAGAAGACCAAGGGGTGCATCGTCAACACCTCGTCGATTTCGGGCCTTGGCGGGGACGGCGCCATGATCGGCTACGACATGGCCAAGGGCGCTGTGTCCCAACTGACGCGGGCCATGGCGCGCGACAGCGGCCGCGACGGCGTGCGCGTGAACGCCGTCGCCCCCACGCTGGTGCACACCGGACTGACCGCCGACATGGAGGACGACAAGGCGCTGATGGACGCCTTCGCGAAGGCCATCCCGCTGGGGCGTGGCGCCCAGCCGGAGGAGATCGCCTCCGTCATCGCCTTCCTGGCCAGCGACGACGCCAGCTTCGTGCACGGACTGGTGATGTCGGTGGACGGCGGGCTGTTCGCCTCGACCGGCCAGCCGGACTTCAAGGACTTCAGCTGATCAGCCGACGCGGCGCAGAACCAGGGCGCTCCAGGCGTCGTGGCGTATGCGCCGCTCCAGCCGGAAACCGCGGGACAGATAAGCGGCGGTGACGCGCCGCTCCTGCGTCCGTAGCAACCCCGACAGGATCGCCACACCGTCCAGCTTCAGCGCCATGCGGATGTCCTGTGACAGGGCCACCAACGGCGGCGCCAGGATGTTGGCGAACACCAGGTCATAGGGGCCGTGCCGGCGCACCCGCTGGTCGTTCAGCCCCGAAGCATGAACAAACGTCGCCTTGGCCCGGTTCAGGGCGGCGTTTTCGTTGGCGATGCGCACCGACGGCGCGTCGATGTCTGTGCCGACCGCCACACGGCTGCCGGTCCGCGCTGCGGCGATGGCCAGCACGCCCGTGCCGCAGCCCACATCCAGCACCCGCTCGAAGCTTTCGCGCTTCAACAGTTCGTCGAACGCCTCAAGACAGCCGACCGTGGTGCCGTGATGCCCGGTGCCGAAGGCGGCGCCCGCGTCAATCTTCAGATTGATCGAGTTCGGCGGCACACGGCCTTCGTCGTGGGCGCCATAGACGAAGAAGCGACCGGCCGTGACCGGCGGCAGGCCCGACAGCGACATGGCCAGCCAGTCGGCGTCGGCCAGCTTCTCGACTGACACAGTCACGGGATGATCCGCCATCGCCGCTTGCAAGCCCTCGACCTCGTCAGCCGTGGTCGGAAAGGCGTCGATGCGCCAGAGGCCTCGATCCTCGTCCTCCTCCAAGATCGAATAGGTGGCGCCCTCCAGCATGGGGTCGGCGTCGATGGCGGCGGCGGCGGCCTCGCAGGCGGCGCGTTCGCCCCGCGCGATCACCTGAACGGCGGTTTCGGACATGTCTCAAACCCGGTTAGGATGGGGAATCGGCGATGGCGCGACAGACGCGCCCGCGCACGTGCTGTCAATCGGAGGGTGGCAAATCCATGGCCAAGACGCCGTCAAACATCGAAACCGGACCCTCTGAAGAGGCCGCCGCGAAGCCGAAGGCGGCGCCCAGGCCCCGGGCGCCTCGCACGAAAGCCGCGTCCTCCGTCTCGGACGCCGAAGCCACGCCAGCCCCCAAGAAGGCCGCGACCCGCTCCAGAACGACGGCCTCCGGCGTCGCCGGCGCGACCACGACTCGCGCCGCCAGGCCGAAGGCTTCGGCGGTTGGGGAAGGCGCCGCGAAGTCCCCGCGCCCGCGCACGACCAAACCCCGGATCCAGCCGGCTCCCGAAGGCATGGTCGCCGCCCCCATCGTCGATCCGGTTCATGAGGAAGCGCCGGCGACGGTCGATCCCGCGCCCGCCGCGGCCGCCTCGACCATCGCGCCGGAAGCCGCGATCCCCGCCGCCGCAGCCAGCGCGGAGGCCGAGACTGGCTCTTCGCCCCAGCCCGAGGCTGCGTCGCCGATGACCCAGGCGACGGCCGAGGTGACGCCGCAGGCGCATAGGCCCGGCTTCTTCGCCACCCTGGCGAAGATTATCTTCGGCAAGCGCTGAACGCTTCCCTGAACAGCAGAAAAGGCCGGACGGTCACGCGTCCGGCCTTTGCCCTCGCCATGTCGCGTGCGGCTCAGTCCTGCAGGTCTTCCGCCAGGATCGCCATTTCGAACATGAAGGAGCCGGCTTCGTCCTCGTCTTCGAACACCACGCCGATGAACTCGTCGCCGACATAGACCTCAGCTGAGTCGTTCTGCTTGGGCCGCGCCTTTACGATGATGCCGCCGGTGTTGAAGGTGCGCTTGAGATGGCTCTCGATGCGCTTCAGGTCGGTGTCTTTCATCGGTCCAGCCTTTGTTCGGGGATTGGCGCGGGACCCTAGAGAAGGCCGTCCGCGATGAAAACCCGTCAGATGACGAAGTCGTAGACCACGTCCGCAAGCGTATGATCCATGGTGCGTGCGGGCTCGGCGTTGGTCGGGCAGTTGACCAGCCGCGCCGGCACGCCCGCGACCGTGCAGCCCGACGGCACCGCCTTCAGCACCACCGAGCCCGAGGCCACCTTGGCGTAGTCGCCGATCACGATGTTGCCCAGCACCTTTGCCCCGGCCCCCAGCAGCACGCCCCGGCCGATCTTGGGGTGACGGTCGCCGCGCTCGGCGCCGGTGCCGCCCAGGGTCACGCCATGCAGCATGGACACCTCGTCGTCCACCACCGCCGTCTCGCCGATGACGATGCCGGTGCCGTGATCCAGAAACAGCCCCTTGCCCATGCGCGCGCCCGGATGGATGTCGAGCTGGAACAGCTCGGAGATGCGGCTCTGGAAGTGGAAGGCCAGGGTCTCCCGCCCCTGCTCCCACAGCCAGTGCGCGATGCGCCAGCCCTGCAGCGCCTGAAAACCCTTGAAGTAGAGGAACGGCTGCAGCAGCGATCGGATGGCCGGATCCCGCTCGGCCACCGCCTGCAGATCGGCCTCGGCCGCCTCTACGATGGCGGGATCGGCGGCGTAGGCGGACAGGCAGATTTCACGCACCGACATGGCGCCGAGCTCGTCGTCACCCAGCTTGCGCGCGACCTGATAGCTGAGCGCGCCGGCCATGCCGTCATGCGACAGGATCACCGAGTTCATCTGCGAAGCCAGCTGCGGCTCCTCGCGGGTCGCGGCCTCGGCCGAGGCGCGCAGCCGGCGCCAGGGTCCGACCGTCTCCGCGACCACTTCAAGCTTGGGCATCGCCGTCTCCTCGTGGCGGGCCATCATACGCGCTCCAGCATGGCGCGCGCCAGCGCGGGCGGAAGCAGACCCTCTCGCGCCATATGGTAGGCCCGATAGACGGCGGCTATGGTCATCACGTCCCAGACCGCGCCGCGCCCGATGGCGTCCAGCACCTGTCGGAACGGCGCGCGGACCACCGCCAGCACTTCGGTCGCATCCGCCGCCGTCCGCGCAGACGGGCGCAGGTCCCAGGCGATCCAGGTGTGCGCCACCTCGTCGGTGATGGAGTTGGACAGCTCCACCACCATGGGCGCCGACCAGCTGTCGGCGATCAGCCCCGCCTCCTCCGCCAGCTCGCGTCGCACACCCTGCGCGGGGTCTTCGCCGGGCTCTGCGCCGCCCTCGGGCATCTCCCAGGAATAGTTCATGCGCGCGAACCGCTGCTGGCCCACCAGCACCACCGCGCCGTCGTCGTGGATCGGCAGGACGCCGGTCGCCACGTTCTTGGGACGCATCACTGTGTATTCGGTGTCGGCGCCGCTCGGCGCCACGGCCTGATAGCGGATCAGCCGCATCCACGGGTTTTCGAACACCGGCGTCTCGCGGGTGGAGCGCCATGCCGGCGGCTTCGGCAGATCGGCGGCCCAGGGGGGTTCGGGAACGGCGGCGTCGGTCATCTCCGACCTATGCGGCGCCGCGCCGAGCGGAACCAGCCCTCTAGAAAAGCCCCTCGCCCTTGGGCAGTTCAGCGTAGCGGTGCACCCGCGTCGCCATGACCAGGGCGAAGCCGAACATCACCGTCATCATCGACGATCCGCCGTAGGACAGCAGCGGCATCGGTACGCCCACCACGGGGGCCAAGCCCATGACCATGGCGCCGTTGATCATCACGAACAGGGCGAAATAGGCGGTCATGCCGGCCGCCGCGATGCGGCCGAAGTGGCTGTGCGACAGGGAGGCTATCCGCAGCGCTATCAGGATCACCGCGATGTAGCAGCCCAGCATGGTGAAGGAGCCCAGGAAGCCGAACTCCTCCGACACGGTGGAGAAGATGAAGTCGGTGTGGCGTTCGGGCAGGAACTCCAACTGGCTCTGGCTGCCCAGGCCGTAGCCCTTGCCCAGCAAGCCCCCGGCGCCCAGCGCGATCTTGGACTGGATGATGTTGTAGCCCGTTCCCGACGGATCAGACGCCGGATCCAGGAAGGTCAGGACCCGGTTTCGCTGATAGTCGTGCATCACGAACATGACGAACGGCGGCACGATGGCGACCACGGCCGCGGCGCAGGCCGCGATGATCCGCCAGCTCAGCCCCGCCAGGAACATCACCACCGCACCCGTCAGGCCGATGATCATGGCCGACCCCAGGTCCGGCTGCTTGGCGACCAGCAGAAAGGGCACGCCGATCATGGCGGCGGGGAACACCAGCTTCCACGACCACCGCGCTTCTTGCGCGCTGTGCTTGTGATACCAGCGGGCCAGCGCCAGAACGAGGCCGATCTTCATGAACTCGGCCGGCTGGATGCGGGTGAAGCCCAGATTCAGCCAGTTGCGCGCGCCCCCGGCCGTATAGCCCAGCGGCGTGAACTCGATCATCAGCACCAGCAGCAGCAGCACGCCGTAGATCGGGTAGGCCGCGCGGAACCACCACTTCAGGTGCACCAGCGACAGCACAAGCATCACCGTCAGCAGCCCGCCGAACCGGATCAGGTGGTTGGCCGCCCAAGGCTGCCAGTGGCCGCCAGCGATGGAGTACAACATCGCTGTTCCAGTGCCGGCGATGACGCACAGAAGCGCGACCAGGCGCCAGTCGATCTCGGACAGTTTGGTCGAAACGCGTTCGCGCTCGCCCGGGCGGGTCAGGGCCGAGGCGGTCAACGCGGCGGCTCCGTGGGCGCGGGCGCGGCTGCGGCGTCCGGCTGAACCGCCTCGGGCGCGGCGCCCTGCGCAGCGGCGCCGGCGTCTTCGGTCTCGGCGAAGCCCGACTGCTCGATGCGGGCGCGGATTTCGGGGTCCTTCAGCAGGGCGACCTTCATCACCTCGCGCGCGCGGGGCGCGCCGGCGGTGCCGCCGCCCATGCCGCCGTGCTGCACGATCACCGACACGGCGTAGCGCGGATTGTCGGTCGGCGCATAGGCGATGAACAGGTTGTGGTCCTTCTGCGCCCAGGGTCGCCCTGCCCCCTTGCGAGACCCCGCGCCATAGTTCTGCGCCTGGGCGGTGCCGGTCTTGCCCGCCATCCGCACCGGGCCCAGTCCCAGCTGACTGTTGCGAAAGCCCGTGCCGCCGATGTCGGTCACGGCCTCCATGCCGTCCCGCAGCACCTTCAGCGCCTCCGGGTCATACGGGAGGTCCGCGAAGTCGGCGCCCGGCGCCTGCTCCACCCCGCCGACCGACTTGATCAGGCGCGGCGTCACCGCCTTGCGACCATTGGCCAATCGCGCCGTGTACACCGCCAGTTGCAGCGCATTGACGTTCAAGGCGCCCTGCCCGATGCCATAGCTGGGCGTCTCACCGGGATACCACTTGCCGTCGCCGCGCACCGGATTGTCGCGCCGCCACTGGCGGTCCGGCACCAGCCCCCGCTTCTGCCCCGGAATGCCGATGTCGAAGATCTGACCCAGCCCCATCTCGCGCGCGGTCTCGGCGATGGCGTCCGGCCCCATCTCCACGGCCAGTGTCATGAAGTAGACGTTGCAGGAGTTCTTGATCGCGCCGCGCATGTCCAAGGCGCCGTGCCGTCCCAGGCAGGCGAAGCGCCGACCCAGATAATAGGCGCCGTTGCAGACGATGCGGCGGTCCGGGTTGGCCCCGCGCTTCATCGCCGCCAGCCCCACGACCGGCTTGAAGGTCGAACCCGGCGCGAAGGTGCCCGTCAACGCCTTGTCCAGCAGCGGACGCCGCTCATAGTCCGCCAGCGCCCGATAGATGTGGGACGGAACCCCGCCCACGAACAGATTGGGATCGAACGACGGCGCCGACACCATGGCCAGGATGTCGCCGTTGCGCACGTCCATCACCACGCACGATCCCGCCTCTTCGCCGAACACCTCCAGCGCACGGTTCTGCACGTCGGCGTCCAGCGTCAGCACGACTTCCTTGCCGGGCACTGCGGGGCGCGAGCCGCCGACGTCCTCGGCCACCACGCGGCCGCGCGCGTCCACCTCGACCCGGTTGCCGCCGGCCTCGCCGCGCAGTTCGGTGTCCAGCGCCTTTTCCACCCCCAGCTTGCCGATCCGGAACGCCGGGTTGAACAGGATGGCGGGCGGCTCCTCGCCCTTCTCGCGCATGGTCTTCACGTCACGGTCCGTGACCTTGGCCACATAGCCGATGACGTGGGCGAACGACCCGCCGAACGGGTAGTAGCGGGCGTCGTTCATGTCAGCCATGACGCCCGGCAGCTCGTTGGCGTACAGGTTGACCTTGGCGAACTCTTCCCAGGTCAGGTCGCTCTTGACCGGCACGGGCGAAAAGCGTGGCGCGGCGTTGACGTCGCGGATGATCGCCCGGCGGCGATCCACCGTGTCCGGCAAGAGCTGACCCAGCAGATCCAGCGTCTGGTCCAGATCCTTGGTTTCGTCCCGCACCACCAGCACGCGGAAGCTCGGCCGGTTGCCGGCGATCACCACCCCGTTGCGGTCCTTGATCACCCCGCGCGGCGGCGGCGCCAGGCGGAAGTTGAACTGGTTGTTAGACGCCAGCGTCGCATATTCCTGCGCCTGCACTACCTGCAGCTGGCCCAACCGTCCGACGAGGGCCGTGACGCCCAGCGCCGACACGCCGCCGAAGACCAGTGTTCGCCTGAGGAACGATCCCTGGCGCTCGTTGGGATCGGCGAAAAAGATCGACGGTTCGCTGCTCATCGGAACCTCACGTCGCCGTCGTCGAACCGGTCCAGCATCCAGGCGGCGATGGGAAACAGGATCAGGGTCGGGATCACCTGACCGGCGAAGGACAGGAGACTTGGCGCATTTGCGGCTCGCATCGTGACGATCAAATACGCCACGCCGAAGGCGGCGAGCACGCAGCCGACATAGCCGGCGAACAGAAACAGCATCTGCTGTCCCGCCAGCAGGTTCCGCGACAACAGCACCACGGCGTAGACGCCCATCAGGCACAGCGGCCACAGCCCCAGCACATTGCCCCAGAACAGATCCAGGAACAGACCCAGCCCGAACAGCACGGCAGGCGCCAGCATGGACGGCCGGATCAGCGGCCAGGCGAAGGCCAGCACGAACGGGACCACCGGCTCCGGCAGGCCCATGCCGAACAGCCGCAGCGGCGTTCCCAGCACCACCGTGGCGGCGGCCGCCAGCAGCGCCGGATAGACGATCCACTGCATCGGCCCGATCACTCGAACCGCGACAGGCCGTCTCACAGCGCGCCTCCCGGAGAGGGGGGCGTCTCGGCGGGCGCAGGCGACGCCGGGGTCAGAGCGGGCTGGGTCGAGGGCGTCTGCGTCCTCTGCGCCGGCGGCGACGGCCGCACGGGGGCGGACGCGGACGGCGCGCGCTGCGTTGTCGGGGTTGGAGCCGCCGCCGCTGTCGGTCGGCC
>JAEYAO010000102.1 GCA_023456105.1 Pseudomonadota bacterium | reverse complement strand
GAGCTGCAGCTGGGCATCGCTGCCGGGGGTCGCCGCACGGGCCAGGTCGGCCAGGTGCGACACGACCTGCCGGCGCAGCTGCTCACGGTGGGCCGGGGCCGAGTAGGTGAGGATCGCGGTGCTCACCTGGCCCAGCAGGGTGCGCAGCAGGGTCGAGTCGGCCAGTCCGTCGAGGACCGGCAGGACGAGCTCGACGTAGTCGCGTGCCGGCATCTCGGCGTCACGGGTCATGTCCCAGGCGGAGGCCAGCGCCAGCGAGGCCGGCAGCGAGTCCTCGAAGGCGGTGGGGTTGGCCAGCAGGGTGGCGAGGGAGCGCTCGTCGAGCCGCAGCTTGGCGTAGGTCAGATCGTCGTCGTTGAGCAACAGCAGGTCGGGCTGGCGCTGACCGACGAGCTGGGGGAGCGGGGTGCGCTCGCCGTCGACGTCGACCTCGAAGCGCGCGCGACGCTGCAGGGTGCCGTCGACGAGGTCGTAGAGCCCCACGGCGAGACGGTGGGGGCGCAGCGTCTCGAAGCCCGCGGCGAAGGTCTGCTCGATGACCGCGTCGACGTAGTGCCCGCGGTCGTCGACCTCGACCAGCGGACGAAGGGTGTTGACGCCGGCCGTCTCGAGCCACAGCTTCGACCAGGACCGCAGATCGCGACCCGAGGTGGCCTCGAGCTCGTCGAGGAGGTCGTCGAGCGTGGTGTTGCCCCACGCGTGCTTGGCGAAGTAGGCGCGCAGCCCGTCGCGGAAGGGCTCACGCCCGACGTAGGCGACGAGCTGCTTGAGCACCGACGCGCCCTTGGCGTAGGTGATGCCGTCGAAGTTGACCTCGACGTCGGCGAGGTCGCGGATCGGGGCGACGATCGGGTGGGTCGAGCTCAGCTGGTCCTGGCGGTAGGCCCACGCCTTCTCGTGGGTGCAGAAGGTCGTCCACGCGTCGGTCCACTCGGTGGCCTCGGCCTGGCAGGTCGTCGAGGCCCACTCGGCGAATGACTCGTTGAGCCACAGGTCGTTCCACCAGCGCATCGTCACGAGGTTGCCGAACCACATGTGGGCGAGCTCGTGCAGCACGGTGAGGGCGCGGCGCTCGACGAGCGCGTCGGGCACCTTGGAGCGGAAGACGTACATCTCGTGGAAGGTCACGCAGCCCGCATTTTCCATCGCGCCCATGTTGTACTCCGGCGTGAAGACCTGGTCGTACTTGGTGAAGGGGTAGGCGCGGTCGAACTCCTCCTCGAAGAAGGCGAAGC
Source organism: Pseudomonadota bacterium (assembly GCA_023456105.1). Classification (GTDB taxonomy): domain Bacteria; phylum Pseudomonadota; class Alphaproteobacteria; order Caulobacterales; family Caulobacteraceae; genus Brevundimonas. Next base: position 1,526 of record JAEYAO010000102.1, on the reverse strand, counting down.
CCGCCTTGGTGAGGGCGAAGAGGTTGTCGGCGTCGAGGTACTGGGTGAGCGACTTGCGGCAGAAGATGCCCAGGGGCACCTCCTTGTCGCGCGAGGTGAGCGAGTCGCGCACGACGTCGTAGGGGCCGGCGACGAGCGCGGTGATGTAGCTGCTCATCCGCTCGGTCGGGGCGAAGGCCCAGGTCGCCGCGCCCTCCTGACCCTCGACGGGCGTCGGCTCGGGGGTGGGGGAGTTGCCGATGACCTGCCAGTGCGCCGGCGCGGTGACGGTCAGGGTGAAGCTCGCCTTGAGGTCCGGCTGCTCGAAGACCGGGTACATGCGGCGGCTGTCGGGCACCTCGAACTGCGTGTAGAGGTAGACCTCGCCGTCGACCGGGTCGACGAAGCGGTGCAGGCCCTCACCGGTGTTCATGTAGCGACCGGTCGCCGTGATCGTCACGACGTTGTCCTCGGCGAGGTCGTCGAGACGGATGCGGTGGTCGGCGTAGACGACGGCGGGGTCGAGCGCGGTGCCGTTGAGCTCCACGGACTCCACGGACTCACCGATGAAGTCGACGAAGGTGGCGGCGCCCCCCTTCGCCGCGAAGCGGATCGTGCTGGTCGTGGCGAAGGTCGTCTCGGAGGTCGTCAGGTCGAGGGTGATGTCGTGCGTGTCGACGGTGACGACGGCCGCCCGGTCGGCGGCCTCCTCACGGGTGAGGTTCTTCCCGGGCACGTGCTGCTCCTTCGCATCGAGGCGTTTTCCTCATGCTGTCACAGCCGCACCGGCCGGTCTGAGACGATGGGGCCATGACGCAGACCGTGGAGATGTGGTTCGACCCGCTGTGCCCCTGGGCCTGGATGACGAGCCGATGGCTCATGGAGGTCGAGCAGGTGCGTGACCTCGAGGTCACCTGGTCGCAGATGAGCCTGTCGGTCCTCAACGAAGGGCGTGACCTCCCCGACGAGTACCGCGAGATGATGGACCGTGGCTGGGCCCCGGTCCGGGTCATCGCCGCCGCACGCAAGGCACACGGCGACGAGGTGACCAAGCCGCTCTACGACGCCATCGGCACCCGTCTGCACCTCGGCGGCGAGCGCGACTTCGTCGCCGCCACCGCCGCCGCGCTCGCCGAGGTCGGCCTGCCGGCCGAGCTCATCGAGGCCGCCGACACCGACGAGCACGACGCCTTCCTGCGTGAGAGCCACGAGCGCGCCATCGCCCTCGTCGGCGACGACGTCGGTACCCCGGTGATCTCCGTGGAGGACACCGCCTTCTTCGGCCCGGTCGTCTCCCCGGCACCCAAGGGCGAGGCTGCCGGCCGCCTCTGGGACGGCTGCGTCCTCGTCGCGGGCACCGACGGCTTCTTCGAGCTCAAGCGCTCCCGCACCCGCGACCCGATCTTCGACTGAGAGGCACTTCCTTGCGCGTCCACATCGGCGGCGACCACGCCGCCTTCGAGCTCCACCAGGAGCTGCTGACCTTCCTCGCCGACGAGGGTCACGAGGTCACCGACCACGGCCCCTTCGAGTACGACGCCCTCGAC
>JAEYAO010000041.1 GCA_023456105.1 Pseudomonadota bacterium | reverse complement strand
CCCTTCGGCCGGATCGGTGTCTGGTTTCACCGCGTCTTCACAGAAAGCGCGACATCGATATTGCCCCGGGTCGCGTTCGAATAGGGGCAGACCTTGTGCGCCTCCTCGACGATCGCTTCGGCCGCCTCCTGATCGACGCCAGCGATGGTGACATCGAGCGCTACGGTAAGGGCGAACGCCCCACCGGCATTGGGCTCCATGCCCACGGTCGCGGTGACCTCGACGCCGTCGTCTCCGATCTTCTTTTCCCGATTGCGGGTGATGTGGATCACGGCGTTGCCGAAGCAGGCGGCGTAACCTGCGGCGAACAGTTGTTCCGGATTGGTCGCGTCTCCCTTGCCGCCAAGGCTCGGGGGCAGGGCGAGTGGAAGGTCGAGCAATCCGTCCTCGCTGCGAACAGAGCCGGCGCGGCCGCCGACGGCGTGTACCTTGGTTGTGTAGAGAGCGCTCATCATTCCACCTGACAGAAATATATGGCTAGCCATATATTCGCGCGGCCATGGAATATCTAGCTCGCACCGAGAGGCGCCGCTGCGGATCACCTTGCTGAAAGCTGCGCTCGGAGATAGGCGCTCCAGGACGCATCGTCCGGAAACTCCGACGGGGGTCGAACATCGGTTGGCAGGCTGCTGACCCGCGCCAGCGCATCGGCGGGGATGGTGTCGTCGACGAGACCCAGCTGCTGGAACAGCGGCAGGGCATAGCCGGGAATCCAGCGCCTCAAATCATACCATGGCACCGAGGCGAAACGTTCGGGCGCCAGGTTGATGAAGGAGGTCATGCAGCTCTCGGTCAGGGTCGAATAGAACTTGGGGCGCTCGTGAACCTGGGTCGTGAACCGCAGGATGCGCTCGAAATAAACGCGGACGACCTCAGGGCTCTGGCGGATCGGATAGATCTGGATCTCGTCCGGCGGCGTCCTGGCCAACCGCTCCCAGAACAGGTCGCGCTCGGTGGCCAGTTCCGGATAGATGGGGTCGCGCCGGAAGAAGCCCGCCAGGGGGTCGAACTCGGCGCCCCTCGCCTGGCGCGCCTCCATGGAGACGACGACGTGACGGCCGTCGGCGAACCGGAACGACAGCATCACATGCTCCATCGCCTTCAGGTCGCCGAACGGCTGGAGGATCAGATCCATCCCCTCGAGGGTCGCGAGATCGAAAGTCGCTGTGGTCCAGCGCGGCGTCGACGCGACGCCAGGATCATGTAGGGCGTCGCGGAAATTGTGGATGGTCGCCCGGTCGCCCTCAATCACCGCCCAAGCCTCCTGAGCATGCAGGTCGCGCCAGTCCTGAGGCGCTGGCGACTTGGTCCAGTAAGCCGTCAGGACAATGGCGAGCATGGCGGCCGCGACGCCGCGCCTCGCGCGCCGCCATCGCGCCGGCGCGAACCACAGCCCCAGGACCAGCACGGGGAACGCAACTGCGCCCGCATCGCGAATCCAGACCGGCCACGGGACCCAGTAGCGGATCGCCAGGGCGCAGAAGACCGCCAGGACCACGATGAGAAGGCTCGCCGCGGCGCGCGCCGTTCGATTCAACACTTATTTCCTCGCGTCGTCCTGGCATCGGGTCGACACCGATAATCTGACTGGATCAGCGCGAACCCAAATGATACGTCGAGTTCCAATAATCGGTAGCGGCATCCAGGCGTGCGATCAATGATTCCCTTTCGAACGGCCTGGGCCGGTCCAGGCTCCCTGCCCCGAGCCCTGGCGCTGGGCCTTCTGCTGTTTCTCGGCCTGGGGGTCCAGGCGTGCGCAACCGCGCCGTCCGGCGTGCTGCTGCCGATCACCACGCCCCATCCGGGCGTGCAGGAGATCAGCATGCTGGTCTATTCCACGCGCGCCCCAACCGAGGCGCCGGGCGTGGTCTATTCAGGCAAGAGGGGGGAACACCTGACGGCCATGGTGGTCGACGTCTCGATCCCTCCTGCCCACCAGATCGGCGCCGTCGAATGGCCGCGTCGGCGCGAGGCCGATCCCGCGCGGGAGTTCGCCACCCTCTCCATCGATCCGGTCGTCGACGACGCCTCGGCCGAGGCGTGGATGAACGCGCAACTGAAGGAAGGCCGCCTGCTGATTTTCGTGCACGGCTTCAATGTGCCGTTCGACCGGGCCGTCTATTCCCTCGCCCAGCTGACGAATGATTCCGGCATCCAGGCCGCGCCGGTCCTGTTCACATGGCCCTCGCTGGGCCGGATCTATGCCTATGTCTACGATAGGGAAAGCGCCAACTATTCACGCGACGCCCTGGAACAGTTGCTCCGGCTGGCCGCGCGCAATCCGAATGTGACCGAGGTCACCGTCATGGCTCATTCGATGGGCAGCTGGATCGCGGTCGAGGCGCTGCGCCAGTACGCGATCCGCGAGGGACGGGTCGACCCAAAGATCGAGAATGTGATCCTCGCCGCGCCGGACCTGGACGTGGACGTCTTCGCCCAGCAGGTCGCGGTTCTGGGCCCTGACCGGCCCCATTTCACCTTCCTGGTCTCGCGCGACGACCAGGCCCTGCGGGTTTCGCGCCTGCTTGCCGGAGGCGTGCAACGCGTCGGCGCCCTCGACCCCTCCGAGGAGCCTATCCGCAGCCAGCTGGAGCGGACCGGCGGCGTCACCGTCATCAATCTGGCCGATGTCCGCGGCCGTGACCGGCTGAACCATTCAGTCTTCTCAGAGAGCCCCGAGGTGGTCCGGCTGCTGGGCAGCAGCCTGGTGTCCGGCCCGGGCTTGTCGGGAAGCTCCGACCTGCCGCTAGGCGCCTTGGTTCTGGACGTCGCCGAGGCGATCACTTCCGACATCTCCCAAAAGGCTCCGGTGACGCGTCAGCCCCAGGCCGCCCCCGCCGAGGCGGTCGCGCCCTCGGACACGCGCACGATCGCAGATGACGCCCGGGACGTCACACCGCCGGGGCCGCGCGTCGAAGTGGACGAAGCGGACGCCCTCAGTTCTCCCCGACCGGTGATTGATCCACATCAAGGTGCATCCGTGGAGCGGGATTAAAAGATAAAATCCATATCACTCAGCCTGTCCCAGACAGCCAAGCACACGGACCGCTTCGATGAACAAGAACCAGCTGGCCGGCGAATGGAAGATCATTTCGGGGCGCATACAGCGCCTGTGGGCCGAAAGCCTCGATGACCAGACCGGAGCGATCAAGGGCAACCTCAGGGAGATCGCGGGCCTGGTCCAGAGGGAGTTCGGCCTCGCGGCGGAGCAGACCGAGGAAGCCATGAACCGCTGGCAAAAGGAGCATCAGCCGGTCGCAACCCTCCAGGCCCAAGGGGACCGTTTCAACACCGTGATGGCCGATCGCTGGGCGGCCGCGAAGGCCCAGGTCGATGACGCCAGGGCGGACCTGGCCGACCGGCGCGAGGCGGTGGAGGCGGACATCGATCTGCTGGTTTCGCGCCTTCAGACCCGGTTCGACCTGACCCGCGACGCCGCCGCCGCGCAGGTCAACACCTGGCTCAGCGACACCCGCGACTGGCTCGACCATCAGGCCAAGGCGCGCCGGGGCGATTGAAAACGAAATCGACGATGTCCGCCGTCGAGTCGCCCGCCCCTCCTGCTGGCGGGCTTGACAGCGGCGGACTGGTCCCATCCAACGACCGCATGGCCAGACACCGGGCGGACGCCCAACAGAACCGCACCCAACTCCTGGACGCCGCCGAAGCCGCCTTCGTCGAGATGGGCTTGAACGCGCCGCTTGATCTGATCGCCCAGCGCGCGGGCGTGGCGCGGATCACCCTGTTTCGCAATTTCGCCGACCGACAAGCCCTGATCATGGCGCTGCTCCAGCGCGGACTTCAGGAGGTCGAAGCGGAAGCCACACGCGTGGCCGATCAGGATGACGGCTTCCTGATCCTGCTCCGCTTCGTCGCCGATCGCATCACCTTGCGCTCGCCCCTGATTGACTATTGGCAGCAGGCGGACCGGCGCCTCCCGGAAATCCAGACGGCCCTGGAACGCCTGACGGCGACCTTCTATGGCCTCATCGAGCGGGCCTCGGCGGCCGGTGCTTGCCGAAAAGACCTCCAACCAGCGGACGTCCTATTGCTTCTGACCTTGATGAGCGGCGCCCTCTACGGTCGAAACGAAGCGGAGCGTAGGGATCTGGCGGATCGGGCCTGGCGACTGGTCAACCAAATCATCACGCCCCACGCGGCACAGCGGGTTCCCGCGCTGGAACTGGCGATCCGTCGCCAGGAGAACGGCCTCAGACTGTTGACCGGCGACCTGCCCGGCGCGGTCGAGCGAGGCCGATTCGACACCCTGGCCCTGCCGCAACCCGGGCCGGGCCTGCCCTCCAGCCTTCTGGTCCGGCGTCCCGACATCGCCCAGGCCGAGGCGCAGCTGGTCGCCGCCGACGCCAGCCTGGCCGCGTCGCGCGCGGCGCTTCTGCCCCAGGTGCGGCTGACCGGCTCGCTCGGAGAACTGTTCATTGAACACCTCGATCCGGTGACCGTATGGAGCCTGGGCGGCAGCCTCTTGGCCCCGCTGTTCGACGGGGGACGGCTGTCGGCCCAGGCCGAGGCCTCCGAGGCGCGCCGCGATCAGGCCGCCTTCGCCTATCGGCGCGAGGTGCTGGGCGCCTTCGCCGAGGTTGAGAACGCGCTGGAGGGCACGACGCGTCTGGAGACCCAGGCCCGCCAAGCCGAAGCCCAGCGCGCGGCCCAGGACGAAGCCCTATTCCACGCCCGCAACCGCTACCGCGCGGGCTACGCCGCCTACCTGGAGGAGCTTGACGCCCAACGTGGCCTGTTCAGCGCGGAACTTATGATCGTTCAACTGCGCGAAAACCAGCTGCTGAATGCAGTCGCCCTCTATCAAGCCTTGGGCGGCGGATGGAATTCACCGGTCAACCAGGAGCAACCATGATGCCGCGTCCCGGTTTCCGGCGTCTCGGCGCCTGTAATATGCTGGCCGGCGCCCTCGGCGCCGCATTGGGCGTCGTTCTGGGGATGGCGGTCGCCGGGGCGGCGTCGGCCCAGCCCCAGCCGTTCGAACCCGTGCCGGACACACCGGAATGGAACGTCGACATCAGCGCCGGGGCGGTCTCTGGCTTCAGCTCGACCGGGCGAGAGGCGAACCGGGTGAACGCCACGCCCTGGGCCGATTTCAACTGGCGCAACCGGGTCTACGGCAATCCGCTCGACGGGCTCGGCTACAATATCGTGGCCGACGACGGGCTGAGGGCGGGCGTGCAGCTTCGGCCGCATTATTGCGGTAAGTCGGCTATCGAGGGGCTGGACCTGCCCGACCTCGGCGCCGACATGGCGGTCTATGGCTTCGTCCGGATTCCGGGGAACATCTCGGTCGGCGGACGTGTCATGCGCGACATCAGCGGCCAGACCGACGGAACGACCTACTACGCCTCGGCCTCGCACCAGGGCGTGACGCGCATCGGCCTGTTGCAGAGCACCTTGTATGCGCGAGGCGGTGACGCCCGCAGCAACGACGCCTATTTCGGCGTCGACGCCGACGCGGCAAGTGTGACCGGTCTTACGCCCTATGCGCCGGGAAGCGGCGTCCGGAACACCGGCGTCGCCTTCCTGATGCTGACGCCGATCGGCGACCGCTGGGCCGTGGCGACTTTCGCCAACGCCGAGCGGGCAATGAGCGACGTCGCCGACAGCCCCCTGATCCAGGCTCGAGACGAACAGGAGATGGCTATCGCGGGGGGATTCTGATCGTGCGCCGTTTCGGCGGCTGGTAGTTTTCCGGTCGGGCGATGACGCCCGGCCTCCACGCGGCGAATGACGCCGCAAATGACGGGGCTGAACTCATGGATACGCATTTCAATCCGCTTGGAGATTTTCTGAGCCGGGCCTGGTGGTTGCTGCTGTTGCGCGGCTTGGCCGCCATTGCCTTCGGCGTCCTGACCTTCGTTTGGCCTCAGGTGACGTTGCTGACGCTGGTGATCCTCTACGGAGTTTACGCCATTCTGGACGGCGCGTTCGCCTTGCTCGGGGCCATCCGTGGCGGCGGCCTGGCGCCGCGCTGGTGGCTGGCCGTCGTGGGACTCGTGGGACTGGCGGCGGGCGCGGTCGCCCTGGCCTTGCCCGACCTGACCGCCGTCGCCCTTGTGGTCATCATCGGCGCGGCGGCCATCGCGCGCGGTATCTTCGAGATCGTCGGCGCCATCCAGCTGCGCAAGACGATCCGCAAGGAGTGGCTGCTGATCCTGTCCGGCGCGATCTCTGTGCTGTTCGGTTTGGCCGTCATCGCCGCCCCCGGCGCCGGCGCCCTGGCCCTGGTCTGGCTGATCGGCGCCTGGGCCATCGTCGCGGGCGTGCTCACGGTCGCTCTGGCGCTCAAACTGCGGAAAATAACGAGCTGAACGTGTCGTTCGGAAAACGGACTGCCGCCCCTCTGATCGCAGCCGCCCTGAAGGCCGCGGTCGAGGGTCTGCTGGCCGAATGCATCACGGCGCAGGCCGAGAATAACTGCCCTGAGGCTTACCGTATCCGCGATCGTGGTCTGCGCCCTTTTAAGTGATCCATCCCCTATGTTGGTCTGCGGACCGGAATGGATGGAGCCAAGGATGGCCAGGAAGCGTCACAAGCCCGAAGAGATCATAGCCAAGCTGCGCCATGTCGAGGTGCTGACGGGGCAAGGCAAGTCGATCTCGGAGGCGTTGAAGACGATCGCGGTGACGGAGATGACGTACTTCCGCTGGCGGGCGGCGTTCGGCGGGATGAAGACCGATCAGGTCAAACGGATGAAGGCGCCGGAGCTTGAGAACGCCAGACTGCGTCGTGCGGTGTCGGACCTGACGCTGGACAAGCTGATCCTGTCGGATACGGCCCGAGGGAACTTCTGAGCCCTGCCCGTCTCTGGGCCTGTATCGACAAGGTGCGGGCCGAGTTGAACGTGTCAGAGCGGCGCGCCTGGGGGGTGCTCCACCACCATAGACATATCGTGACTTTGGACAGGTGATCGTCGGCCGCCGACGATAGCTACGATGTTTATTCAGATTTGGCTCGAGTCGCTTTACGCTCTGCCTGAAATGACATGCGTTTCCCTGTATTTGGAACCGCATTTCTGGCGCAGGATCGTGAAAACCTTCTAAGAAGCATTAGTTTAACGGCTTAGGCGGCAGAGAGGATTTGGCTAAGTTTGAGCTATTCCCTGTTTAAGCGGCTCGATCAGGGAATCAGCCGGCACATTTTGGATGTGCCGGTCACGGAGAGAATGACCTCCCCTCCTTGGCACACCACCAGTTTCCGAGGGGTCAGCGGTTCGCCGCTGGCCCCTTTTGCTTTCGGCGCCGCGAGGCATGGGGCTCGTCCCCGCCGGCGCGGCAACTTCAGATATTCGACCCCGCGCTTGTTCGCGCTAAGGCTTAATCCAGCAGTTGCCTCTTAGGGTCACGTCCAAGAGGACGTCATGACCAATCCCTACCAAGCCGTCGCCCAAACGAGGCGGCGCGAACTCAAGGCCCGCGTGGGGCTGGCCGGTTTCATAGCCCTGACGGCGTGGATGATGGCGCCCTCCGGCTGGCCGGCGATCTGGCTGTTGGCCGTCGCGGTCGGACAGGCCGTCGACTGGCTGGCGTTCCGTCCGCTGATGGAGGAAGGGCGCGGACGTCCGGACGCTCGGTCCCTGGCGGCCTGCTGCCTGTCGTGCGCGGTGAACAGCACGATCTACTCCTCGATCTCCATCTACCTGTGGGGCGCGGGCGAGACCGGCATGGTGATCGGCAGCGTGCTGATCGCCGGCGCGCTGCTTCACGTCACCCTGCACCTGAACTCGGTGCGATTGATCCTGCTGGCGTCGGTCACGCCGCACGCCCTCTACTTCCTGGGCCTGCCGGTCTGTCGGGCGATCCTGACCAACACGCCGCAGGACTATCTGATCGCCATCGGCTGCGTGCTCTACATGACCCATCTGCTGGTCGCCGTGCGCCAGAGCGCGGCCACGACCAAGGCCCTACAACAGGCCAATGCGACCGCCACCGAGGAGCGCAACCGCGCCGAGGTCGCCAGCGCCGCCAAATCCGACTTCCTGGCCGTGGTCAGCCACGAAATCCGCACCCCCATGAATGCGGTGATGGCTGCGGCGACGCTGCTCGACCGCAGTCGCCTGCGGCCTGAGCAACGCGAACAGGTCGGCATGCTGAAGGATGCGGGCGAGGTTCTGGTGGGCCTGCTGAACGATGTGCTGGATTTCTCCAAGATCGAGGCCGGCAAGATGCAGATCGAGCCGACCACCACCGACGTGCGCGAAAAGCTGAAGGGCCTCAAGAGCCTGTGGGAGCCTCGGGCCGACGCCAATGGCGTGGCCATCCGCCTGATCCTGTCGCCGGACTTCCCTTCCGGCCTTTGCATCGACGCCCTGCGGTTGCAGCAGATCCTGTTCAACCTCCTGTCCAATGCGGTGAAGTTCACCCAGCAGGGCGAGGTGACGGTGCAGGCCGAGTGGATGGCCGAAGGCTCCACCCTGCGCATACGGGTCAGCGACACCGGCTGCGGCATTCCCGCCGATCGTCTGCCCCTCATCTTCAACAGCTTTGAACAGGTCGACGCCGGCGTGACCCGCCGCTACGGCGGCACGGGCCTGGGGCTGGCGATTTCCAAGAGATTGGCCGAGTTGATGGGCGGCGCGCTGGCCGTCGACAGCCATGTCGGCGTGGGCACCACCTTCGAGCTGACGTTGCCGAGCGAGGCGGTGGCCGCCGTGGACGAGATGGAGGAACAGGCCGAGGCGGAAGCCGACCTGTCCAACCTGTCGATCCTGGCGGTGGACGACCATCCGGTGAACCGGAAGATCGTCGCCATGCTGCTGGAGCCGTTCGGCTGCAGGCTGAGCTTCGCGGAAGACGGGGCGGAAGCCGTGGCGCTGGCGCGCGACGTTCCGTTCGACATCATCCTGATGGACATGCAGATGCCGGTGATGGACGGGATCAGCGCCACGCGGGCCATCCGCGTGGAGGGGGCGAACCGCCAGACGCCCGTGATCGCCCTGACCGCCAACGCCTTGGACGTGCACCGGCAGGCCTGGCTTGCGGTCGACGTCGACAACTTCCTGACCAAGCCGATCGACCCGGCCGCCCTTGTGTCGACCTTGGAGCGCGCGAGCCGCGCCGTCGCCGCGCCGCGCCCGCCTGCCCTGGCCCTGGAGGCCTGAATCCGCGGTGAGGATCGCCACCTTCAACATCAACGGCGTGAACAAGCGCCTGCCCAATCTGCTGCAATGGCTGGAGGCGGCCGAGCCCGACGTGGTCTGCCTGCAGGAGCTCAAGGCCACGGACGCCCAGTTTCCGCATCAACCCATCCTCGAGGCCGGATACGAGGCCGTCTGGAAGGGCGAGCATCGCTGGAACGGCGTGGCGATCCTGAGCCGCGTGGGCGCGCCGGTGGTCACGCGCCGCCGTCTGCCGGGCGACGACGGCGACGATCAGGCCCGCTATATTGAGGCGGCCGTGAGCGGCGTTCTGATCGGCTGCCTGTACCTGCCGAACGGAAATCCCCGGCCGGGTCCCAAGTTCGACTACAAGCTGGCCTGGTTCGAGCGGCTGATCGCACACGCCCGGACGCTTCATGACGCGCCCGCCCCCGTGGTGCTGGCCGGCGACTACAATGTCGTGCCGACCGAGGCGGACATCTACAGCAGCCGCTCGTGGAAGACCGACGCCCTGCTGAGCCCGCAGGCGCGCACCGCCTACGCCCGTCTGCTGGATGGGGGCTGGACCGACGCCCTGCGCGAGCGGTTCCCGGACGATCCGCCGCCCTGGACCTTCTGGGCCTATCTGCGAGAGGCCTGGAGCCGCGACGCTGGCCTGCGCATCGACCATCTGCTGCTGAACCCGACCGCGGCCGAGCGGCTGTCCGATGCAGGCGTCGATCGCGACGTGCGCGGCCGCGACGGCGCGAGCGACCACGCCCCCGTCTGGATCGAACTGGAACCCTGACCCCCGCCGCAACGCTCCCGATCCATGACGGCGAGCCTGGAAACCAGCCTGCATGCGCTTGATGAGACCCGCGTCCTGCAGGCGGGCGGCGTCACCCTGACATTGGGCGGGCTGGTCACCGCAGCGGTGATCCTGGTCGCCACGGCGGCGGCGAGTTGGCTCGTCACACGCTTTCTGCGTCGGCTGCGCGCCAGGGCGGAGCGCAGCGCGCAGGCCCTGTATGTGCTGGAACGGCTGGCCGGCTACGGCATCATCGTCGTCGGCGTGATGGCCGCCCTGTCCGCCGCGGGCGTCAATCTGTCGTCGCTGGCGGTGTTCGCCGGTGCGCTCGGCATCGGCGTCGGGCTGGGTCTCCAGGGCGTGGTCAAGGAGTTCGTCTCCGGCCTGTTTCTGATCTTCGACCGGATGGTGTCCGTCGGCGACTACATCGAGATCGAGGACATCGACATCCGGGGCGCGATCATGGAGATCGGACCGCGCGCCACCCGGGTGCGCACCAACGACAACGTCAACGTCCTGGTGCCCAACTCGAGGCTGATCGAGCAGCCGGTGACCAACTGGACCCTGAAGGGCGACACCCGGCGCATCCACATCCCCTTCACCGTCGCCTACGGCTCGGACCGGGGACGTGTGCGCGATGCGGTTCTGGCCTGCGCCCGCTCCAGTTCGTTCACCCTGCCCGAGACCGAAGCCCGCAAGAGCCAGGTGTGGCTGGTGTCCTTCGGCGAGCGGGGACTGGAGTTCGAACTGCTGGTCTGGCCGACCCGCGAGGCGGTGAAGCGTCCGGCGGCCATGCACGCGGCCTATACGTGGCTGATCGCCGACGCCTTGGACGGCGCAGGGATCGAGACGCCCTTCCCTCAGGCCGATCTGCGCCTGCGCAGCGCCTTTGGACTTCAAGGCGAAGAGGCGCTGCAAAGGCTGGGGTACGGCCAGGCCGCCGAGCCAGCCTCCCCGCCGCCGCCCCAAACTCAGCCTGCGGCCAACAACGACGCCGCCGACGACGTCATGGCCGGGGCGCGCGGCGAGGCGGCTCTGGAGCCCGAGCCCGAGCCCTTGCGGGATCGCGGCGCCGGCTAGTCGCTCGCCTTGGCGCGCAGCCGATAGGCGTGCAGCAGCGGCTCGGTGTATCCGTTCGGCTGGGCCGCGCCCTCGAGCACCAGCGCCCTGGCGGCTTGGAACGCCAGGCTGCCGGCCGGATCGTCCGCCATAGGTCGATACAGCGGATCGCCCGCATTCTGCGCATCCACCTTGGCCGCCATCCGCCGAAGCGCCGCCTCGACCTGATCCGCCGTGCAGACGCCGTGCAGCAGCCAGTTGGCCATGTGCTGGGCGCTGATCCTCAGGGTGGCGCGATCCTCCATCAGGCCCACGTCGTGGATGTCCGGCACCTTGGAGCAGCCAACCCCCTGCTGAATCCAGCGCACCACATAGCCGAGCAACCCCTGGGCGTTGTTGTCCAGCTCGGCGGTGATCTCGTCCTCTGACCAGTTCACGCCTTGCGCCAACGGCGGCGTCAGCAGCGGGTCGAGCCCCGGCGTCGGCCGCGCCGCGATCTCTTTCCTCAGGCCGAACACGTCCGTCTGATGATAGTGCAGCGCGTGCAGCACCGCCGCGGTCGGCGACGGCACCCAGGCGGTGTTGGCGCCCGTCTTCGGGTGCGCCGCCTTCTGCTCCAGCATTTCGGCCATGCGGTCGGGCGCCGCCCACATGCCCTTGCCGATCTGCGCCCGACCGGACAGGCCGCAGCTCAGCCCGATCGAGACGTTGCGCGTCTCGTAGGCGGCGATCCAGTCGCTCGCCTTCATGTCCGCCTTTCGCACCACCGGCCCCGCCTGCATGGCCGTGTGGATCTCGTCTCCGGTGCGATCCAGAAAGCCCGTGTTGATGAAGACGATCCGGTCTTTCACCGCATGGATGCAGGCAGGCAGATTGGCCGAGGTGCGCCGCTCCTCGTCCATCACGCCCACCTTGATCGAATGGCGCGGCAGGTGCAGCAGGTCCTCGACCGCGTCGAACAGCCGGTCGGTGAAGGCGCACTCCTCAGGCCCGTGCATCTTGGGCTTGACGATATAGATCGAGCCGCTGGCGCTGTTGGCGAAGGCGCCGAGACCCTTGACGTCGTGCAGGGCGATCAGGCTGGTGACCACCGCATCCAGAACCCCCTCCGGCGCCTCCGACCCGTCGGCCAGCCGCACCGCCGGCGTGGTCATCAGGTGGCCGACGTTGCGCACGAACAGCAGGCTGCGCCCTTTCAGCGTCACCTCGCCCCCATCCGGCGCGGTCCAGCGGCGGTCCGGCTCCAGCGCCCGGGTAAGGGTCTCGCCGCCCTTGCCGAAGGTCGCCGACAGGTCGCCCTTCATCAGGCCCAGCCAGTTGCGGTAGGCGGCGACCTTGTCGTCGGCGTCAACGGCCGCGACCGAGTCCTCCAGATCGACGATGGTGGTCAGCGCCGCCTCCAGCACCACATCGGCCAGCCCTGCGGGATCGCCCGCGCCCACCGGGTGCGTCCGGTCGATCACCAGCTCCAGATGCAGGCCGTTGTGCTTCAGCACGATGGACGAGGGCGAGGCCGGATCGCCGCTGAAGCCGACGAACTGTTCCGGCGACTGCAACGCCGGCACCAGCGCCCCATCCGTGACCGACCACGCGGCAACGTCGGCGTGCGATCCCTCCGCCAGCGGCGCGGCGGTGTCCAAAAACGCCTTTGCCCGCGCGACCACGCGCGCGCCCCGGACGGGATCATAGCCGCCGCCGGTCGGCGGATCGCCCAGAGCATCCGTGCCGTACAGGGCGTCATACAGGCTGCCCCAGCGCGCGTTGGCGGCGTTCAGCAGGAAGCGGGCGTTCAGCACCGGCACGACCAGCTGCGGCCCGGCCCGCCTTGCAATCTCCTCGTCCACCCGGATCGTCGTGATCTGAAAGGGGGCGGGCTCTGGGACCAGATAGCCGATCTCGCGCAGGAAGCTTTCGGTCGCCTGGGCGTCATGCGGCTGTCCGCGCCGCCCTGCGTGCCAGGCGTCGATGCGCGCCTGAAGCGCATCACGCGTTTTCAGCAGCGCCCGGTTCTCCGGCGCGAAACGATCAAAGACATCGGCTGCGCCCGCCCAGAAGATGTCCGCCGGGATGTCGAGCCCCGGCAGGACCTCGTCCTCTATCAGCCGGATCAGCACATCGGCGACCTGAAGGCCCTGGCGGTCCTGATAGCGCGTCATGCGGCGTTCCGATCAGCGTGTAACAATGCGTGATCTACTCACCGACAGCGCCCGCCCGCAAGGGTCCGCAGGGTCAGCTTTGCGCGCCTTTTCCGGTCACCAAGCCTTAACCGCGTCCGTGAACGGGACCGCAAGCGCGCGCGGCTAGGTTGGTGCTTCGGACGAGATCGCGTCCCAAGCTCCGAGGCAGAAAGCCGCCCATGCTGTTTCTTCTGAACGATGTCGTCTTCGACCTGGACGAGGCCTGCCCGGTCACGCCCGGCGATGCGCGCCGTTTCGAGCGGCTGGGCTTCGACTATGTGCTGGAGTTGGGCTGCGAACTGTTCGCCGAGGACCCGCTGCTGCACCGCAACGACCCGCAGCGCGCGCGTCGGCTGGCCTGGCTGATCCACGACCGGGGCCCGGAGGTCAACGCCGCCCTGTTCGCCGCGCCCACCGCGAACTGCCAGCCCGATCTGGTCGAGCCGCGCTTCTGCGCCCTTCCCGACGGCGTGATCCGCCAACTGCACAGCCAGGCCGACGCCGGCCGCCTCGACCTCGTTGAAGCCGACCGGGCCGTCTGGAACCGCTTGGCGGCCTGAGCCTACAGCAAGACGCCGAACAGCACATGCACCGCCGTGGCCACCGCCACGATGGCGCCGAAACCGACGCCCAGCCCCACGGCCGGATGCAGACGCCCGCGCGTCTCGGAGGGGTGAAGGCGGTCTTCGGGATGGATCACAGCCATGATCTGTCTTCCTTCGTTCTACGTTTCCTCGCGGCGTCCGGCTACGTGGCCGGTCCGTCTCGCTAAAAGAAGCATGACCCCATTTTTGGCCGTTGACTACAGAGGAATGCCTGCGGCTTGCTTGAAGCCGCTCGCGATCTGTGCAGGGTTGCGATGCAACTTCGGGGGGAGACGATGATGACAGGCAAGTTCTGGCGGCGCGTTATGATTTCGGCGGCTGCGGGCCTGGCCTTGTCCGCCCAAGCGGTGCGGGCGGAGTGGCTGCGGGCCGAGACAGAGCACTTCGTCATCTACGGCGACAGCTCCGAGCGAGGGATGCGCGACTACGCGCGCAAGGTCGAACGCTTCGACTCCCTGCTGCGCGCCTATTATCCTATCCGAACAGAGCACCATCTGCCCAAGCTGGAGATATTCCTCGCCCAAGGTCGCGCCGACATGCTCCGGGCATACCCGGGCATCGAGGCCAGTGTGGGCGGATACTATTCTCCGAACTCAGGGCGCATCCATGCCGTGGTGAACCGCGAAAGCGGCATGGGTGACGCCGTGCTTTTTCACGAGTACGGCCACCATTTCATGTTCCAGATGGCCTCTGCGGCTTACCCAGCGTGGTTCGTTGAAGGCTTCGCGGAATACTATGCGCACTCGGACGTTGAAGGCGACACCGTGCGCGTTGGTTTGTTCAGCCCGGGGCGAATGAACTCGCTTACTCGCGGCAACGCCATGGCGCCGCTGCGTGACGTGATCGGCTGGCGCGTCCTGAAGTCCGGCCGCTATCCAGGGCACGACTACTATGCGCAATCCTGGGCGTTGACCCACTACATGCTCAGCGATCCCGAACGTGCGAAATCACTCGGCCGCTACCTCGCGGCTGTGTCCCGCGGCGCCGATCCGGTGGCTGCCGTCGAGCCGGAACTCGGCCGCACGCCGGAGCGGCTGGCTGACGAGCTGCGCAGATATCTTCTGCGCGGCATCACCGTGCTGACGCCGCAGGTCGATCTGCCCGCCGCCGACGTTGAGATCACACGCCTGGACGCTGCGAACGCCCAGCTCGTCTGGCTTGACCTGCGGCTGGATCGGTACAGCCTCAACAATGGCGCCGACAATGACGAAGAGGAGCAGCCCGGCGAAGATGAGACGGCGGCCGAGATCGCCGAGGCGCGAGCGGAGAGCCAAGAACAGCGCCGTCTCTTGATCGCTCAGGCGCTTGAGACCGCCTCGCGCTTCCCGAACAGCGAAAAGGCTGCATTGGTGGCCGCCCGCGCGCACATTCTGGCTGGCTCGCCGGACAAGGCGCTGGAGCACTTGACGCCTTGGATCGAAAAGGATGACGCCGCAAGCTCCACGCTTCGCGTGGGCGCATACGCCGCCATGGCGCAGGGCCGAAACTCGGATGAAGGTCGAGCGGATTTGATGCGACAGGCGCGCAGCTATCTGTCGCGCGGCCTGGAAAAGGATCCTCTCGATTTTCGAACCTACATCGCCCTTGACGACACTCGCAGAGGAGCGGCCGGCTACCCCACCGCCAACGATCTGGCGACCCTTGAAGTGGCTGCTGCGCTTGCACCCCAATCCTTCGACGCCCGTATGCGCGCTGCGGAGGCCTATTTGGCCCACCAACGTCCGGCCGAGGCCGTCATCATGCTGACGCCGGTCGTCAACAGCCCGCATGGCGGCTCAAGCAACGAACAGGCGAAGACACAGCTGGCGAGAGCTCAGGCCATGGTTCAGACGCCGGCAGCGGACGTTCGCAGCGACGCCGCGTCTGCAGCGGAAGCCTCTTTGCCGGCGTCCTGAGCCTGCCCGGCATCGACAGACGCCGAGCGACGGTCTATCCGCCCGCCCCATGTCGAAAATGACCCTCTCGGAAGAGGCGGCGCGTCGCCGCACCTTCGCCATCATCGCGCACCCGGACGCCGGCAAGACCACCCTGACCGAGCACATCCTGCTGGCCGGCGGCGCGATCCGGGCGGCGGGGGCGGTTCGGGCGCGGGGCGAGAACCGGCGCACCCAGTCGGACTGGATGAAGATCGAAAAGGAGCGCGGCATCTCGGTCTCGGCGTCGGTGATGACGTTCGAGCACAGAAACTCCAAGCATGGGGATCTGATGTTCAACCTGCTGGACACCCCCGGGCACGAGGACTTTTCCGAAGACACCTACCGCACCCTGACGGCCGCCGACTGCGCCATCATGGTACTGGACGCCGCCAAGGGCATCGAGCCGCAGACGCTGAAGCTGTTCGAGGTCTGCCGCCTGCGCGACATCCCGATCATCACCTTCATCAACAAGCTGGACCGCGAGGCCCAGGACCCGATGGCCCTGCTGGACGAGATCGCCTCGCGGCTTCAGCTGGACCCCGCGCCCATCTGGTGGCCCGCTGAGAGCGGGAACCGCCTGCGCGGCATGGTGGAGATGGGCACCGGCCGCTTCCAGCCCTACGCCCGCAAGGCGGCGGGCGCCGCCGAAGACACGCCCCACCCCGAGGCCCTGCCCCTGGCCGACGCCGCCCGGTTCTTCGAGGAGGGCGAGCACGAGACGCTGTTGGAGGCGCAGGAGTTGGTGGAGGCCGGCTATCCGACCTTCGACCGCCAGGCTTTCCTCGAGGGGCACATGACGCCGGTGCTGTGGGGCTCGGCCTTGCGCCACTTCGGCATCGACGAGCTGCTGAAGGCGATCGGCGACTGGGCGCCGCCGCCCAAGACGCTGGCCGCCCGCAAGGAAGCCCCGCCCGAAACCCGCAACGCCCCCGCCCCCGTCGAGCTTATGGTCGAGCCCGGCTCGGCCGAGGTGTCGGGCTTCGTGTTCAAGGTCCAGGCCAACATGGACCCCAACCACCGCGACCGCATCGCCATGTTCCGCATGGCGTCGGGCAGCTTCAAGCGCGGCATGAAGCTGAAGGTGCAGAACACCGGCAAGCAGCTGAGCGTCAACGCGCCCATTATGTTCTTCGCCTCCGATCGCGAACTGGCCGAGGACGCCTTCGCCGGCGACGTGATCGGCATTCCCAACCACGGCGTGCTGCGGGTGGGAGACAGCCTGTCGGAAACCGGCCTGATCCGCTTCGCCGGCCTGCCCAACTTCGCGCCCGAGATCCTGCAGCGCGTGCGGGTCAAGGATCCGCTCAAGGCCAAGCACCTGAAGAAGGCGCTGGAGGGCCTGGCCGAGGAAGGCGTGACCCAGCTGTTCCGGCCCGAGCTCGGCTCTGACTTCATCGTCGGCGCGGTGGGCCAGCTGCAGTTCGAGGTCATGGCCGACCGCCTGGGCGAGGAGTACGGGCTGGACGTGGTGTTCGAGCCTTCCCCCTACGCCGAAGCGCGCTGGATCGGCGGAGAACCCGCCGACGTCGACGACTTCACCGGCAAGTACCGCCCCCAGATGGCGCGCGACATCGACCAGGCGCCCGTGTTCCTGGCCAAGTCGTCGTGGGAGACGGGCTATGTCGGCGAACGCTTCCCGAAGATCGCCTTCACCCGGACAAAGGAGCGGGGCTGATCGCCGCGCCATCTTTTCACCGCGCGGGTCGCGTGATCTGATGCATGTGGTGGCGCTCGTCGCCTGCTGGAGCTCCTTATGATCGCCCTTGGCGTTCTGATCCTCGCCGGCCTGGTCGGCGCCGAACCCGCGCAGGAGAACGAACTCGTCTCCTATGCGGAGGCGGTGCAGTGCGCGGGGCTGACGCAGGCGGCGTCGGAGCTGGAAGGCGGCGAAAGCGTCGAGGGCAAGCGGCTGTATGACGCGGCGCTGTACTGGTCGCTGGCGGCGATGCAGGCGGCGACGGCGGCGGGCAAGTCGGCGCAGGCGGCCGAGGGCGACCAGACGCGCGCCCGGATCGCAGCCGTGCGTCGCCTCAGCGCCGAAGGGGCGGCGGGCCGCGCGGCCCTGCGCCAGTGCCTGCAAAGGACGCCGAACCTGGGCTGAAGCGCTTCGCCTTATGCTCAAGCCGAACCGGTCGCGCGGCCGGGCGTTTGCTGCCAACGCGGACGAGTGGCCGCAACGGTCTCCTTCCGGCACAGGCGAGGCGGTATGTTCGAGTTCGGCAAGGATCTGCGCAAGCTGTTCGCCCAGGCGCGTCAGGATGACGATCTCGGCTGGGTCGAGCTGATCGGCGCCGATCTCCTGCGCATCGAGGCGCGGCAGCAGTCGACGGACGCGGGCCGCGTCTCTTGCCCCCGGCCCTTCCCGACCTTTCTGCGCGCCGCCGCCCTGTGGCGCGAGCACGCCCGGCGCACTGGGGCCGCCGACAGCCTGGCGCGCGCCCGGGACGCGGCCCGGGACGCGGCCCGGCAGGCGTCGTGTCCGGAACAGACGGCGCTCGCCGCCATCGAGACCGCACATGTCGCGATGATCCGGTTCGACCTGTGCGGCGGGGTCGAGGGGTTGGAGCAGGCGGGCCGGGACATGGCCGCGCTGCCGCCCGTTCGGCGCGCGCAAGCCGCCGCCGCTGCGCTCACCGCCCGCATCGAGGCCCGCTTGGCGCGCCTGTCGGGCGACGACGGACGCCTGCGCGAGGCGGCGGCCGGGATGGACGCGGCGCTTCATGGGCTTGCCGGCAAGGACCGAATCCAGGGCGACGACCTGCGGATGGAGCGGGCGGGCCTGGCGCTGGAGATCGGCGTGATGCGCCGGGACCCATCCCTGCTGGATCAGGCGGGGCGCGAACTGGCGGAGCTGATCGACAGCGCCTCGCCCGACTACCGGCCGCTGACGCGCGCGCGCGCCCTGGCCCTGTGCGGAACCGGCCTGTCGGTCCTGGCGACGCTGGCGGGCGATGCGGACGCGGCCGGACAGGGCCGGGCGATGTTCGAGGCGGCCGCTGACCAGTTCACCCCGGATCACAGCCCGCTGGACTGGATCGCCATCCAACTCGTCAGGTCCGAGGACGAGGCGGCGCCCCTGCTGACCCTGACCCAGTGCGAAACCCTTTCTCAGGGACAAGGGCTGATCCTGGGCGCCTTGGCGCGCGAACGCCGCATCGCGCGCGAGACGGCCCTGGTGGCGACGCTGGGCGACATGACGGGTCTGGACGCGATCGAGACGCGCATTCGCGCCCGCCTGGTCAAGGCGGCGGCGTCAGAGCCCCTGGCCTGGGCCGCCGATCAGATCGGCATGGCGCATGTCGCACTGGCGCGAACCGCGATGGCACGCGCCGCCTTGACACGCTCCCCCTTCGCCGGAAGCCGCGTCGAGGCGCCGCCCGAACTGGGCCTGATCCTGACGGAGGCGGCCGCCACCGCGCGCGAAGAGGGCGCGCTGGTGCTGGCCGAGCGCGCCGAGCGCCTGCTGGCTCAGCCGCCGATGGCGACAAACGGGCCGTTCACGAACCCGGGCTTGCCGTAGGCCAGCGGCTTGCCGTCCTCGGCCAGCACCCGACCGCCCGCCGCCTCCAGCACCGCCTGCCCGGCCGCCGTGTCCCATTCCGAGATGGGGCCCGAGCGGGGATAGGCGTCGAACCGCCCTTCGGCGATCAGGCAGAACTTCAGCGAAGAGTCCGTGCCCTGCCAGCGGGTGCAGCCGTGACGCGCCGCCAGGCGCTCGGCCTCGGCGTCCGACACGCTGTGGCTCAGCAGCGCCAAGCCTTCGCGCGGTCGATCGCGCACCCGGATCGGCTGCCACGCTTCGCCGAAGCGGCGGCGGGAGGCGCCCTTGCCCTCGCGGCAGGGTCCGGCGTCGCTGCGCCAGGTCAGGCCGGTCGCCGGCGCCGACACCACGCCCGCCACCACCGCCCCCTGATGCACCAAGGCGATGTTGACGGTGAACGCCTCGCCGCCCTTCACGAACCCGCGCGTGCCATCCAGGGGATCGATCAGCCAGAACCAGTCGGCCGCCGCATCAGGCTTTCCTTGCGCTTCCGACTGCTCCTCGGCCACGGCCTGCACACCGGGATAAAGAGCTTCCAGCAACTGCAGGATCAGCGCCTCGGCCTTCTGGTCCGCCAGGGTCACCGGGCTCTGATCGGCCTTGGTCCGCACCGCCACATCGCTGCGCCAGAAGGGCAGGATCACCCGCCCCGCCTCTTCGGCGATATCCGCCAGCGCCAGCGTCAGCGCGCCCGAGGCGAGATTGCGAGCCAGTCGATCGTGCACGGCGTCCGTCATCGGCTGTCGATAGCACCAAGCCGGCGGTTCCAAGAACCCTCAAATCGGGGCAGGGTCCCGGCCGTCCCCGACTCGACCCAAGGCCGCGCATGACCCTGTCCGATCCCGCCCCGCTCGATCTCCCCGTGGATGGTCAGGAACTGGCCGCCTATGTCGCGGCCAAGCTGTGCCACGACTTCATCAGCCCGGCCGGCGCGATCAGCTCGGGTCTGGATCTGATGAACGATCCGGCGGCGCAGGACATGCGCGACGACGCGCTGGGCCTGATCGAGCAGAGCGCCAGGAAGCTGGTCGCGCTGGTCCATTTCGCCCGGGTGGCGTTTGGCGCCGCGACCACCAGCGAGCGGTTCACCGCCGGCGAACTGCTGGGCCTGGTGTCCGGCATGACCGAGGGCGGCCGCGCCGTGCTGGACTGGCGGATCGACGGCGGCGACTTCTCCAAGCCCCAGGCGCGCGCCCTGACCAACCTCGCCTATCTGACGGCCCTGGCCCTGCCGATGGGCGGCGAGGCTGTGATCACCAGCCGGCGCGACGGGGACACGGTGGTCCTCGAGGGCCGCGCACAAGGCGCCCGCGCCCGGTTGAAGCCCGAGGTGGTCACCGGCCTGAACGGCCAGCGGCTGACGGACGGCCTCGCCGGTCAGTGGATCCAGCCCTACTGGCTGTGGCTGACGGTGCGGGATGCAGGCGGAACGCTGGACCTGGCGGTGGAAGACGGCCTGGTGGCGATCACGGCGCGGATGCCGAACTGAGATAGACGCCATCCCAACGCCTCGTTAACCGACGGGGCGCGATAATCCGGCTCGAGTCATGCCCGTCGGCTATCCGCCGAACGCGCGCTTTCGGAAGACGACCTTGGACCTCAGGACCTGCCTCATCGTCGACGACAGCCGGATCATCCGCAAGGTCGCCCGGCGCATCGTGGAAGGTCTCGGCTTCGAGGTGGACGAGGCCGCCGACGGCGCCGAGGCGCTGGCCTATTGCGCCGGCATGATGCCGGATGCGGTGCTGCTGGACTGGTCCATGCCGGTCATGGACGGGCTGACGTTCCTGCGCCGGCTGCGCGCCATGCCCGGCGGCGAGCGGCCCAAGGTGCTGTTCTGCACCATCGAGACGCGGGCCGAGCGGATCGCCGAGGCCCTGTCCGCCGGCGCCGACGAATATGTGATGAAGCCGTTCGACGGCGAGATCCTGCAATCCAAGCTGGCCGAGGTCGGCTTCGGCCAGGCGGTTGCGGCCGGCGTCGGGGCTCCCGCGTCATGAGCCCCGAGGATTTCGAGCGGCTGCAGGGCCTGATGATCTCCCGCGCCGGATTTCGGCTGACGCGCGACCGCATCCGCCTGGCCGAGCACCGGTTGGCGCCGGTCGCGCGACGGGAATCCTATGAAAGCGTCGACGCCATGCTGGCGGCGCTGTGGGCGCGGCCCGTCGCCTCGCTGGGCTGGGCGGTGATCGAGGCGCTGCTGAACCCGGAAACCTGGTTCCGGCGCGACCGCGCGCCGTTTTCGGTGTTCGAGCGCGAGTTGATCCCGGCGCTGGGTCGGGCGCGCACCGACCGGCCGGTCCGGGTCTGGTCGGCCGGCTGTTCGACGGGCCAGGAGACATGGTCGCTCGCCATGGGCGCGCTGGCCGCCGACGCACGCGTCGAGGTTCTGGGCACGGACCTGTCCAGCCGTGCGATCGAAAAGGCGCGGGCCGGCGTCTACACCGGCTTCGAGATCCAGCGCGGCCTCAGCGCCCAAGCCATGCTGCGCTGGTTCGTGTCCAGCGAGGACCAGTGGCGCGCCGGCCCCGAACTGACGCAGGTGGTTCGCTTCGCGCGCTCGAACCTGCTGGACGAGCCGACCGACGACGCCCGCTTCGACGTCATCTTCTGCCGCAACGTCCTTGGCGACATGGAGCCGTCCCGGCGCGCCCGCGTGCTGGAAGGTCTGGAGCAGCGGCTGATGGACGACGGCTGCCTGTTCCTGGGCATGGACGAGCGGATCGAGGACGACACGGTCGCCTTTCGCCCGGTGCACGGTCGCCAGGGCGTCTACGTCAAGTCGCCCGCCTCATTGCGCCGCGCCGCCTGACGACAGTTCCGGACGCATCTCTTGATCGCCAGACCAGAACATCTTGTGAACGGGAACAAACCGTGCACATAGTCCGTCTCACGAGGGAGCGGGTCCATGGCGGGTCTCTCCCAAGCATTGATGGGAATCATGGCAAGGGAGACGAAGGCAATGGCACAGGCGGCGTTGAAACTGGTGGGCAAGGAAGACGGAGACAAGCAGCGGGCGCTTGAGGCGGCGATCGCACAGATCGATCGCGCCTTCGGCAAGGGCTCGGTGATGAAGCTCGGCAAGGCGGGCCAGGTGGCCGAGATCGAAAGCGTCTCGACCGGCTCGCTGGGGCTGGACATGGCGCTGGGCATCGGCGGCCTGCCGGTCGGGCGGGTGATCGAGGTGTTCGGCCCGGAGTCCTCGGGCAAGACGACGCTGGCGCTGCACACCGTGGCCGAGGTGCAGAAAAAGGGCGGGGTCGCCGCCTTCGTCGACGCCGAGCACGCGCTGGACCCGGTCTACGCCGGCAAGCTGGGCGTCAATCTGGACGACCTGCTGGTGTCCCAGCCGGACACTGGCGAACAGGCGCTGGAGATCGTGGACACCCTGGTGCGTTCGGGCGCCGTGGACATCGTGGTGGTCGACTCGGTCGCGGCCCTGACGCCGCGCGCCGAGATCGAGGGCGAGATGGGCGACAGCCTGCCCGGCCTTCAGGCCCGCCTGATGAGCCAGGCGCTGCGCAAGCTGACCGCCTCGATCAACAAGTCCAAATGCATCGTGCTGTTCATCAACCAGATCCGCCACAAGATCGGCGTGATGTACGGCTCGCCGGAGACGACCACCGGCGGCAATGCGCTGAAGTTCTACGCCTCGGTGCGCCTCGATATCCGCCGCACCGGCGCGATCAAGAACCGCGACGAGGTGGTCGGCAACACCACCCGGGTCAAGGTGGTCAAGAACAAGGTCGCCCCGCCATTCCGCGAGGTCATCTTCGACATCATGTACGGCGAGGGCATCTCCAAGCTGGGCGAGATCATCGATCTGGGCGTCAAGGCCGGGATCATCGAGAAGTCGGGCAGCTGGTTCTCCTACGACTCGACCCGCATCGGTCAGGGCCGCGAAAACGTGCGCGAGTTCCTGCGCACCAATCCCGACATCGCCGCCTCCATCGAAAAGGCGGTGCGCGCCTCGACCAACAAGATCGCCGACGACATGCTGGGCGCGCCCGAGCCGGACGAGGGTCAGGATCTGGAGGGCTGATTTCCAGGCTCTCCTCGCCGCTCTTCCTCCGTCCGGGTCCGGCGACCCGCCACCTACCCCGTCGGGGCGGGACGGAGAAAGCGAAGGCCGTTCGACCCGACCGTCGAACGGCCTTTTTCTTTGGGCGCCGTCCGGAGCCTTCCATGCGGCCGGGCCGTTGATCGAGTCCCATCCAAGGAGCCTCCCCATGGCCGACGAAAAGACGCAGACCCAGGCCCTGAGCCAGTTCAGCCTGTCCGAAACGGATGAAGGCTATCTGATCGAGATCGAAGGCGACGGCGGCGGATCGCTGACCGTCGAGGCCACGCCCGAGCAGCTCGACGCCATCATCGACGCCCTGGACGCCCTGCTCTCCGAGGACGACGCCGAAGCCGACGAAGTCGAAGGCTGATCGCCTCTGACGCCCGTCATCCCTGCGGCATGCGCGGGGATGACGAGGCGGGGCCCGCCCTCCCTTTCCGAAAACGCATGGCTTGATCGCGCGGCTGGCCCTATATGGCCTGTTCCTCCCAGCCGAAACGCGCGCCCATGCCCAGCCTGAACGAGATCCGCTCCACCTTCCTCGACTTCTTCGCGGCCGACGGCCACGCCAAGGTGCACTCGGCCCCGCTGGTGCCGCAGAACGATCCGTCGCTCCTGTTCGTCAACGCGGGCATGGTGCCGTTCAAGGACTATTTCACCGGCGCCTCGACCCCGCCCTACAAGCGCGCGACCTCGTCGCAGAAATGCGTGCGCGCGGGCGGCAAGCACAACGACCTGGACAACGTCGGCTACACCGCCCGCCACCACACCTTCTTTGAGATGCTGGGGAATTTTTCCTTCGGCGACTATTTCAAGGAACATGCGATCGAGCGCGCCTGGACCCTGGTCACAAAGGAGTTCGGCCTTGATCCCAAGCGGCTGATGGTGACCGTCTACATCGACGACGACGAGGCCTTCGACATCTGGAAAAAGGTCGCCGGCTTCTCCGACGACAAGATCGTGCGCATCGCCGGCTCCGACAACTTCTGGGCCATGGGCGACAACGGCCCCTGCGGTCCCTGCACCGAGATCTTCTACGACCACGGCGACCACATCCCGGGCGGCCCTCCCGGCTCGCCGGACGAGGACGGCGACCGCTTCGTCGAGATCTGGAACAACGTCTTCATGCAATTCGAGAAGGAGAACGATCAGATCGTTCGAAAGCTCGAAAAGCCCTCCATCGACACCGGCATGGGTTTGGAGCGCATCGCCGCCGTGCTGCAGGGCGTGCACTCCAACTATGAGGTGGACCTTTTCCGCCGCCTGATCGCCGCCTCTGAAGAAGCGACCTCGACCACGGCCGAGGGCGAGCGCAAGGCCAGCCACCGCGTCATCGCCGACCACCTGCGCTCCTCCTCCTTCCTGATCGCGGACGGCGTGACGCCGTCGAACGAAGGACGCGGCTATGTGCTGCGCCGCATCATGCGCCGCGCCATGCGGCACGCCCACCTCCTGGGCGCGCAGGACCCGCTGATGCACCGCCTGGTGCCGGCCCTGGTCGGTGAGATGGGCGACGCCTACCCCGAACTCGCCCGCGCCCAGGCCTTTATCGAGGACACGCTGAAGCAGGAGGAGATCCGCTTCCGCACCACGCTGGGCCGCGGCATGGGCCTCTTGGAAGAGGCGTCGCGTGCGCTGGGCGACGGCGGCGTGCTGTCGGGCCAGACCGCCTTCACCCTCTACGACACCTACGGCTTCCCGCTCGACCTGACGCAGGACGAGGCGCGCCGACGCGGCTTCACCGTCGATGTCGAAGGCTTCGACGCCGCCATGACCGAGCAGCGCGCCCGCTCGCGCGAGCACTGGAAGGGTTCGGGCCAGAGCGCCAACGCCTCCGAATGGCTGGCCGTGCGCGACCGCATGGGTCCCACCGTCTTCACCGGCTATGACTCGGTCGACGGTTCGGGCGAGGTGCTGGCGCTGATGAAGGCGGGCGAGCCGACCGACGCGGCCGAGACGGGCGAAATCGTCGAAATCCTGCTGGACCAGACCCCCTTCTACGCCGAAAGCGGCGGCCAGACGGGCGATCACGGCACATTGGAATGGCCCGGCGGCGAGGCCGAGGTCATCGACGTCAAGAAGCACGCCGGAGACCTGCACGTCCTGTCGGCCGAGATCACGGCGGGAACGCTGGAACTCGGCGCCCGCGTGGCCCAGCTGGTCGATGCCGACAAGCGCCAGACCACCCGCGCCAACCATTCGGCAGCGCACCTGCTGCACACCGCGTTGAAGAACGTGCTGGGTCCGCATGTGGCGCAAAAGGGCCAGCTGGTGGACGCCGAGCGCGCGCGCTTCGACTTCAGCCACAACGCCCCCGTGACCGACGATCAGATCGCCGCCATCGAGGCCGAGGTGAACGCCGTGATCCGCCAGAACGTGCCGGCGGAGACCAAGCTGATGGCGCCGCAGGAGGCCATCGAGGCGGGCGCCATCGCCCTGTTCGGCGAGAAGTACGGCGACGAGGTGCGCGTCCTGACGCTGGGCCGTTCGCTGACCAGCGACAACGCGCCCTATTCCGTGGAACTGTGCGGCGGCACCCATGTGGCGCGCACCGGCGACATCGCCCTATTCAAGGTGGTGTCCGAGGCCGGGGTCGCGGCCGGCGTGCGCCGCATCGAGGGCCTGACCGGCGAGGCGGCCCGCCTCTATCTGGAAGGCCAGGCCCGGATCGCGCGCGGCCTCGCCCGCGACTTCAAGGTCCAGCCCGCCGACGTGGTCGGCCGTGTCGAGGGCCTGCAGACCTCGGTCAAGACGCTGGAAAAGCAGGTCGCCGAGCTGAAGAAACAGCTCGCCCTCGGCGGCGGTTCGGGCGCATCCGCGGCGCCGGAGGAGATCGGCGGCGTCAACCTGATCGCGCGCGTGCTGGACGGCGTGGACGGCAAGGGCCTGCGCGGCGTGGCCGAGGACTTCCGCAAACAGGTCGGCTCGGGTGTCGTCGCCCTGATCGGCGTGACGGACGGCCGCGCGGCGGTGACGGTTGCGGCCACCAGCGACATGGCCGGCCGCGTCAACGCCGCCGATCTGGCGCGCGCGGCCGTGCTGGCGATGGGCGGCCAGGGCGCGGGCGGCAAGGCCGATTTCGCCCAGGGCGGCGCACCCGATGGCTCCAAGGCCGAAGAGGGCCTGGCCGCCGTCCGCGCAGCCCTGGCTGGCTAGGCGCGGCCTAGGCGGCGGGTTCGGGCGTCAGGTCCACGCCCGCCAGCTTCCAGCTGAACGGCCCCCGCCGCTGCATCAGCAGCACCAGCGGATCGTCCGGACTGCTCTCGCGCGTCAGGGTCACCGCAAAGGTGTTGAGGTCGCGGTAGGCCCAGGACTGGCGCACGTCGCCGCCCGAGTCCGTCTGCGGCGTCTCAGGCGCGCGGCTCTGCGGATCGGGGGCCTCGCCCTCGCGCACCAGGGCGGCGACGCCTTGCGGAGTGACGAAGCTGTCCACAGCGCCCGCGACCAGCTGCGGCGCCAGCAGCATGCCCAGACTGCCCAGGGCGCCGCCGCGCCGATCGCCGCCGAACTCGGCCAGCAGCCGCGCGCTCAGTTCGTCCTTCAGGCTCTGGCGGAAGGCGGGAAAGTCGACGTGACGTTCGATGCCGGCCGCATCGCCCGCGCGCGCGGCCCTCACCAGGCTCTGCGCGGTCAGGAACGGCGCTGCGAAAAACGCCCCGGCGAACCCGAGCACGACCAGAACGGCCAGCGTCCACAACAGTCTGCGTTTCATGGCATCCCCTCCTCGCCGCAACAAAGACTTTAGCGCGCAGCCGGTTGCGTCGGCGCAGGGCCCACGACAGCCTGCGGCAGGCCGATGTGGACCAGCCGCCACTCGAACGGCCCGCGCCGTTCAAAGGTGAACAGGGTGCGCTCACCCCCGTCCTGTCCGGGCACCGACACGCGCGCACGGTTGAAGCTCCAGAAGGCGGGCCAGGGCTGGCGTCGGAGGCCGCCCTTCGGCGTCTCCGCGCCCGCCGTGAAGGCGTCCGCGCGACGGCCGTAGCCCAGCGTCAGGGCGTGCAGGGCGCGCGGCGACAGATAGATTTCCGGATCGACCGCGGTCCGTACCGGCCGCGTCACCGACTGCTGGAACTGCCGGCGCACCGCGGCGACGGGGTCCTGGAAGAAGGACGGCGGCGGCGTCAGCGGCTCGGGCCGTCCCGACAGCTGCGGCCGCAACGACGCGCGCACCGCATCATAGTCGATCAACCGGCTGAGCCCCTGCACGTCGGAGGCGTCCGAAGCCGCACGGATGGCGCCGAAGGCGAAGAACGGCGCAGCGACAAAGCAAGCGATCACGGCGATCACGGCGATCACGATCAGCTTGCTCAGCAGTCGCTTGATCGAGGGCTCGCGCCGCTCCGCCGCCTTGCGTTCGGCCTCGCGCACCCAGATCGGGCGTGTGTCGGCGGCAGGCGGACGGACATCGGTCATGCGGCAGGTCGGGCCTTCATACTGCGCCCAGAGGGCCACGCCCCCTAACGCGCGGTCAAGCTCGATGGATGCGAAAACGCCCGCCGGATCGCTCCGGCGGGCGTCATTTCTGTTCGGGCTATCGTGCTTCGCACTGCCTGAGCCCGTCTTTGGGCTATCGCGCTTCGCGCTGCTTGAGCCCGTATGTGGGCTATCGCGCTTTGTGCTGCTTGAGCCCGAAGATCCTCGCCTTACGCCGCTTGCGGCAGGGCTGCCTTCAGGTTCTCGGCGACCTTGTCGAGGAAGCCTTCGGTGGTCAGCCAGCCCTGCTGATCGCCGACCAGAAGCGCCAGGTCCTTGGTCATGAAGCCGGCCTCGACGGTGTCCACCACTACCTTCTCCAGCGTCTCGGCGAACACGCCCAGCTCGGCGTTGCCGTCCAGCTTGGCGCGGTGCTTGAAGCCACGCGTCCAGGCGAAGATCGAGGCGATGGAGTTGGTCGAGGTGGCCTCGCCCTTCTGATGCTGGCGATAGTGGCGGGTCACGGTGCCGTGCGCGGCCTCGGTCTCCAGCACCTTGCCGTCCGGCGTCATCAGCACCGAGGTCATCAGGCCCAGCGAGCCGAACCCTTGCGCCACCACGTCGGACTGCACGTCGCCGTCGTAGTTCTTGCATGCCCAGACGAAGCCGCCAGACCACTTGATGGCGGCCGCCACCATGTCGTCGATCAGACGGTGCTCGTAGGTCAGGCCGCGCGCGTCGAACTCGGCCTTGAACTCGGCGTCGAACACTTCCTGGAACAGGTCCTTGAAGCGGCCGTCATAGGCCTTGAGGATGGTGTTCTTGGTCGACAGATAGACCGGATAGTTGCGGTTCAGGCCGTAGGCGAAGCTGGCGCGGGCGAACTCGCGGATCGAGTCGTCCAGATTGTACATGCCCATGGCGACGCCGGCCGACGGCGACTTGAACACCTCATGCTCGATCACCTCGCCGTCGTCTCCGACGAACTTGATCGACAGGGTGCCCGCGCCCGGCATCAGGAAGTCGGTGGCCTTGTACTGGTCGCCGAAGGCGTGGCGGCCGACCACGATGGGCTGGGTCCAGCCCGGCACTAGGCGCGGCACGTTGGAGCAGATGATCGGCTCGCGGAAGACCACGCCGCCCAGGATGTTGCGGATGGTGCCGTTGGGCGACTTCCACATCTTCTTCAGGCCGAACTCCTTCACCCGCGCCTCGTCCGGGGTGATGGTGGCGCACTTGACGCCGACGCCGTGCTTCTGGATGGCGTGGGCGGCGTCGATCGTCACCTGGTCCTCGGTGGCGTCGCGGTTCTCCATGCCCAGGTCGTAGTAGTCCAGCTCCAGGTCCAGGAACGGGAACACCAGCTTGTCCTTGATCATCTGCCAGATGATGCGGGTCATTTCGTCGCCGTCGATGTCGACGATGGGATTGGCGACCTTGATCTTGGCCATGCGTGAAGTCCGCCTATGCTGGGGAGAAAAGAAGGTGGTGGCGGTATAGCCGCCGCGTTCCACATCGCAAAGGGCGCGGTGCGCAAAGGAGGCGCCGCACAGCCCAGGCATTAACCCTGCCTTAAAAAGGCCGTCTGCGGTCAAGCTGAACCTTCGCCGTTGCGCTCTCGTTTGCAAGGCGGAAGGGTCAGCGGAAGCGGAGACGGCATGCCAACGGAGACGGAACGGCTGATCGACGAGTGGATCGTGCGCTTTGGAGAACCGCCGGTCTTGGCGGACGCGGAACTGATGCGCGCCCTGCTCGCTGAACATCCAGCATCCGCGGAGCAGCCGTTATGACGGAAAAGACTTTCAAGTCCGGCGACAAGGTCAAGTGGGACCACAGCCAGGGCACCACCACCGGCAAGGTGGTCAAGAAGCTGACCTCGGAGACCCACATCAAGGGCCACAAGGTCGCCGCCTCCAAGGACAATCCCGAATACCTGGTGGAGAGCGGCAAGACCGGCGCCAAAGCCGCGCACAAGCCGTCGGAGCTGCGCAAGGCGTGACGACCGGACAGCCTGAAGTTCTTGTGATCGGCGCAGGCCCGGCCGGTCTGACCGCGGCGACCTATCTGGCCCGGTTCCGGCGGCCGGTGCTGGTGGCCGACGGCGGGGAGCCGCGCGCCAACTGGATCCCCGTCAGCCACAACACGCCGGGCTTCCCAGAGGGCCTGACCGGCCGGGACATGCTGGCCCGCATGCGTGCGCAGGCCGAGGAATACGGCGCGGTCATCGAGGCCGGGCGCGCTGAAAACCTGCGTCCGGTCGAGGACGGCTTCGAGGCCGATCTGAACGGGCGCACGGTGCGGGTGCGGGCGGTGCTGCTCGCCTCGGGCCTGGAGGACCACCATCCGGACCTGCCGGGCGTCGATCCGGCCATCCGGCGCAGCCTGGTGCGCATCTGCCCGATCTGCGACGGCTTCGAAGCGACCGGCAAGCGGGTGGCCGTGATCGGGAACAGCGATCTCGGCATCCGAGAGGCGGCGTTCCTGCGCACCTACTCCGACGAGGTGACCCTGTTCCACATCGGTCCGCCCGAGGCCCTGACCTGCCGCTCGGAGCTGGATCGGCTGGGCGTCACCCTTCTGGAGGGCTCGGTCGAGGGTGTTTCGCTGGAGGGCGACCGCGTGCGCGCCATCAGCTGGGGCGGGACCGAGCAGGCGTTCGACTTCCTCTACTCGGCCCTGGGCACCACGCCGAACTGCAAGCTGGCGCGCAGCCTGGGCGCCCGGCTGGCGAAGGACGGCCGGCTTGAGGTGGACCTCCACCAGCTGACCAGCGTGCCCGGGCTCTATGCCGCCGGCGACGTGGTGCGCGGCCTCAACCAGATCGCGGTCGCCACCGCCGAGGCCGCCGTGGCCGCCACCGCCATTCACAATCTGCTGCGACAGCAGGACGGCATGACGGTGCGCGACTAGGCAGGCGCAGTCAGGCCTGGCTGGCCGTCCAGCCGTCCACAATCCGCCCCAGCACCGACAGCGGCACGCCGCCGGCAGCCAGCGCCGTGTCGTGGAAGCCGCGCTGGTCGAAGCGCGCGCCGAGGCGGCTCCTAGCCTTGTCGCGCAGGCGCACCCATTCGTTGTGCCCGACCTTGTAGGCACAGGCCTGACCCGGCCAGCCGCAGTACCGCTCGACCTCCGATGTCGCCGCGCCCTCGGTGTCGCCGTATGCGGTCATCATGTAGCGGATGCCCTCTTCGCGGCTCCAGCCCTTGGCGTGGATGCCGGTGTCCACAACCAGCCGCGCCGCCCGGAACATCAACGACTGCAGATAGCCGATCTGCCCCGCCGGATCGTCTTGGTAGGCGCCCAGCTCGTCCGCCAGCTGCTCGGCGTACAGCCCCCAACCCTCGCCATAGGCCGAGAAGAAAAACAGGTTCATCAGCTTGGGCGCCGAGGGGCTTTCCTGCTGCAGGGCGATCTGCAGGTGATGGCCTGGCGAGGCCTCATGGTAGGTCAGGGTCGGCAGGGTCCACGACGGCCAGTCGGCCGTGTCCTTCAGGTTGATCCAGTAGATGCCCGGCCGCGATCCATCCAACGAGGGCCCGTTGTAGTAGCCCATCGGCGCGCCCTGTTCGACCGCCGGCGGCACCCGCTTGATCTCGGCGCCGGCCTTGGGCAACCGGCCGAAGGCGTTGGGCAGACGAGCCTGCATGGCCCCCATCTGCTCGTTCAGCTTGCCGATCAGCTCGGCCTTGCCCGCATCGGTGTTGGGATAGATGTATTTGGGATCGGCTCCCATGGCGGCGATGCGCTCGGCCACCGACCCTTGCGTCATGCCCTGGGCCTTCAGCAGCACATCGGCGCGTCCGGACAGCTCGGCCACCTGCTCCAGTCCCGTGCGGTGGATCTCGTCGGCGCTCAGCCGGGTGGTGGTGATGTAGCGCAGGCTGTTGGCGTAATACTGCTCGCCCTGCGGCAGCCGCCGGACCGAGGCCTCGTGCGTCGCGCCGGGCTGGGCTGCCTTCAGAACCCCCGTCTGCGCCGCCAGCGCCGGATAGACCCGCTCCGTCAGCAGCCGCTCGACCCGCGCGCCCCAGTCGCCGGTCAGGCCCTTGTCGCGGGTGCGGCTGACGACCGATTCGACCATCGAGGACTCGGCCGCCGGCGTGCCGGTCATGCCCTCCTGCTGCCGGATCGCCTTGGCCAGGATGAAGTCGGGCGGCACAACGCCCAAGGCGAAATCCTCGCGCACCCGCTCGGTTTCGACCGTCAGCACGTCGGCCAGCGCCTCGATGCGCGCCACATAGGCGTCGGCGTCCCCCGCCGTTTCAATGGTGTGCTGATTGGCCAGGAAGTCCGGCGCGGACTGATAGGCGCCGCCCTGCTGGCTGACACGATACGGATTGGGCCAGCCGCCCTGGCCGTAGGGAATGGCGTAGGTGGCGATCGTCGCGTCCAGATTGTCGACCAGGGTGTCGTAGTAGATGCGGTCCCGCTCGCTCATGCCGGCCGCGTCCATGCGGGCCAACTCGGCCTGTTGGGCCAGGGTGAAGGCGCGGCCTCGCTCCTCCGTCTCCGGGGTGGGGATGGTCAGCTGCGACTTGGCGGCGGCGCGCGCGCCCTTGTCGAGGCCCAGGCTGGTCACCGTCTCGGGGCTGAGGTCCAGCGCCTGCTCGAAGGTGCGATCCATGAAGGCCCACAAGGGCGTGGGCGCAGGCTCGCCTTGTGCGAGGGCGGGCGCCCCGATGGCGGCCATGCCGGCGCCGGCGGCGGTGGTCTGCAGCAGACGACGACGATTGATCATGGCGAGAACTCCCCTGTTCAGACCGGCAATGGAGCTCGCGCGGACACGCGCCGCAAGTAGGAATTCCGGGTCGTGACCGCGTCAGCCCGCGTGCAGCTCCTTCTTCACCCGCTCGGCCAGGGTCTTGATGTCCAGCGGTTTGGGCAGGAAGGACACGCCCACCTCGTCCTGCAGCAGATCGGAGAAGTCGCTTTCGGCGTAGCCGGAGATGAACATCACCGGCGCGTCACCCAGGTAGGGCCGGGCCTTCTTCAGCAGGGACGGGCCGTCCAGTCCCGGCATGATCACGTCGGAGATCAGCATGTCGATCTCGCCGGCGTGCTCCTCGGCCAGGATCAGGGCCTCCTCGCCGTCGGCGGCCTCTATGACCTCATAGCCGCGCTGGCGCAGAAGGCGGGCGGCGATGCCGCGAACGGCGGCCTCGTCCTCGACGAACAGGATGCGGCCGGCGCCCGACAGGTCGCGCGGCGCCTTGACCTTGACCTCGACCGGCTGAACCTCGGCCAGCTCGGCCTCTCCGGCGGCCGGCAGGAAGATGCGGAACGCGGCGCCGGCGCCCTCCAGATTGCCGACGGTGATGTGCCCGCCAGCCTGCTGCACGATGCCGTAGACGGTGGCCAGGCCCATGCCGGTGCCCTCGTTGACCGCCTTGGTGGTGAAGAAGGGCTCGAATATCTTGTCGGCCATTTCGGGCGGCACGCCGGGGCCGGTGTCCGACACCTCGATCAGGGCGACCTCCTCTGTCGCCACGGCGGTCCAGCCCATGGCGCGCGCCTGATCGGCGGTCAGGCGGCGAGTCTTGATGGTGACCACGGCGTCGCCCGGCTCGACCACGCCTCGCATGGCGTCGCGGGCGTTGACGGCCAGGTTCATCACCGCCGTCTCCAGTTGCGACTTGTCGGCCAGCACCACCGGCAGGTCGCGGCCATAGTCGGTCTCCAGCCGCACGTCCTCGCGCAGCAGCCGGCGCAGCAGCACCGCGAATTCACCCACCAGCTCGCCCAGGTCCAGCCGCTCGCGCCGAACGGTGGACTTGCGCGAAAAGGCCAGGAGCTTGCGCACCAGATCGGCCGCGCGGATGGCCGTCTGACGGATTTCGTTGAGCCCCTCGTAGGACGGATCGCCGACCGGGTGCCGCTCCAGCAGGCCCGACAGCTGCAGCTGGATGGCGGTCAGCAGGTTGTTGAAATCGTGGGCGACCCCGCCGGCCAGTTGGCCCACCGCCTGCATCTTCTGCGCTTGGGACAGCTGCAGCTCCATCGACTTCTGCGCCGAAACGTCGAACAGCCAGATGCGGCGCTTGTCGCCCTCGGGCGCGACATAGAGGTGCAGCATCCGGTCGGGAAAGGCGCGGGCGACCAGCTCGATCGGACCGGATGACCCGGCGACCAGCTTGGCGCGCGCCTCGCCGACGCCCGCCGGTTCGAACAGGTGGCCGAAGGCGGCGTCGCCGGCCGCGGCCGGCCCGGTCAGGACCTTGAGCGCGGCGTTCGGCTCCTCCGCCCGGCCGACGAACAGGTCCTCGCCGCCGATCACCGCCGAGCCGAACGGCGCACCGGCCGCCATGGCGCGCGCGTCGCCGGGCAGGGCGGCCTGGGCGCGCGGCTCGGACGCGCCGGTCCTCAGATCGGGCAGGGCCGCGTCGGGCGCGGCGCGCACCAGATAGCGCCCCTCGCCGGCCAGGCCGATCACGACCTCCAACTCGCGCTCGCCGATCTCGAGAATGGCTCGGCCCGTCTGACGACGTCGCGCCTGGGCGAAGGCCATGTACAGCGCCTGAGCCGACTTGCCGCGCGGCAGGGCGACGTCGGCGCCGTTCGCCTCGGCCCAGGCTGCGTTGAAGGCCAACACCTGCCCCGACGCCAAGACCAGCGCCGCGGGCTCGGCCATGGCGTCCAGCAGGTCGACGGCCACGTCGCTGGCGGGCCGCCCCGCCTCCGCCCGCCGGAAGCCGAAAAGCCCCACCAGGGCGATCAGCCCCGCCGACAGGATCAGGATCATGCCCGGCGCCGACCACGGATTGCCCCGGAACGCCGGATAGGCCATCGCCCCGACCGCCAGCGCCAGCCCGGCGGCCATGGCGGCCAGCAGCGGATCGAACGGAAGACGACGGGCGGTGATCATGCGGCCTCGCGCAAGGGAATCAGTCAACGGATCATAGAGGATCGCGCCCGATCCCGCTTATCGGCGTTTGCGCGACTGGAATACGAAGCCGATCACCTGGGCGGCGGCCTGGAAATGCTCGGGCGGAATGGTCTGGTCGATGTCCACGGCGGCGTAGAGGGCGCGCGCCAGGGGCACGTTCTCGACGATCGGCACGTCGTGGTCGCGCGCCACCTCGCGGATGCGCAGCGCCAGCGCATCGACGCCCTTCGCCACGCAGACGGGCGCGCCGTCGCCCTGGTCCGGCTCGTAGCGCAGGGCCACCGAATAGTGGGTCGGGTTGGTGACGATGACAGTGGCGGTCGGCACGGCCTGCATCATCCGCTGGCGGCTGCGCTGCATGCGGATCTGGCGCAGCTTGGCCTTGATGTGCGGGTCGCCTTCGGACTGCTTGTAGTCCTCCTTCAGCTCCTCCTTGGACATCCGCATCTTCTTGGCGAAACTGATCTTCTGCCACAGAAAGTCGGCGCCGGCGGTGAAGCCGAACAGGACGATGGCAGAGGCCATCAGCGCGACCGCCAGATCGCGCGACAGCGGCAGGATGGCGGCCGGACTCATCGCCGCCAGGTTCTCGAGCTCGCGCGTGTGCGACTTCAGCACGGCCCAGCAGACGCAGCCGGTGGCGATCAGTTTCACGAACGTCTTCAGGAACTGCACCAGGCCGTCGGGGCCGAAGATGCGCTTGAAGCCGGCCAGCGGGCTCACCGCCTTCCAGTTCGGCTTCAGCTTCTCGGCGGTGAAGATCAGGCCGGTCTGGGCCAGGTTGCCGCCGATCCCGCCGATGGAGGCCGCCAGCATCACCGCGCCCAGGAACGGCGCCATGGCCCACAGCGCGCGCGCCGCGATCTGGCCGCCCGCGCCGCCCTCCAGCGCGCCGACCATGGTGTGCGGCGCCGCGATGAACGGCAGCAGCTGCTCGGCCATGGAGGTCGCAAACCAGCCGCCGGCCGACAGGATCACCGCCGCCGCCCCCGCCAGCGCCAGCGCCGAGCCGATGTCCTGGGATTTGGCGACGTCGCCCTTGCGCCGCGCCTCGTCGAGTTTTCGCGGGGTGGCTTCTTCTGTTTTCGACTCGGGATCGGCGCCTTCAGCCACCGGCCCCTCCCCCCACGCCCTGCGCGAAGACCTCGGCCAGCCGGCGATAGCGGTCGATGAAGACGGTCCCCAGCACCCCCAGACTCAGGGCGAACACCGACAACCCCAGCAGGATCGACAGGGGCGCCGAGGCGAAGAACACCTGGAACTGCGGCATGACCCGTCCGACCAGCCCCGTCGCCAGGTTAAAGATCAGGGCGAACACCAGCACCGGCGCCGCCAGCTGCACCCCAATCAGGAAGCTGTCGCCCAGCGTTCTCACCGCCAGGCTGGTGAAGTCGCTCATCACCAGCGGATTGGCCGGCGCGATCAGATTATAGGAGCCGACGATCCCGGCGATGAACAGGTGGTGGGTGTTGGTGGCGAACAGCAGGGTCACGCCCAAGAGCGTCAGAAAGGTCGCGATGGTCGATCCGGGCGAGGCCTGAAGCGGATTGGCGGTCTGGGCGAAGCTCAGCGTGGTCTGCAGCGAGACGATCTCGCCGGCGGTGGTCAGCGCCGTCATGAACATGCGCAGCAGAAGACCGATCATCAGCCCGACGATCACCTCGCGGAGGATCCAGCCGATCATGGCCCCCATCTCGGCCGGCAGAGGCGGCAGGCTCCCGTTGACGATGGGCCACAGCGCCAGGCTGACGACCAGCGCCAGCGACAGCCGCACGCGCGGCGGCACATAGGCCTCGCCGATGCCGGGGATCAGCATCAGGATGGCGCCGACCCGCGCCAGGATCAGCCCGCCGGCCCAGACCTGATCGGCGGTCGCGTAGGGTTCCACTACATGCCCGCGATGCGCGCGGCGATCTCGCGCATGAAGCCGCCCAGCATGGCCCCCATCAGGGGCAGGAACACCAGCAGCGATACGAAGATGGCAATGATCTTGGGCGCATAGACCAGGGTCTGCTCCTGGATTTGCGTCAGCGCCTGTACCAGGCCGATCACCACCCCGACCACCAGACCCACGAGCAGCACGGGCGCACACAGCTGGATGGTCAGCCACAAGGCGTCGCGGCCCACGTCCATCACTTCCGCGCCGTTCATACGTGCACTCTCCGGGAACAACCGGGCAGAAAATGCCGGGCGTCTGGTTAACGACGCGCTAACCGCCCGCCCGCCTCTCCCCTTTGGCGCGGCGCGCGTCTATATCGCCGCCATGACCGATGCAGCCGTGTCCGCCGAAGAAGCCGAAGCCGCCGTCCGCACCCTGATCCGCTGGGCGGGCGACAACCCGGACCGCGAGGGCCTGCTGGAGACCCCGGCCCGCGTCGCGCGCAGCTACAAGGAGCTGTTCGCCGGCTACGAGGCCGATCCGCGCGCCTATCTGGAAAAGACCTTCGAGGAGGTCGGCGGCTATGACGAGCTGGTGGTGCTGAAGGACATCCGCTTTGTCTCCTTCTGCGAACACCACATGCTGCCGGTGGTCGGGCGGGCGCACGTCGCCTATCTGCCGACCGACCGCGTGGTCGGCATCTCCAAGCTGGCGCGCGTCGTCCAGGGCTTCGCCAAGCGCCTGCAGATCCAAGAGAAGATGACCTCCGACATCGCCAAGGCGATCCAGGAGGTGCTGCGTCCGCAAGGTGTGGGCGTGGTGATCGAGGCCGAGCACAGCTGCATGACCATGCGCGGCGTCAATGTGCCGGGCGCCAGCCTGTCGACCTCGTGCCTGCTTGGAGTCGTGCGCGACGATCCCCGCACCCGCGAGGAGTTCCTGCGCCTGGTGCGCTGAAGCCGCTTCGACCGGCCCGGCTCTTGCGACAGGTGAGCTCGAAGGAGCGCACGCCATGCCTTGGGCCGCCGTCATGACCCGAAACGACACAACCCCCATCGCGCGCGGGGGCTGGCTAGATGCGCTGCGTTTCATCGTGGCCTCGCTGATCATCCTGCATCACTTCCAGGCTTCGGCCCCCGTGCCGCTGGCCGAAGGCCTGCACCCGGTGTTCGAGCGCGGCGGCTTTCTCCTGACCAACTTCTTTCTGATCGACTCCGGCTATGTGCTGATGCGGGTCTATGGCGGCCCGGTGCTGGGCGGCCGGATGTCGGCGGGCGACTTCTTCCTGAAGCGGGTGCTGCGGGTCGCGCCGGCCCACCTGATCATGGGGCTGTCGCTGGTGGCGCTGGTGCTTGCGGGCACGGCGCTGGGGGCGCCGCCGACCCATCCCGAGTGGTTCGCCTGGGATCAGCTGCCGGCGCAGCTTCTGCTGGTGCAGTCGTTCGGCGTGTACGGCGGCCTCGGCTGGAACGCGCCGTCCTGGTCCATCTCGGCCCTGATCGGCTGCTACCTGTGCTTCCCCTGGATAATCCGCGGCCTGATGCGGATGCGGCCGTGGACGGCGCTGGCGACAGGCGTCGTCGCCTACCTCCTCGCCAATGAGATCACCTGGGCGCTGCTGGACTTTCCCGTCTACCAGATGCCGATGCGCTACGGCTTCATTCGCGCGCTGCCGCTGTTCTTCCTGGGCATGTGCCTGGCGTGGTTCGCGCAAAGGGTCTGGATTTCTCCGCGTCTGGCGGGCTGGGCCGGCGTGCTGGCGGCGATCGCGCTGGCGACCGTGCAGCATTTCGACAAGCACGCACTGGCGTCGCTCCTGTTCATCTCGGTCATCATCCTGGCGGCGGGCGCCATTCCGGTGACGCGCCCGTCCAAGCTGATCGAGAAGACGGCGGTGGTGTCCTTCTCCATGTTCATCACCAATGAGGTGGTGCGCATCGCCTGGTTCGGCGGCGCGGGCGTGGCGGCCAGCCGACTGGCGCTGCCGGTGTCGGTGCAGTGGGGCCTGTGGGGGCTGGGCGTCGTGGCCGCCTTTGTGTTCGCCTTCCTGTTTCACCGCTGGATCGACGATCCCATTCAGCGGCTGATCCGCAGACGGCTGGCGGCGCGCGGCGGGTCGAGCGCCGCCGCCGCCGTACCCCGCCCGGTGGTGTCCATCGACGGCTGACCCCCGCCTTCATGTCCTCTGAATTGACGATGCGCGGCGCCCGGCCAAGAGGTTAATGAAACCTTAGCAAGCCAATGGACGTGATGAGGCGGCCTTGAACACCGACAGTTTCGCGCTGGAGGCGATGGCGCGTGGAGCGGGCGTAAGAGTCAGGTGCCCCGCATCGGCGTCGAGCAAGCGCGCCTTTGACGTCGTGATCTCGGCCATGCTGCTCGTCATCTTCGCGCCGCTGCTGCTGCTTGCAGCCCTCGCTGTTGCGGCCGAGGGCGAGGGAGTGCTGTTTCGCCAGCGCCGCACCGGCCTGAACGGCCACGTGTTCACCATCCTGAAGTTCCGCACCATGACGGTGGCCGAGGACGGGGGCGCCGTCGCCCACGCCCGTCCAGGAGACCCCCGCGTGACGCGCATCGGCGCGCTCCTGCGCGCCACGAGCCTCGATGAGCTGCCGCAGCTGATCAATGTGCTGCGCGGCGACATGTCCCTGGTCGGCCCGCGCCCCCACGCCGTGGCCCATGACCACCACTATGCAGCGCTGCTGCCGCTGTATCGCGATCGATTCGCCGTCCGCCCCGGCCTAACGGGCCTGGCGCAGGTGCGCGGCCTGCGCGGCGAAATCCGCCAGCTGGGCTGCATGGCGCGCCGGATCGAGGCGGACCTGCATTACGCCCGCCACTGGTCCTTCTGGACCGACCTTCTGATCCTGTGGCGCACCGCGCCCGCGGTGCTGTCGCGCGTCAACGCCTGCTAGGGGCCGCTACTCGGCGTCCGGCTGCATCGCCGGCGCGGTGGCGGAAAAGGCCTCCAGCTCCATGCACGCCGCCTCGATCGCCTGAAGGCGAGGCCAGCGCACCTCCACGCCGAACCGTCGCGCATTCGCCAGCTGGGGCGCGATCACGATGTCGGCCAGCGTCGGCCGGTCTCCGAACGCGAAGGGACCCGGCGTCCCAGCCAGCATCCGCTCGACCGCATCCAGCCCGTCCTTGATCACCCACGCGGCCCAGGCCTGCACCTGCGACTCGTCCTGACCCAGCTCACGCAGCCGCTTCAGCACCTTGAGGTTCTGAACCGGATGGATGTCGCAGGCCACGGCCTGCGCCACGGCCCGCACCCGCGCGCGCATCACCGGGTCGACGGGCAGAAGCGGCGGCTCCGGATGGGTCTCGTCCAGATATTCGACAATGGCCATGGACTGGGTCAGCGCCGTTCCGTCGTCCAGCACCAGCGTCGGCAGCAACCCTTGCGGGTTCAGCGCCAGATACTCGGTCGAGCGCTGCTCGCCCTTTCGCAGGTGATGAAAGACGTCTTCGGCCCGCAGCCCTTTGAGCGCCAGCGCGATGCGCACCCGCCACGCCGCGCTGGATCGAAAATAGCCGTGCAGGATCATGACGCCGCCTCCTCGCGCCGCCTCTGCATGAGGGTCGGCGCGCGTCCGACCGAGTAGCCCGCGCGCGCCGCCGTGTTCAACCCGGATCAGAAGCCGGTCTGAACCCGCAGGGTGGCGGTGTTGCCGCCGTCGTCGCCCGCGAATACGCCGGTCCGGTTCTCCACCGACCAGGCGCTCCAGTGTGCGGAGACGCGGGTGTTGTTGGTGGGATACCAGTTGACGCCCAGCGCCCAGGCGTCGCCTTCGCCGCCCGTCGGACTGTCGCTGTAGTCGGCCTGGTCGTAGCGGCCCACCAGCTCGACCGCGCCATAGCCGTCGCCGCCGCCCAGGGGCCTCAGCACCTTGGGACGCTGCCACGTGCCGGAGCGGGTGGACAGAGGCGGCGCCTCGCCGGTGAGAAAGAAGCCGGCCGACACGGCGTAGGCGTCCTGGTCGAAGTCGCGCGCGGCTGTCTCCAGCACCCGCCGGCCGCCCTCGACCATCAGACAGCCCGGGCCGCGCACGCCGCCCAGCTCCAGTCCAAAGCCGCGGCTGCCTTCGGGCGCGGCATAGGGGCCGCTGGCCAGTCGCAGGTTGTCGTTGAAGCGCGAGGAGACCACCAGGTTGCGCGATGCAATGGTCGTGGCGGGCGTCAGGTCCTCGGCGAAGGCCCAGCCGCCCAGGTGCAGGAAGCCGTCGTCGGTCTTGAACGCCGACAGGTGGGTGCGGCCCATGACGGTCAGGGTGTCGTCAGTCGTACCGTCGCTGATCGCGTCGCCGGTCACCGACAGCGAGCCGTGCCAGACGCCGCCCGTCAGCTTTGACGTCACGCCCACGCCATAGGCGCCGCGTTCCGGTCCTAGGGTGGAGACCATCAGGCTGCGCTCCAGGAACGGGGTCTGGTCCTCGGCGGTGCCGCCCTCGACGCCCCGATCGTTGAGGCGCTGGCCGACGGAGACCTCCAGGTCACGGCCGCCCAGCTTGCGATTATAGGCCACGAATGCGTTGGCCACGCTGAGGGCATTGTCGGCGAGGTCGCCCTCGACCCAGTAGGTGAAGCCGCCGGCGACACGCCCCTGCGCGCCTAGGCGCAGGCCGCGCAGCTCGGTGCCCGCCAGGTTGCGGCCGTCGAAGTCGGAGCCGCTGGTGCTGGACAGGTCGGCCGTGACGCGCACGCGCGGCTTGAAGGTGAAGGCGCCGTCCGGGCTGCGCAGTTCAGGCAGGCCGGTGGACCAGTCGACGGCGGCCGGGGTCGCGGCGGTCTGGGCCGGACGCGGAGGATCGTTGGGTGCGGCGGGCGTCGCGGGCGCGGCGGCTGCGGCCGCCGGCGTCTGAGCGGCGACGGCGAGGGGCGCGGAGGCCGAGCGCTGCTGCGCCTCCAGCTGCTCCAGCCTCGCGGACAGGGC
This sequence comes from Pseudomonadota bacterium, assembly GCA_023456105.1. GTDB lineage: Bacteria > Pseudomonadota > Alphaproteobacteria > Caulobacterales > Caulobacteraceae > Brevundimonas. Next base: position 21,176 of record JAEYAO010000041.1, on the reverse strand, counting down.
CTGTACCTGGGCGCGCAGGGCCGAGATTTCATCGGCGCTCGGCGCCGTCTGCGCCAGGGCCGAGGTGGCGAGCGCGGCCAGGCCGACACCCGCCGCGAGAGTGCGGAGATGGTTCATGTCGATAAGCCTTAACGGGAGGGATTTAACGAAGCGCCCAAGACGCTCGTACGCAGAAGTTCGTAGTCGACGTCGTTCGCGCGGAACTGCGGCGCCGCCGCCAGAGGCGAACGGCGCCGCTTTCCGGGGAGGAAATCAGTCGGCGGTGACCCGATCCTTGTCGCCCGGACCGGCGGCGGGGTCCGGCAGGGCGCTCAGAGGCTTGGCCGGTCCTTCGAGCGCGGCCTTCAGCGCGTCGCGGTCCAGCTCGCCTTCCCAGCGGGCGACCACGATGGTGGCGACCGCATTGCCGATGAAGTTGGTCAGGGCCCGGCACTCGCTCATGAACCGGTCGATGCCGAGGATCAGCGCCATGCCCGCGACCGGCACGGTGGGCACCACCGACAGCGTGGCCGCAAGGGTGATGAAGCCTGCGCCCGTGATCCCGGCCGCACCCTTGGACGACAGCATGGCGACCAGCAACAGCAGAATTTGCTGCTGCAGCGTCAGGTCGATGTTCAGCGCCTGGGCGATGAACAGGGCGGCCATGGTCATGTAGATGTTGGTGCCGTCCAGGTTGAACGAATAGCCGGTCGGCACGACCAGGCCGACCACCGACTTGGAGGCGCCCGCGCGCTCCATCTTGTTCAGCAGCGACGGCAGCGCCGCTTCCGACGAGGAGGTGCCCAGCACCAGCAGCAGTTCTTCCTTCAGATAGCGGATCAGCTTCAGGATGTTGAAGCCGTTGGCCCAGGCGACGAGGCCCAGCACGCCCACCACGAAGACGGCGGCGGTGATGTAGAAGGTGGCGACGAGGGCCGCCAGGTTGGCGATCGAGCCTATCCCGTATTTGCCGATGGTGAAGGCGAAGGCCCCGAACGCCCCGATGGGGGCGGCCTTCATCAGTATGGCCACCAGCTTGAAGAAGGCGTGGCTGACCGACTCCAGGAAGGTCAACACGGGCTTGCCGACGTCGCCGACCATGGCCAGGGCGATGCCGAACAGCACCGAGACGAACAGCACCTGCAGGATGTTGCCCTCGGAGAAGGCGGACACCACCGTGTCGGGGATGATGCCGGTCAGAAAGCCGACAATGGTCGTCTCGTGCGCCTGCTCCGAATATTTCTCGACCGCGCCCGCATCCAGCGTCGCCGGATCGATGTTCAGGCCGTTTCCGGGCTGGACCACATTGCCGATGATCATGCCGACGATCAGGGCCAGGGTGGAGAAGGTCAGGAAGTAGGCGAAGGCCTTGGCGGCGACCTGGCCGACGCGGCCGATGTCCGCCATGCCGGCGATGCCGGTGACAATGGTCAGGAAGATCACCGGCGCGATGATCATCTTCACCAGCTTGATGAAGGCGTCGCCAAGCGGCTTCAGCTGTTCGCCCAGCCCCGCCACCGCCTCGCCGTTCGGCCCCACGGTGCTGGGATAGAAGTGGCCGATCAGGCCGCCCAGCACGATGGCGGCGATCACCTGAAAGTAGAGCTGGGCGTAGAAGGGCTTGCGCTTCAGCGGCGCGCCTTCGGCGGCTATCGGAATCATGTCGACCTCCCGTCAGCGCTCTTGGGGCGCGGTTCGGCCGCCATGGTGACGCCCGGCGCGCGTGCGGAAAACCGCGACCGCATGCGCCGGCGAGCCGTCGCTTTTTCTTTAGAAACAACGTTGATCCAACCGGAGCCGAGAGAGTAAGTGCGAAGTTGGTGACACCCATGCAGAAATTGTGCGAAAATCCGCACATGCTGCGCACCGTCGCTGGAGCCCGCCGCCTGGTGCTGATCGCCGCAGCGATCGCCTTTGTCACGCTTGTCGTGTGGGTTGGCGGGCGCATCTCTGGAGCCGACGCCGAGGCTGAGCTGCGTCAACGCGCGCAGGCTGCCCTGGCGCTGAACCTCGCCCTGCTGGACAGCGAGTTGCAGCGTCACCGCGCCACTCCGGTCATTCTCGCCACGGAGGAGCCGCTGCGCACCCTGCTGCAGCGACCGGACGACGACGCGCGCGCCGTGGTCAATGCGCGACTGGAAGCCCTGGCGCGACAGACCGGCGCCGCCGCCATCTATGTGACGGACCGACGGGGGACGGCGCTCGCCGCCAGCAACTATCGCGGCCCTGCGAGCTTTGTCGGCGCCGACTACGCCTTTCGGCCCTATTTCCAGAACGCCATGCGCCAGGGCTCGGCCGAGTTCTTCGGCCAGGGCAGCGTCAGTCGCGAACCCGGTCTCTACATATCCCGACGCATCGACGGACCGGACGGGCCGCTGGGCGTGGTGGTGGCGAAGGTCCAGTTCCAGGCGGTGGAGTCCGCCTGGCGTCGACAGGACGGCGAGGTCGTCGTGGCCGACGCCAACGGCGTGATCCTCCTGGCGTCAAAGCCGGAGCGTCGCTTTTCCACGCTGTCGCCCCTGCCGGAACCGCTTCGCCGACAGCTGATCGAGACGCGGCAGTTCGGCGAGTCGCCGTTGAGGTGGACCGGCGCTTCCGTCTCGCCTCCGGACCAGGTGGAGATCGACGGGGCGCGTTTGCTGGTCTCGCAAGCCGCGATCGGCGCCGCCGGTTGGCGATTGCAGGTGTGGACGCCGATGCGACCCGTAGAAGCGCGCGAGGCGGTGGGGCGGTGGCTGGGCCTCCTAGGCTCCATGCTGCTGCTGCTGGCGGGCGCGGCCCTGCGCGCGGTCATGCTGCGGTCGCCACGGCGGGCCGAGGCCGAAAGCGACGCGCGCCGCCTGCTGGAGGCCAAGGTCGGTCAGCGCACCCAGGCCCTGACGGAGGCCAATGGTCGACTGTCGCGCGAAGTCACCGAGCGGCGCGAGGCGGAGACCCGGCTTCGGCGTCTTCAGGCGGATCTGGTGCAGGCCAACCGCCTGGCTCAGATGGGCCAGACCATGGCCGGCGTCGCCCACGAGATCAATCAGCCGGTCGCGGCCATACGCGCCAACGCCGACAACGCCCTGATCCTGCTGGACCGGCGCGAGGAGGCCGAAGCCCGCGCCAATCTGGCCCGCATCCAGTCGCTGACCGGACGCATCGGCGGGATCATCGAGAGCCTGCGCGGCCTTGCCCGCAAGTCGCCGGCCAGCGCGCGCCCGGTGCTGGTCTCCGAGGCGATCGAGGGCGCCGTGCTGCTGCTGGCCAGCCGCGACCGCGTCGGCCGCCTGACCGTCACGGGCGAGGTCGCCGGCGTGCGCGTCCTCGCCGATCGGGTGCGGCTGGAGCAGGTGCTGATCAACCTGCTGCAGAACGCCTTCGAGGCCGTGGACGGCGCGCCCGACGCGGCGGTGACCCTGTCGGTTGAGGCGGACGGCGAGCGGGTGCGGCTGGCGGTGTCCGACAACGGGCCAGGCGTGCCGCAGGCCATGCGCGGCGCCCTGTTCACCCCCTTCGCCACCGGCAAGCCGAACGGGCTGGGCCTGGGCCTGGTGATCTCGCGCGACATCATGGAAGGCTTCGGCGGCGATCTCTCGCTCGACGACGGCGGGAGCGGTCCGGGCGCCCGGTTCGTCGCCACCCTGAGGCGGGCCGCGCCATGACGACGATCGCAACACGGGTGCTGCTGGTCGACGACGACGAAGATCTGCGGCACGCCCATCTCCAGACGCTGAGGCTGGCCGAGGCGCCCGCGCGCGGCTTCGCCGGGGGGGAAGACGCCCTGCGCCATATCGACCGCGCCTTCGCCGGGGTGGTGGTCACCGACGTGCGCATGCCGGGCATGGATGGGCTGGCCTTCGCCTCCCGCATCCGCGAGATCGACCCCGACCTGCCCGTCATACTGATGACCGGGCACGGCGACATCGACATGGCGGTCGGGGCCTTGAAGAACGGCGCCTTTGACTTTCTGGTCAAGCCGTTCGCCGCCGAACGGCTGGTCACCGCGGTCCGCCATGCGCTGCGCCAGCGCGATCTGGTGCTGGAGAACCGCCGATTGTCCGAGCTGGTCGCGCGCGGCGACGGCGGCCTGGATCATTCGGGTCTTCTGGGGCAGTCGCCGGCCATGGCGCACGTCCGCAGCATCATCGGCGCCGTGGCCGGCGGCGACGTGGACGTGCTGATCCTGGGCGACAGCGGCGTCGGCAAGGAGGTCGCCGCCCGCGCCCTGCACCGCCAGAGCCGGCGCGCCCGCAAGCCCTTTGTGGTGGTCAACTGCGCCGCCTTGTCCGAGGCGGCGCTGGACGGCGAGCTGTTCGGCCGAGCGGCCCCGGGCTCCGCCAACGGCCGCCGCCTCGGTGGGCGCATCCGGGAGGCGGCGGGCGGCACCCTTATGGTCGATGAAATCGACGCCCTGCCCCCGCCGCTGCAGGCGCGACTGCTGCGCCTGATCGAGGACGGCGAGCTGACGCAGGAAGGCGGCGACAGCGAAGCGGCCGACGTGCGCGTGGTCGCCACCAGCCGCATCGCGGTGGAGGAGGCCGTGGCCGCCGGGCGCTTCCGCCCCGACCTCTACTATCGCCTCAGCGCCGTGTCCGTGCGCCTGCCGCCGCTGCGCGAGCGGGGCGACGACGTGGAGCTGCTGTTCCGCCACTTCCTGGTCGCCGGCGCCGCCCGCCAGCGTATCACGCCGCCGCCCGTGACGGCGCAGGTGCTGGAGCATCTCGTCGCACACGACTGGCCCGGCAACGTACGGGAACTGGCCCTCTACGCAGAGCGACGGCTTCTGGGTCTGGACGCCGACGCCGGCCCGGACATCGGCGCCGATCGCCCCCTGCCCGAACGGGTTGCCGCCTTTGAAGCGCGCGCCCTCGCAACCGCCCTGATCCAGGCGGCGGGCGATGCGACCCAGGCCCGGGCGCGCCTGGGCCTGCCCCGCAAGACCTTCTACGACAAGATCAAGCGCCACGGCCTCGACCTCAGGGCCTTCCGCGGCAAGGACCGGCCGAAAACCTAGAGGCGGTGTCGAATACGAACTGAAGTGATTCAGCCTTCGACCAAAACACGCACCAAATCAGACCTCTGCCTTCCGGGTGACGATCAGAAGTGATTCGATCTGCCGACGATATTGAGTCAGAAGGCGGCTGCGGACGACGATTGTGATTCAGCTTCAGACTCTGTCTGAGCGCGCCAGGATCAGGGACTTCGATCTTCGATCTTGGAACCCACTCGTTCTCCGGGCGTCGAGTGCCCGCCTAGCAAGGCGGCCGCTTTGCGCCAGGACCGGTCTTTGGCGAACAGCCGGGAATCGGGCCTTCAAGCAGAGGCGGCGCGAAGGTCAGCTCACGACCCGTTGCGGGAATTGCGCGTTCCTCTGGCAGGTCCAATCGCTCCAAAGGTCGGTGCATAGAGACGTCGGCGCGCCTGCTTTTTATCCGGCGTCCGCGCGTTCGCGGACGGGGCGAGTTGTGGTGTGGGAACAATCCGCTCGCGGGTCCGTTCGGCTTCCGGGGAATAGGGCCACATCACATTGACCACACAACGAGATGGCTCCGACGATAGCCGATACCGTCTGCTGATCGAGTCCATCACCGACTACGCGATCTACATGCTGGACCCGGCAGGTCACGTGACAAGCTGGAACCCCGGAGCGGAGCGCTTCAAGGGGTATTCAGCCGAGGAAGTGCTCGGTGCCCATTTTTCCCAGTTCTACACGCCGGAGGATCGGGAGGCCGGCCGTCCCGAGCGCGCCCTTGCGGCCGCTGCCCAGGCGGGCCGGTTCGAGGCCGAGGGATGGCGGCTGCGGAAGGACGGGACTCGATTCTGGGCCCACGTCGTGATTGATCCGATCAGGCGTGGCGCGGAACTCATCGGCTTTGCGAAGATCACCCGCGACCTGACTGAGCGTCGCGAAGCCGAACTGGCTTTGCGGCAGAGCCAGGAGCAGTTCCGGATTCTGGTGGGCGGCGTCACCGACTACGCGATCTATATGCTTGACCCGGACGGCAAGGTGATCAGCTGGAACGCGGGAGCCGAACGTATCAAGGGCTATGCGCCCGAAGAAATCATAGGCGACCACTTCTCCCGCTTTTACCTACCCGAGGAGGTGGCGGCGAACGCTCCAGCCAACGCCCTGGGCATGGCGCGAGAAGCCGGCCGCTTTGAAAAGGAGGGCTGGCGCGTCCGTAAGGACGGCACCCGGTTTTGGGCGCACGTCGTGATTGATCCGATCACGAGCGACGACGGCGACATCATCGGGTTCGCCAAGATCACGCGCGACATAACCGAGCGCGCCAACGCGCAACGCGAACTCGAGGCGGCGCGCGAGGCGCTCTACCAGTCGCAGAAGATGGAAGCCATCGGCCAGCTGACCGGAGGCGTCGCCCATGACTTCAATAACCTGCTGGCAGCCGTCACGGGCAGTCTGGACCTTCTCCGCAAACGCCTTCCCTATGATCCCCGAACCACGCCCCTGCTTGAGAACGCCATCCAGGGGGCCGAGCGGGGCGCCATCCTGACCCAGCGGATGCTGGCTTTCGCGCGCAAACAGGATCTCAAGCTCGAAGCCGTGGACATCCCGCAACTCGTCAGAGGCATGAGCGAGTTTATTCGGCGGTCCATTGGTCCGAACATTGATGTCCGGATGCGCTTTGCCGATGTGTTGCCGAAGGTGAAGACAGATCCTTACCAGCTCGAAACCGCGCTGCTCAATCTCGTGGTCAACGCCCGCGACGCGCTCCCGACTGGAGGTGAAATCACGATCACGGCGGACCAGGTCACCGTGTCGAAGGACAGAGGACAACGCCGGGCGGGGTCTTTTGTCAGGCTGCGAGTGAGCGACGATGGGATCGGGATGCCCGCGGAGACGGCCGCCAAGGCCATCGAGCCCTTTTTCACGACGAAGGGCGTGGGCAAGGGAACCGGGCTGGGACTTTCCATGGTCCAGGGGCTGGCAGGGCAGTCTGGCGGCTGGATCGAAATCGATAGCGAGGTCGGCAAGGGCACGAGCATCGACTTGTGGTTGCCAGTGGCCAGCGCGGACGTCCCCAATGCGGAGGCAAGCAAGGCCGAGGCGGTCGAAGAACCCGGAGAGCGGCTTCTCGTGCTCGCTGTTGATGATGACCCTCTCGTTCTGACCAACACCGTCGCCATGTTGGACGAGCTGGGTCACAATGTTCTGGTGGCGAACTCGGGCGATGAGGCCCTGGTGATTTTCGAGCGTCATCCTGAGATCGACCTCGTTCTGACCGACGAAGTCATGCCCGGGCTCTCCGGCAGCCAACTGGCGGAACAGGTCAGAAAGCTCCGGCCCACGACAAACGTAGCGGTGGCTTCAGGCTATGCTGACCTGAATTTGGCACCGGACCCTGCTCAGGCCAAGCTTCCGCGGATAGCCAAGCCGTTCACCCTGGCTCAGCTCGCCGGCTTCATCGATGACCTCGCTCTGCAGGAGCCCGGCGAGGGCGGGCAGCGCACCGACAGACACGGAAGGTGGGTTTGATCGACCGCCTTGTTTACCGGAGCCAGGTCGAGAACGTTCCGCCGGAGGTTACGCTGGAGCGAATCTTTCGGATTTCGGTTCCCAAGAACGCCCGCTTGCAGATCACAGGAGCGCTGGGGTTCTCTGGACGGAATTACATCCAGCTCCTGGAGGGCCCACGGCCCGCCCTGGACGACCTTCTTCAGACGCTCCGGGCCGATCCGCGCCACTCGAATCTGCGGGTCCTGTTGCGGGGATCATCGCAACGCCAATTGTTGCCCAACTGGTCCATGGCGCGGGTCGATCTCGCAAGGGCCGCGCCCAGGTTGGACGCGCTGCTGGAAGCCGGCGGCGGTTTGGGCTTAGTGACTTTGATGGCCACGCTCGCCCACGAAGGCGTGACCGCCTAACGCGCTTGGCATCCTTGGGCGACTGTCCGCCTGACGGTCGTTCAGGTGCACGACCCAGACCTGCTGGGCGATCGGATTCCAGCGTGCAGCGTTGTTGAGACCCTCCGCCAGCCAAGGCCTCCAGCGGCGTCCGCAGCATGGTGGAGTCCGGCGTCTCCTTCGGCCGGTAAGCCTTTGGCCCCGCCTGTGCGCACAACCAGTCGCTGCGGTAGCTGTGAGCGTCTATCACATGCATTCGGAACAGCTGCCCGTAATCCGAAGCGGCGATACATGGTTAAACCGTTCGGACGAGGAACTGCGCCGCAGCACGGGCATGGTCTCCCACCAGGCCTGCATGGCGGCGCAAGCGCAGCAGGATGGCCTCGAGTGACGCGCCGTCTTTGCAGGCGTCTCCCCTGGGTACCGCATGTCGCCGCGAAACCTCGCCAGAAGTTCACGCGTGGCGGCGCCGGCGGCGGCGATCACGGCCTTTGGCCTGGGCCTGATCGCCCGTGACGGCCTCCTGATCCTGATCGCCTGGATCGCGAGCGTCCTCGCCCTCGGGCTGCTGGGCTTCTGGCTGATCGCCTAGGCTCCGCGCCCGACCGCCACGCCTGGGCGCACCGGTCGGTGGCGGCGAGGCTCCGGCCGACGCCCGGTCCGCAGCGTGCTGCTCTATTGGCTGAGGCATCCTCGTGACCGCCGCGCCGTTGCGGAGACATCCAACCTGCTCGTCCGGTCGGGAACGCTCGTGAGACCCTGGTGTTGAACTTACAGGTGCCGACTCGCGAATGCGAAGCGGCCGCCCGGCGCTCCGGTGCACCGGCAGGAGAGAGGCGTTGACGATGGAAGATTTCCTGGGCGGTCAACGTGATCGGCGGCTCGATCCGGGGCTGGCGTTCGCCCGGGCGCAGCTCCACTCATCGCGCGCCGACCGTCGCATCGATCCGAGACGACCCGTTCAGGGGCATGGGCCGGCCGTCGCGAAGGCCTAGACGCGCCAGGCGCCGCCGCGATCCGCCCGCGCCCCGAACCCGCTCAACAAGGAGACCGCCATGGCTGATAACCGCCCCGTCTATCTGAACCTTGCATCGAAGACTGAACTCGACGCCATCGACGAACTCGGCGGCCGCGCTGAAACCGTGATTGCTCAGCGCCCGTACGGCGACTGGTCCGATCTGCGCCGCGCGGGGCTGTCGGATGAGGAGATCGGCCGGCTCAAGAGCGCAGGATTGGAGTTGGGTGCGCCCGGCGAAGGACCGATCGGCGAAGCCGGCAGCGGCGGCAGCGCCGACAGCCCAAGCGGCAATCTGGGCCGCGCCTGATGGCGCGTCCCGGCCGCCGCCACCGCTAGCCGGCTCAGCTCATGCTCAGTGGCGTGCACGCCTTCATCCAGCCTTTCGCCGTGGTGCTCGAACTGCTCGGCGCCGGCATTATCGTCGGCAGCGTGGTTCTCGCCACGCTCGCCTTTCTGCTGCGGGGTGGACGTGATCGCGCCTGGCGGGAAGCTTACGCCAACTACCGCGCCAATCTCGGCCGTGGTATCCTGCTCGGCCTAGAACTTCTCGTCGGCGCCGACATCATCAGCACCATCACCGCGCCCCTGACCGTGGAGACGGTTGGCCTTCTCGGTTTGGTCATCCTCATCCGGACCTTCCTGAGCTTCTCCCTGGAGACCGAGATTGAAGGCTGCTGGCCCTGGCGACGGGCCGAACTGCTCGACGACCGCAAGACCGATCAGCGCTGATCATCGAAAAGGAGGGTGATATCGCCATTGCGCTCAAGGTAGGCGCAGCGAACCCGGCCGAGGTCCCCCTGGCCGTGGGCGCGCAGCGCCATGGCCAAATCGCCGTCGCCGATGCCGGCCCGACGCATGGCGGCGCGATCGACGTCGCCGTTCTTCACCAGTCGAACGCGCGCCCCTTTGACCAGGAAGCTCAGCCAGGACCAGCGCGCTGCCGCGCGAGCTAGCGCGGCATGAACGGCGACCAGCGCCAGGGTGGCCACGAGGGTGGCGACGAAGGGCGCGCTTCCTGTCATCGCCCGCCCGAGATTGGATCCGACGATCACGGCGAAGATGATGTCCAGCGGGCTCCATTTGCCGAATGCCCGCGACGCCGCCACCCGGGCGGCCAGCACCCCGACGGCGAAAATCAGCAGACCGCGCAGCGTCATCTGCCACCAGCTGATCGCCGCATCCTCGGAGCCGATCAGGGCGTGCAGCGTCTCCATAGGTCAGCCGGCGACGCGCGGCAGCGCCGTCAGTGAGCCGTCTGTCTCAAGGAACACGGCCTCAAGCTGATCGAGGCCCCGGACGCCCGCAGCCCGGGCGGCGGCCTCAATCTCGCCTTCTGTGATGCGCTGGCGGCGCATGGCGCGTGTCAGCAGCCGCCCGTCACGGACGAGCAGCGTGGGCTCGGCCTTGACCAGCGCGTTGACCGACTTGAACCGGACCGATGTCGCCGTCACCACAAACTGCATCGCCACCAGAAGGGCGAGCGCGGTCAAACCTTCCAGCAGGGCCAGGGACTTGCTGGTGATGATGGAGGCCAGGGTCGAGCCGATGGCGATGGTGATGATCAGGTCGAAGGCGTTAAGCTTCGACAGGGTACGCTTGCCCGAAACCCGTAAGATCAGAACCAGCGCCCCGTAGGCGGCCGGCGCAATGACCAGAACGCGCACGACCCCCGACCAGCCGTCGAACAGCGCCTCGGGAAACGGGTTGGATTGCATGGCCTAGGCAACGTCTTCGGTCGCAAGGGAGTTGCCGTCGCGGCGGCTCCGGTCGGCGAAAGTCGAACTTCCGACAAAGCGCTGACAACGGCGCCTGTGAGCGCACCTTCGGCCGTAGGCCGTTTCCGCACGGCGACCTGCAGGCTCGGGCATCCATCTCAGCCCCACATCGGGCCCCGCCGCCTGCGGCCGATCATCTTCGAACCGCTCCCACCGCGTGCGCCAGACCATCCAAGTCCTGGCGCAGCTCCTCGAGGACGAATCGAAGAGACCCTGGCGGATGATCGCCAAGAAGGCGCATCGCCGCATTCGGGAGCGTGTCGCCCGATGCGCGGCCCTTCGCCGTCAGCTCGTCGCGCGCCGTTTCCAGGCTCCGGCAGACGGCGGCGCGGACGCCCTCCAGATCGAAAGAGCGCTCTTGCCCCTCGAGTGTCGACCCGCTTCGTCTCGACAGCCGATCGACAAAAACAAGATCATGCCAGACGCGATCTAGCTCGCGCGCGACCCGTTCCATCGAAGAGCGTTGAGTACGGGGGCAGTCCTCGAGGCGGCCGCGCGCCAGCGCCATGGCCTGCTGATAGTCATCGTGCAGCGCCGTGCGGTCGTCGTGCGTCGTCCGCCGTCCGACAGCTGGAATGAGGCGATCGGCGAGATCTCGACAGCGATCAATTGCTCGCGACAGCGCCGCCAGCGCGCGCGTGCGCGCGGGTTCTCGCCAGACGATCCACGAGGCAGCGACGGCCATGAGCGCGCCCAGCGCGATCGCGCGTGTCCGCTCCAGCGCGCCCACCCAGACGGGATCAACCTGCTCCAGCGAAACCGCTATCGCCGCCACGAGGACGTAGCTGCGGTTCGGCTTGAAGACGGCGATCATCATAGCCACGAAGGCGGCCGCCGGCACCCGCCACCCGGCTAAGCTCTCCCCCGGCATGAGCGCGACCGCAGCGAGGCCGACGCCCGACCCCAGCGCAGTGCCGGCGAGGCGATCCCATAGGCTGCGGCGCGTTGCATCGCTGTTGAGCTGGAGTACGAACAGGCCGGAGATCAGCGCCCACGAAAGGTGAGGCCAGCCCAGCGGGGTCATGACGAGATAGATGGCTCCGGCCGCTGCAGCGCCCTGAACCGACAGGCGCAAGGGATCGCGCCCGCCGACGATCAGCGCCCGCCAGCGCCGACGAGCGCCGGTGATGAGCGTGCGACGCATGTTCATGATGACGGATCGAGCCGGCAGGCCGCCTCCTTCTTTCCTTGTTTGCGGGTCCTCCACTAGGTTCCGCTCACGCCGACAGGCGGGTGCGACCATTGGCTCCCGTCGGAACCCCCCTGCTGTCGCCCTGTTCCCTCTGGAGCCCTCAGCCGAGAGAAGGAAGCGATATGAATATCCGCCAGACGCCGCTTGACCAGCAGACCGTCGTCATCACCGCGCCACGGCAGGACTGATCGGTCTCGTCGCCGCCGGCGCACTTCTCATCACCGGCGAAAGTCGCGGCCGCGTCCTTCGCACCGTGCTGCACCGGTGGCTGAGCCTTGGCGACCCGGCCGGCCGCCCCCGCACTTGGGTTCTTCCAGCGCATTGAATGACTGTGGCCGCCTGGATCAAGATCAGCTTGGCGGCTGGGGGCATCTCCGCCGTGCTGACGATCAGCGCACTACGTCGGCGTGGCGGGACCTTCCCGCGGTATGCAGTTGTCGCCGACAGCGCCATGGTCGCGGTCAGCGCGCTGCTCACCGTACTCGGCGTCGCGCTCTGGCGGGAATAATGAGGGAAATTGATCCCAGCACTCAACCGCCTTCGTCCCCTGCCGCCGAGGGGCCCCGTCGTCGCTCTGCCGGCACGCAGGTCGCCTATCTGTCGATTCAGTCGGCTTCCCGTCCGGTCGTCGCCTTTTGGGCGGAGGTCTGCGCCTGATCGGACGCGGTGGAGACGCCGCGTTGCGGCTGCCGAAGCCAGCCAATGGCGAATTTGAAGATCAAGGATATCGCCCAGGCCATGCCCCGAACCTGCCCTTGATTTCCGGAACGCTTTGGAAAGCGTTCGTCTCGCGAGCCATCGTTGGCTCAGCCCCTTGCCATCCGTCTTCCACCGGCCCGCACCTCCCGGCCGTCGCCAGCGTCGGGACTTGAGGCAGCCTGATACGGCTGTTGCCCATGATTCCGACGTTCCGAACCGCCGCTATGAGTCACGTGCGGTCAAACGTCAGGCCTCCAAGATCGCCGCCAATGCGCGAAGAGACTCTGGCCGACAGTGGGTATATCGCTGCAGCATCTTACGGAAACGGGCGGTGTCGGCGTCTCGCATTCTTCGCTTCGCTACGACCGTAACGCGGAAACAGGGTCCTGGTGGGAGGTCTGGGTTTCCGATCAGACGCCGCACAAACACGCAGTGCGACCGAGGCGTTCGGTCCCGCGCATTGTCACCAATGCCAGGCTTGTCGACGGGTACATTTTAGCGATAACTAATCTGCACGAGGGGTAGCATGGCTTGGACCACCGTCGGAGGATCATATCGCCTGACACAAGCCAGTCGTCCGCCCTCAAGATGAGCCGGTAAAGTCGGCAGTTGGAGCACACATGACGGCGAAGTTGCACCTGCATTCCAGTGTCGAGCATTCCCACGAGCCGCTTCGATGGAGCCGCGACGATGCTGAGGCGATCTACGCATCGCCCTTCAACGACCTGATGTTTCGGGCGCAGACGGTTCATCGCGCAAACTTCGATCCGAACCGGGTGCAACTCTCTCGTCTGCTGTCGATCAAGACCGGCGGCTGCCCCGAGGACTGCGGATATTGCAGCCAGTCGGCTCAGCACCAGTCCGGCCTCAAGGCCTCGAAGCTCATGGAAGTGAATCGCGTCCTGGCCGAGGCCAGGAGGGCGCGGGACGCCGGCGCCACCCGCTATTGCATGGGGGCGGCCTGGCGCAGCCCCAAGGATCGCGACATGGATGCCGTTGTCGCCATGATCGAGGGCGTCAAGGCCCTTGGCATGGAGACCTGCATGACCCTTGGAATGCTGGATTCCGGCCAGGCCCAGCGTCTGAAGCAGGCCGGCCTCGACTACTACAACCACAACATCGATACGTCCGAGCGCTACTACGCCGAGGTCATCACCACGCGGACCTTCGCCGACCGCCTGGATACGCTCGCCAATGTCCGCGACAGCGGCATCAAGGTCTGCTGCGGCGGCATCGTCGGCATGGGCGAAGAGAAGGTCGACCGCATCGACATGCTTCTAACCCTGGCCAACCTGCCCGAGCCGCCCGAGAGCGTCCCGATCAACATGCTGATCCCCATCGAGGGCACGCCGCTTGGCAAGGCCGAACCCATCGAGCCGATCGAGTTTGTTCGCACCATAGCGCTTGCCCGCATCATGATGCCGCGATCGCATGTGCGCCTGTCGGCAGGGCGCACTGCGATGAGCGATGAGATGCAGGCGTTGTGCTTCCTCGCCGGTGCAAATTCGATCTTCGTTGGCGAAACGCTGCTAACCGCAGGGAATCCCGAGGCGGACAAGGACAAGGTCTTGTTTCGTCGCCTCGGCATCCAGCCGATGGAGCGGGACGCGCAATGACCCGGCGAGGTCGTCGGTCGTTTCAAAACGCGCGCGCCGATCGGCGGCGTCGGGTCAGCCGCCGCCCCAGGCATCGGCGAGCAGCGCTGTGTCCCGACCGGGCGAGCGACCAAAGAATCGGCTGTACTCGCGACTGAACTGGGACGGGCTCTCGTAGCCGACCCGAACCGACACCGAGGCTGCCGTCAGGGCCTCGGTGATCATCAGTCGCCGTGCATGCATGAGCCGGATGGCCTTCTGAAATTGAAGCGGGCTCATGTTGGTCACCGCCTTGAACTGGCGGTGGAAGGCCGAGACGCTCATCGCCACATGCTCCGCGAGGGCCTCGACCCGCAGGGGCTGAGCGAAGTTCTCGCGAATCCAGAGGATGGCGGCATGGATGCGCGACAGTGCGCTTTCGGGGGTCGCAATGTCCCGGAGCAACCAGCCCTGAGGCCCCTGCAACACCCGGTAAAGGATCTCGCGCTCATAGGCGGGCGCGAGAACGGGAATGTCGTCGGGATGATCCATGAGACGGAGAAGCCGGACCCATCCATCGAGGAGTTCCGGCGTAACCGCGGCGACTGAAAACCCCTGGCCGTTCGACCGCCCGGCCGAGACGGGTGCGGAAGCCAGGATCCCCGCGATGATCCCTGGATCGAGGGTCAAGCTGACGGCCAAATAGGGCTCACCGGTCGGCGCCGGATGGACGCTGCCCACCGCGGGGAGGTCCACCGACATCACGAAGTAGGTCGCGGGATCGTAGTGCAGGGTCTGGTCGCCGACGGTCATCGACTTCGATCCCTGCAGGATCAGATTGATCATAGGATCATACAAGGCCGCCAGATCGTGCTCGGGGATTCTCCCCTGCACCATGGCCAGGCGCGGAATGCCCGTCTCGGTCCGCCGGTTCTGGGCACGGGCGGCCAGTCGGCGCAATTCGTCAAGCGCGGTTTCCATGAGGCATCCCTGCTCGCGCGAGGTGGCTTGCGCAAGCCGATAGCAGAATCAGGCAATCATGAAAGAGGATTGCGTAACGCCGCGAGGAACCTGGCGGCCTAGGTATCTGGTCGTCAACCACACGGAGCGAGCGCCATGAAAGTCATCATCATCACCGGCGGAAGCCGGGGACTTGGCCGCAGCGCGGCGCTGGAATGCGCAGCCCGCAGCATGGGCGTGATCCTCACCTACAACAGCCATCCCGAAGGCGCCGACGCTGTCGTTGCCGAGATCGAGGCCAGGGGCGGCAAGGCCGCCGCTCTGAAGCTGAACGTCGGCCAGGTCGCGACCTTCCCGATGTTCCGCGACGCCGTGGTCGAGACCCTGCGAACGGTCTGGGGACGCAGCGACTTCGACGGCCTGGTGAACAACGCGGGCTACGGGCTGTTCGAACCCATCGCAACGGTGACAGAAGAGCAGTTCGACGGCCTGTTCAACGTCCACCTCAAGGGGCCGTTCTTCCTGACTCAGATCCTGCTGCCCTTGATGGCGCAGGGCGCGGACATCGTGAACCTGACCAGCGCGACCACCCGGGTCGCCACCGCCGGCGTCGCCCCCTACGCCTCGTTCAAGGGCGGGCTCGAGGTGCTGACGCGCTACATGGCCAAGGAGTTCGGGGAGCGCGGCATCCGAGCCAATTCCGTCTCGCCGGGGGCCATCCGGACCGAGCTCGGAGGCGGGCTGAACGACGAATTCGAGGCGATGCTCGCCGGCCAGACCGCGCTCGGCCGCGTCGGCGAGCCGGAGGACGTCGGTCGCGTCGTCGCCGCCTTGCTGTCGCAGGACCTCGGCTGGGTCAACGCCCAGTCGATCGAGGTCGGCGGCGGCTACAACATCTGATCGGACACATCATGCTCGACCACGTCTTCCTCTCCGTCACCGACCTCGACCGGTCGATCGCCTTCTACACGGCGGCCCTGGCGCCGCTGGGGATCGGCGACCGCGTCGACTACGACGGCGCCGAGGGCCCGCCGGGCCACCCCGACCTCAAGGGGTTCGGCTCTGGCGGCAAGATCTATTTCTGGCTGCGTAAGGGGGTAGTTGAGGGCCGCGCCGCCCACGTCGGCTTCGTCGCCGACAGCCGCGCCGAAGTCGACGCCGCCTATGCGGCGGCGATGGCTGCCGGGGCGACGGACAACGGCCCGCCTTCGGCCCGGCTCTACTACGACCCTCGCTACTACGCCGCGAACGTCCTGGACCCCGACGGCTACAGCCTCGAGTTCGTCTACAAGAACTGGCAGCACTGACATGAAGACCCTGATGATCTACGGAGCCGCCGGCTATACCGGCCGCATGGCGACGGAGCACGCCAAGGCCGCCGGCCTCGCCGTTGTCGTGGCCGGACGGCTGGAGGACCGGATCGCCGAGACAGCGGCCGAACTCGGCCTGCCCTACCGCGTGTTCGCCGTCGACGATCCCGTAGCAGTCTCAGCGGCCCTGAAGGGCGTCGACGTCTTGCTTAATGCGGCCGGCCCCTTCATGCGCACCGCCGGCCCGCTGATGCGCGCCGCCATCGCCGCGGGCGTTCACTATCTCGACTTCGCCGCCGAGCTGGACAGTTACCGTCTCGCCGAGACGCTGGACGAAGAAGCGCGAGAAGCCGGCGTCATGCTTCTGCCCGGCAGCGGCGGCAGCGTCGCCATGCTCGGGTCGCTGGCAAGCCGTGCGGTCGCCCGCGTCGCGGACGCCCGTAGTGTCCGTATCGCCCTCCACGTCACCGGGTCGATGTCGCGCGGCTCGGCGGTCAGCGCGACCGAGAACCTGACGACCGAGACCCTGGCCCGGATCGATGGGGCTCTTGTCGCATCGGATCCGACCCGCACCCGGCCGTTCGACTTCGGTCTGGGCGAGATGGAGAGCGTCCCGCTGACGCTGCCGGACCTGATCACGATCTGGCGCGCGACGGGCGTGCCGAACATCGAAACCTATGTCCATGCTTCCGGCGACGCCTTCCCGCAGGGCGACCTCCAGGCCCTGCCGGCCGGCCCGACCGCCGGGCAGCGGGACGCCAATCGCTACCAAGCGGCGGTCGAGGTCACGGGCGCCGACGGCACAGTCGCACGATCCGTCCTCGATACGGTGAACGGCTACACCTTCACCGCCCTCGCAGCCGCCGAAGCGGCGCGGCGGGTGCTTGGCGGCGAGCTCCTGCCGGGCTTCCAGACCCCCGCCGGCCTGTTCGGCGCCGGGTTCGCCGAGACCATCGCCGACACCACCATCACCGACATCCACGACGACCCCCGGCATCCCGGCTGAGCAGGAGAGACACGATGCAAGCCATTGAGGTGACGACCTTCTACCTGCAGCGGGGCCTTACGATCGAGGATTTCCTGGTCGCCAACACTTACGTCGACGCCTGGCTGCTCAAACAGCCGGGGTTTGTCTCCCGACGGATCGCCCAGAGGGACGACGGGGTGGTCGTCGATGTGCTGGTCTGGAAGAGCGTCGCGGATGGGGAAGACGGGGCCGCCCGCCTCATGGTCGAACTGGCGGATTCGCCGATTCACGCCGCCATTGACCAGCGGACCGTCGACTGGACAGTGTCGCCGGTTCATCGGCTCGTCGAGCGCTAACGGCCAGTGCCACCGCTAGTCGGAATTCAATGCAACGCCCGCGTCTCCGCGAGCGTCGCATTCTGTTGTTTGGTCTCTCAGATCAGGAGTGACCGGGACGGTCCGCCGGCGTCACCAGGGCTGGCGGCCGTGGCTGTCGAAGAACCCGCCGGTCGGACCCTCCTTGCCGATCAACGCCAGCCGGATCGCGGTTTCGGCGCCTTCCTCGGGGGTGAGGGATCCCGTGTTGTCATTGAGATCGGTCTGGACGTTTCCAGGCTCGACGACATTGACCTTGATGCCCAGCGGCTCAAGCTCCTTGGCGAAGGCGACCGTCACCGCGCTCAGGGCGACCTTCGAAGTCGTGTAGCCGAGAAGGTTGACGCTCGAATAGACCGACGTCGGGTCGGTGATGAGCGCCAGGGAGCCCAAGCCGCTGCCCATATTGACGACCCGGCCGTCGTTCCCCGCCCTAAGGAGCGGCAGGAAGGCCTGGGTCACCCGGATGGGACCATAGAGATTCACCTCGAAGGTGGCCTTGATGTCCTCAATTCGCGCTTCGCTGGGCGGCCGTGTCCGGTCGAGGATGACGCCCGCGTTGTTCACGAGGACGTGGAGGACGCCGGTCTCGCTCGCGACCGTCTCGGCCGCGCGACGGACACTCTCCTCGTCGGCCACGTCGATCTCGAGCAACCGCACGTCCAGGCCTTCGGCCATAAGTCGCTCGACCGCTGCCTCGCCCCGGGCGCGATCGCGCGCGCCCATCCAGACCGAGAGGCCGGCTTTCGCCAGCCCCCGCGCAATGGCTAGGCCGATGCCCTTGTTGGCGCCGGTGACCAGCGCCTGCCTCTTGCTCGTCATGACCGCTCTCAAGCCGCGGCAGGCGCAGCGGCGGAGGCCGCGTGGTGGCTGATGTCGCCGAACAGATGAGGATCGATCGCCCGCGAGGCGAAGCGCCACTCGCCGTCCTGGAGCGTGAAGGTGTCGATGTAGCGTCCAGTCGAGATGGCTTGAAGCGGCAGGCCGTCGGTCTGTTGGTGGACGGTGAAGTAGCTGACCGCACTAGCCTCGGTGGCGCTCTGCACCTCGATCAGGGTGTTCGAGATAGAGTGCCAGGTCCGCGGAGTGTTATCGGCATGATACTGGAGGTTGGTCCTCAGGAATTTGGCGATGTTGTCCCTGCCGGTAACGGACACATCGACAATCTTGAACTCAGCCTCGGCGAGGAGTTCGGCATTGGCCTCCACATCCCCGAAGTCGAGGTTGTGGGCGTACTGGGCGAGGAGGCGACGAATCTCGCTCTCGATGATGAGGCGGGCGACGGTGTCAGGAGTGTTGGACATGAGGGCTCTCTTGTTTGGGAGTGAAGATCGCCCTTCATATAGCGATCACTAAATACGCCTCAACGGCGGGCTGGATGTTCTGATCGCCAATGCGGGCGGCGGCCAGCCGATCGGGCTGATGGACATCACCGAACAGCACGTCGACGAAACCCTGGCCTGGAACATCAAGAGCACGATCTTCTCGGTCCAGTTCGCCTTGCCGCTCATGCCGTCTGGCGCTTCGATCGTGGTGATCGGGTCGACCGCATCTAAGTCTCCGTCGGTCGGCCTCAGCGTCTACGGCGCCGCCAAGGCCGGGGTGCGTAGTCTGGTCCTCGGCTGGGTGCAGGAGATCAAGGGCTCAGGCGTTCGCATAAATATCGTCAGCCCCGGTCCGGTGCGCACCCCCGGCCTAGAAGGCTTCTTCGAAGGCGACGAGGCCGAGGCCGGATTCGCCGCCATGGCGGAGATGAGCACGGTCGGCCGCATCGGCGACACCGCGGACATCGCGGCCGCCGCCCTATTCTTGGCGAGCGACGCCGCAGGCTACATCAATGGCGCAGAACTGTTCGTGGACGGCGGCGCGGCGCGTCTCTGAGCTGCGGCGGTCCCTCCTCTCCGAAAACAATCCGCATCTCTTGGCGGCAGAGCCCATCGCATGAACGCTCGTCGGAGGGGCGGGTCGTCATGACGGCTGGGCTGCTCCGATGACCTCGGAAGCGCCCCGAGCGCGCGACGCGAAAGCCACGCGAGACGCGCTTCTGCGGGCGGCGCGGGCGCGCCTGGCCGCACACGGCTACGACGACGTCAGTCTGCGAGAGATCGCGGCTGACGTGGGCGTCAACGTCGCCATGATCCACCGCTATTTCGGGACCAAGGACGACCTGTTCCTGGAGGTCCTGGATACGGAAGCCCCAGGCCTGAGGTTTCTGGAGGGCGACCCGTCGACTTTTGGCGAACGCCTGGCGACGGCGGTCGTGCTTGAGACCGTCGAGGTCGCGGACCTCGACAACCTGATGATCCTCGTCCGCTCCCTTGGCTCCGAACGCGGCCGCGCCCTGGCTCAGGGATCCCGGATCACCCGCTTCCAACAACCGCTCATCGACTGGCTTGGGGGCGAGCAGGCGGCCGAACGCGCATTCCTGATCGCCAGCCTTGTGATCGGCGCGGCGATCACCCGCGACATCCTGGGAAACGGGTCGGGGTTGCAAGCGGACCCGCTCGCCGTCCGAGACGGGCTGGCGGAGCGCCTGCAAGCGTTGGCCGGGCCAACCCGCGATTAGTGGCTGGCTGACCCTGCAGAGACGCGTCGAGCCGCAGGCAAGCGCCGTGAACCTGAGCCGTTTTTCCCCGCTTGAGTTGATGGGTAGCGATCACTATAATGAAGACCGTAAGTGCAATGGCCAAACCAACCAAGCGCGCAAAGCGCCCTGCCTTTGACCGGGACCACGGTGTCGCAGTCGCGCAGGCCCTGTTCCACGCGCGCGGTTATGATGCTGTGGGCGTCGCTGAACTCACCCAGGCGCTGAACATTCTGCCGCCAAGCCTCTACGCCGCATACGGCAGCAAGGTCGACCTCTACGAGCGCACGCTGCGCCGGTACGCAGAGACGACCATGCTGCCGCTGGATCAGATCCTGACGGACGACCGCTCGCCGGCCGAAGCGCTGACTGAACTGCTTGAGGTCGCCGCACGACAGTACAGCAGTGACGACGCGCATCGCGGCTGTATGGTCACCGAGGGTATGCGGGCGGATGATCCCGTCGCCCGCGAACGCGCGACCGAGATCGCAGCGCCGGCCGCGACGGTCATTCGGGCCTATGCCAACAAGCATTTCGGCGACCGGGGCGATGAGATCGCTGACTTTGTGCTCGTGACGCTTCGCGGTCTGTCGTCCTACGCCTGTCTCGGCTTGCCGCAGGACCGGTTGGTCGGCTGCGCCCGAACTGCGGCGCACGCCCTGGCCGTCTAACGCCGCCGTCGTCTTTCGTTCGGCCTCACGCTGGCGAACTCATGGCAACCTCCCCCTTCTGAAGTTGAAGGCCTTTGGCGCCTGCCCGGCATGTGGGTGTTGACGTGACCCCCTGAAACTCCTCCAGGAATAGCTAGAGTCCGCCCAACGAAGGACGGACAGAATGAAGCGATCAAGGTTCACGGAAGAGCAAATCATCGGGATCTTGCGGGAGCAGGAGGCCGG